>JBKPDV010000023.1:0-21943 GCA_046728075.1 Acidobacteriota bacterium | reverse complement strand
GCATTGTTCGGATCGATCGCGATCTGCTCGGAGAAGATCTGGAGGGCTCGCTCGGTGTTCCCCTTCGACATTTCCTGGCCCGCGAGCATCACGGCGGCCCGAGTGTCGTCCGGGTATTTTTCGTGAATGGTTTTCGCGATGCGGAAACCCTCGTCCGCCTTGCTCGCCAGGAAAGCGGCCTGCATCTCCACGTGAAGGCGCTCCCGCTCCGTCAGCCGATCCCGCTGCCGATTGGCCCTCTCGATCAGGGACTTCGCCTGCTCCCGGTCGGAGTTTCGAGCGAGCCCGAGGATGGCCATCGCGAAATCGGGGTCCCGCTCCAGGGCACGCGCGAAGCCGACCCGGGCATCCTTGAAGTAATAACGCTGCTCGTTCTCGATGGCCTCGCGATACGCGCGGTAGGCCTCGGCCGAAGAGGTCGTGACCTCCCGTCGGTTCGTCAGAAACAGGGCAGCCGCTACGCCAACGCCCACGAGGACGACAACGACAAGAGAGACGAGAAGCCGGCGTCGAGACTTCATATCTCCTTCATCATACGGCGTTTCGGCTACGGAGTTTTGTCCTCAGCTGTGGGCTTTAGGTCCTTAGTCCTTAGTCCTCAGTCCTTAGTCCCCGAAGGACCAGCGACCAAGGACGGATTTCACTCGACGCGCAGGAGCAGGAAGGTCATGTCGTCGTACTGCTCCGCGGCCCCCACGTGGGACCGGATGTCCGAAAGGACGCCGCGGGCCAGCTCCTCCAGCGGCTCGCCCGAGCGCCGGGCCACGGACTGCATCAGCTGCTCTTCTCCGAAGGGATCCATCGATTCGTTCATCGCCTCGGAAAAACCATCGGTGTAGAAAAAGATCAGGTCCCCTCGCTTCAAGAAGAGCTCCCGCGTGTCGTAAGCGACCTCTCGGAATGCGCCCAGAGGAAGCCGGTGCTCCGGAGGATCGAGAGTGCAAGGACCGCCGTCACCCGACCGAATGAGGATCGGCATCGGCTGCCCGCCGATCGCGTACCGCAGACTCATCGCGTCGGGGTCGAGCACAAAATAGCCGAGGGAGACGAACATCCGTCGCTTGATCGAATAGATTCTGCGGTTGGACTCCTGGAAGAGCACTCCGGGGTCGCGCGTGGTCAGGGCCCGCGAGTAGACAATCTCCTTGGACGCGACCATGAGCAGGGAGGCGGGAACCGACTTGCCGGAGACGTCCCCGATCACAATTCCCAGGCAGCGATCTTCGAAAGGAATGAAGTCGTAGAAGTCGCCTCCGACGACCCTGGCCGGCAGGCTCCCGCCCAAAAACGAGAATCCCGGCACCAGGGGAACGGAGCGTGGGAGGAGGCTCGACTGGATGTCGCGCGCGATCTCGAGGTCGCGGGCCAGCTCCGCCTGACGAGTCATCTGGTCGTGGAGAAGCGCCGTCTCGATCGCCAGCGCCGCCTGGTTGGCGAGCGTCGCCAGGAGCGCTTCATCGTCGCGGTCGAACCGCTCGCCGGAGAGCTTTCCGTTCAGGGCCAGCACTCCCATCAGGCGCTCGCGATAGACGAGCGGCACCGCGAGCTGAAGACCCTCCCGGGAGAGACGATCCCGAAACTCCACGCTTTCCGGATCCGCGAAGTGGAGGGAGAGCTCTTCGATCCGCACCGGCCGCCCCTCTGTCTGGAGAAGCCGCCGGAGAGCCACACCGGGAGAGATTCGATCGTCCCGCCGTCCACGCCGGTCGAGCCATCCGCTCGGACCCCGCACCCAGATGGACGCTCTCTCGACGCGCATCGTCGCCGTCACGCTCGCCGTCAGATAGTCCGCGATGCGGCCCAGGTCGAGTTCGCCGGTGATGGCCTCGCTCATCTCGAGCAGCGCCTGCTGATAGTCGAGCTTGTCCCGGAAAAAGAGACGGTCGAGCGGCGTCTGGAGACGCCGGCGAAGGAGCTCGAACAGCGGCAAAGCGACGAGGAAAAACCCGAAATTGAAGAGCGGCGAAGAAGCCAGCCGGGAGCCGGAGAAAAAGGAGTTGGCCACGGCGAAGACGACCGCATAGAAGCCGAAAAGAATGGCCGTCGTGGCCGCGTAGAGGAAGGTGCGGCGAATCACGAACCGGATGTTCAGCATCTGGAAGCGGACGATCGCGTACGCGAAGGTCAGCGGGATCAGGATCATCGGGACGATGCCGTAGAAGACATAGTCCGTGTTGCCCAGGAGGGACGGCAGCACGATTCCGAGAATCAGAAAGGGCGTCGTCCCCAGGATGGTCCCGATGAAGACGTGAGTGGCCTGCCTCCTCTCGCGCGGGTCGTCCAGAGTGAACGCCGAGTGGGCCAGCGCGGCGAGGCCGAGCACGAGGTAGTCCCCCAGCAGGATCCAGGAGGAAAGCGGCGCTCCGGACAGAACGGTCACGCGCTGGCCGCGGAGCTGGCGGAACACGTCGTAGAGAAAGACGAGAGGCGGAATCGAATAGATCAGGTAGAGCAGCTGGGGGCTCGCCGAAAGGAAGTCCTGGAGACGCCGCTTCCAGGCGGCCGCGGGCTGACCGGTCCACTCGTCGGCGCGCGCGAACATGAGTTGCTTGGGGCGGGGAAAGATCAGGAAGAAATGGAGGAACACGGCCGGCAGGAGAAAGAGCGAGACGGTTCCGGTGTTCTGCACGAAGACGTCGATCCACCAGTAGGAGGCGGGCCGCAGCCGGCAGACGAAGAAGAGCAGAAAGAGGACGCAGAGCAAGAAGAAAATCCGCGCCGCCCGATCGTCGGGCCGATTGCGAAAGACAAAGAGGCCGATGAAGAAGAAGAGAAAGCCGAGGACCGCCGCATAGAGATAGGTCTTGCCCCCCAGCCGCTCGGACGAGAGCCGAACCATTACGGTCTTGAGCTCCGCCGGCTCCGCGGCTCCCGGCGTCACCGGACACGGGCCGTGCCGGACGAGGTAGGGGACGACCGAGCCGATGGGGTGCCGCCGCAGCTCGGCGGAGGCATCCGAGATCGAGTGGACCATTCGCCTGCCAATTCCCATCACGCAGTCGCCCGCCGGAATTCCGGCCTTCGCCGCGGGACTCCCGGGCACCGTGGCTCGCACTTCGATGCCTCCGCGCCCGTAGGGAACGGGGACGATCCCGTCGTAGGGGCGCGTGGAGAACATGTCGCCGATGGAGACGAGAGCCAGCGCCAGGCCGAGAAAACCGAGCGCGTAGAACCAGGTTCTCAGGGAGGGCTCCGCCCTGGCGTTCTCGCTCTCTCGCGAAGCGTTCAGGGCCGGCATCGTGGATCCATCGCGGGCGGCAATGTTAACGGAGAGGCCATGGTCCTGCTCGGCAGTCGAGACGATGCCTCGACTAAACTGCGCCCGTGCCATTCGTCACGTTCGAGGGGGTCGAGGGCGCCGGCAAATCCACGCAGCTCGCGATGGCCGCACAGCAGCTGCGGCGATCCGGGCGCGAGGTCCTGGAGACCAAGGAGCCGGGCGGCACGGTGATCGGCCAGAAGATCCGGGCGATCCTGCTCGACGTCGCTCACGGCAACCTCGACCCGGTCGCCGAGTGGCTTCTCTACGAAGCGGACCGCCGCCAACATGTGCGGGAGCTCTTGCAGGGCGCGATCGCGCCCAACCGGTTCCTTCTGTGCGACCGCTTCTCCGACACGACCGAGGCCTACCAACAGGCCGGCAGGGGTCTGGACGCCGAACTCGTGAAAAAGATCGACGCTTTGGCGCGCGACGGGCTCGTGCCGGACTTGACCCTGATCTACGACCTCGTTCCGGAGGACGGTCTGGCTCGCGCCCGCTCGCGCGACGGCTCCGTCGATCGGTTCGAGGCGGCGGACCTGCAGTTTCATCGGCGCGTTCGCAGCGCTTACCTCGAGATCGCGCGGCGCGAGCCGCACCGCGTCCGCCTGATTCCCGCCGCGGAAGATCCGGATCGTGTGTTCGAGCAGACCTGGCGGCATCTCTCCGAGCGGTTTGGGCTGTGACACGGTTGCCGTTGCTCGAGCGCCTCGGTCAACAACCCGAGAACTTCCCCGGCGCGCTCCTGCTCTGCGGCGCCGCCTCCGAGCCTCTGCGCGAGGAAGCTTTCCGCCTGGCGGCTCGACTGCTCTGCCCGGAGGAGGATCCCAATCTGGAGTGCTCGTCGTGCAGGAGAGTCTTCGCCGGTCTTCATCCGGACGTGTTTTCCGTCGAGGCCGAGGGCGTCGGGATCCGTGTCGATCGCATTCGGGAGGCGCTCGCTTTCGGCGCCGGGCGTCCTTACGAGGCGGCGCGGCGGGTCGCGATCGTTTCGCGCGCGGAGCTTCTCGGACCCGAGGCGGGCAATGCCCTGCTGAAGGCCCTCGAGGAGCCGGGAAAGCATCTCCACTGGATCCTCACCACGACACGGCCGGAGGCGCTGCTGCCGACGATTCTTTCGCGTTGCGCCATGGCCCCGATCCCCTCGCCGTCGCGCGGCCAGAAGCGCGCCGTGTGGAGGGAACGCGGGTTCTCCGCGGAGGACGCCGAAGATCTCATTCTTGCCGAACCGAAAATCGAAGACGCCGCGGAGTCACTCGAGTCCTATCGCCAGACTCGACTGGAAGTCGCCGCCGCCCTGGAGGCGGGATTCCTTTCGGGCCGAGTCGCTCCGCTGATTCTTCTCGCGGACCGCCTCGCGCGTGGCGAGGAGGCCGCGGCGCGTCTTCTCTCGGAGCTGCTGGCGGACGCGGCGGTTTCCAGCGCCGCTTCGGCGGATCTTTTGCGGCATCCCGCGGTTGCGGGAGTCACCCGCGAGGTCGGCCGCCGTCTCCCCTTCGCGGCGCTCGTGCGGGGTGCCCTCACGGCCGTCGACGCGCCTCCCGACCTGAGGCGAGGCAATCGGAGGCTGCACTTCGAGAAGGTTCTGGTGGGGCTGTATCTGGAGAGTCGGTAGTCAGGGGAAGGCTCGAAGGAATCGAGCAGGAGATCGTCAGGGGCCGACGGGATCGGGAGGATCTGGGAAGAGTGTGGACCTGGGAGCTACCGGAAAAGGCGTTGGTCATGACGACCAGTATTGAGGAACGCCGCCGGCTCCCCGGAACCCCCCCGCGTCGATTCCTTCGAGTGCCTGCAGTATACGTCCAACAGGACCGTTAGCGAGGGACTTCGTCTCTTTTTTACACGACTCCCACAGGCATCACGACTTAGACGCGGCCCGGGTCCGCCGGGCCGCGTGAAAGCACCTCACCGCGAAAGCGAGATCTCGACTTTTTCGGTTCCTCCAGCCGATACATCAACCTTCGTGCTGCGATCCTTGAATCCCGGCCGAGACACGGTCACCGTGTGCTTGCCGGGAGAGACCGCGACGCCTCTGTCGAGAGAGTTGACTTCTTCGGCTGTCCCGACAAAACGGTCGTCGACGTAGACGGCAGCGTCGGGCGGTTCGATCCGCATCTGGAGCCGACTCCTCGTCGAGACTCCGCGCGGCGCCGCGACCGTCGCATCGGACGGGCGGCGATCTCCTCGCCAATCGGAATCCCGGGCAGGCTCCCGGTCTCGCGGCGGGAGCGGCCGATCCGGTTCAGGAGCATAGGCGTCGCCGTCCTCGTCATCGCCTCGGTATCGTTCGCCCCGCCCGTAACTTCCGTCGTGGGAGCCCGGTTCGATCGGCACGACCGAATCCTTTTTCTTACCCCAATATCGAAGCACCGGGTTGACGGTCGGCTCGTCGTAGGAACCACGCGGGGCGCCGGGGATCTTTTTCATGTGGTTGTCGACCTTGATCGTGGCTCCCGGGTGCGCGTCGACTTCGATTGGCAGAGCCTCATAGCCGGTGAGGCGGAACTCCAAGCGGTAGTGCCCGCGCCTCAAGTACAGGTAGTCCGGCCAGCCGTCGAAGTCGTCGGCGGTCCCGATCAGTTTTCCGTCGAGATAGACGCGCGCCTCTTCCGGATCCACGTCCGTCTTGACGCGCGCCCAGACCGGATGCCCATAGCCATAAGCGGCGTCATATTCGTATCCGTAGCCGTATCCGGGATAGTATCCGGGATAGCCCCAACCCCAACCCCAGCCCCAACCCCAACCCCCGCCGACGATCACCGTTCCGCCATGCCCGCCATGCCCGCCATGGCCGCCATGGCCGCCTCCATGTCCGTGTTGCGCGAGAAGGAAAGGCGCGGCGGATGCGGGAAGCGCCGTCAGAACCAGACCGCCGAGGATCAAGAGCATCCAGGTCATTTTCTTCATTGCAAAGTCTCCCACCCTTTCTTACAGCAAGGTGAACGCCAAACCACGGCCTCGATCCGAGTGCGAGGATCTCCTATCGATGCAATCATTTGGGAGTTTCCCGCCGTAGAGGGCTGCGAAGAATGTTGACCTCCCGAGGTGTCACGGCGTCATCCGCAGAGGAGCAAGGAATCCGTCCGATCAACGGGCAGCAACGGCCTGCTGCGAATCAGCCAGCGCGCGGTTGAGACCCCGCAAATAATCTTCCCGCAAAACTCGGTCGACGGCGCGACGCGCTCCGGGCAGCTCCCAACGCTCCGCGAGCGCCGCCCAGAAAGGCAGCAGACGGCCCCGCACAACGCCGCCGTTTCTGTAGAGAGTCGCCTGCGGGACGCCGAGAAAATCGCCGAGCTCGGGATGCTTGCCGTAGAAAATTGCCGCGGCCTCGCCCGACTTTTCCTGCCGGCGTCGAAAGGAATGGAACGTGATGTCGTGGTGATGCCGGGCGACGGCACGGGGACGATAGAGAATCTTCATTCCCATTTTCATCAGCCGATACGCCATTTCGATGTCTTCCCAGGCGGCATGCGGAAACGTCGTGTCGAACAGCCCCGCCTCCACCAGCAGCGACCGCGGCAGGGAGATGTTGGAAGTGTAGAAGAAGTTGAACGGCACCGCGTCGGCGTCTTCGATCAGGCCATAGCCGAATTGAAGGCCGTATTCGTTGATGTGATGCAGGAAGGGGGTAACGTGGCGGTCGTGCGGCCACGTCGTATAGCCAAGCACGGCCACGGGGGACTCGTTCTTCTGCGCGTGCACCGAGGCGTGCACAGCGAGCAGAAGAGCCTCCGGCACCGTGTCGTCCCCGAGAAAGAGGACGTGCCGGCCGCGCGCCTCTTGAATCCCGCGATTGCGCGCGGCCGCCGGTCCGGAATTTTGTTGCGAGAAGAAGCGAAAGGGATAGGCCGCGCGGTACGACTCGAGCTTCGCCGGCGTCTCGTCGCGCGATCCGTCGTCGACGACGACCACTTCGAACGAAGGCGGCTCCGACTGCCGCTCCAGAGCATCGAGGACCCGGAACAAGGTGTCGGGCCTCTGGTATGTGGGAATGACGACGGAGAACTCGGTCAAGCGAAGATCTCCTCCAGAGTCGTCCGAGTGAGAGCCGGCGCCCGCCGCAGAAACTCGCGGAAGTAATCGGAATCGAACCTTTCGTCTCCCGGATATGTCGGAACCAGCCGAAGGGGAAACCTGGCGAAGATCTCCGAGTCGGGGCGTTTTCGCGCCGACTGAATGAGCCGGCGCTTCGCAGCGAGTGTCTCCTGGTGGCGATCGAGCCAGAGGAGCGCCTTGAGGTGGGCGATCGTCAGGGGATCATCGACTCGAACCTGCTCGAGCTCCTCGCTGATCCCAAAGAGCCGCCGCAGAAAGGAGGGCTGCCGACCGTCGCGATAGGGATCGCGGCGGAGCTCGTCTGCTCCGGGATTACGGCTGCCGAGCATTCGAGCCACACGGCCGAGAAAGGCGGCGAGCACGGCCGGCATGAACGCCGCGAAGTGTTCCTCGTCGAAGTTCTTGTAAGCCGTCGCAAAGGCATTCTTCTCAAAGAGGAACCCCCGCGCAAAAGTCCCGAGCGCCTGCCCGGTGGCGCCGCCGCGATGACGCGCCACGGCGCGGGGCTCGGCGAGGATGCGGCGCCCGAAAATCCACTGACGCCAGCCGAAGTCCACGTCCTCGAGATACGCGAAGTAGTCCTCATCGAATCCGGATGCAAGAAACTCGGTGCGACGGACGGCCATCAAGCCTCCGCAGGCGAAAAGGCGCTCGTCTCCGGGCGTCGACTTCCCCACCTCCCCGACCGGCTTCCCGACGTCCCGCTGGAAGGCGTGCCCGTCGAACGTGAGAAAACCGTCAGAAAAGTCGTTCTTCTCTCCGCTGCGGTCGACCAGACGCCCGGCCACCGCCACGACGTCCTCCTCCGCGCCGGAGAGGGCCGCCGCGAGTCGTTCCGGCGCATCGGGCTCGACAGCCGCATCGTCATTGACGAGAAGCAGCAGAGGAGCCCGCGCAGCCTCCGCGCCCATCCGGCAACCGGCTGCAAATCCGACGTTGCCTCCAGCGGTCACCCGTCGAATCGTGGGATGGCGCCGGAGAACATTCTCGATCGAACGGCCCCCAGTGTTGTCGACGAGGATCGTTTCGGAGGAGAGGCCCGCGGATGCCTGCTCGAGAGCTCCGAGGCCTTCGAGGAGATGCTCTTGCCCGCGATGATGGACGACGATGACGGAAATATCCGGCGTGCGCATGGCGGCCGAAGCGTAACCCGAAAGCGGGGTGGGTGAGACGCCGGAAAATTCGCAGTCTCGGGCAGTCTGCGATGAGAACGCGCCGAGAGTTACACCTTCCGGCGTCGTTTGCGAGCCAGCCGCGTCCAGAAGGAGGTGGCCGAGGCGGCCGCCGGGAATGGGAGCCGGCCGGGGTCGATTCGCGGTTCCCGCAACCAGGCGGCGAGGGGGGCCATCACGGAGGTCCAGGCTCGGGTGGCGGCGAATCGGCGGGCGGCGGCAGACGCCCGTTCCCGTTCGGCGTCATCGCCCAGCAGCGCGGCCACGGCTTCGGCGAGCGCCGACGAGGATCGCGAAGCGGTGCGCCCAGCGCCGGCCAGTTCCAGCTCGCGGGCGAGCGATCCCCCGCCGACCGACAGGCTGCACACTCCCCCCCAGGCGGCGTCGAGAAGTCGCGTGCGAAAGGCCAGATCCGTTTCCAACCCCGACGAGGAGATGGAAACGACCAGATCGCACGCGGCGTAGAGATCCTCCCGCGAGGTGTAGGGGCGCCAGGGAGCGAACACAATGGTTCGGCCATCCCGATCGATAGTGCGGGCCTGCTGGCGGGCCCGCGCATAGACCCTTTGAGGGGTCGACTGCGGGTTGGGGTTCTCGAAGAAGAGCAGCTTGGCGTTGGGGTGGCGACGAATGATCCCTGGCCAAGCCTCCAGCAACAGGTCGGGCTCGTACCAGTCGTAGATCCCGCCGAAGAGAACCAGCGGGCCATCGGCCTCGATGCCGAGACCTCGCCGCCCCTCCTCGCGGCTGCCCGCGGCCGGCTCGCTGGGAACGCCGAACGGGACGACGGTCAGCAGGCGTGAGAGCGTCGGATCGGACGGAAAGTTGCCGGGCCCAATCCGGCCACAGGCGTAGAGAGAACCGGCATAGAAGAGGCGTTGCTCGGGCGAGGCGCAGAGAAAAAGGTCGCCGCGGCTGATCGCCAGATCGAGCGTGGCGTGGTCGTTGGCGGCAGGCGCCTCCCCCAGCGCCGGCGCGTAGTGCAGGTTCTCCAGGAAGAAAGGGTCGTACAAGTCGACCGCGACGGGGATGTTGGGAACCTGATGAAACCACCAGTTCGCGGCATGGCCCGATACGACCGCCGCATCGGCGCCTTGCGCCGCGAGACGCAGCTGTCCGGGCGCGACTCGAAAGGCCGGCACATCAGGGGCGACCGCGGCGACCTCGGCCGGATCATTGGCGACGAGCAGGCGCGCATCGAACTCCTTCCCCAAAGCGCGGGCGATCTCGAGGGCGCGGATGCCCATTCCCGCCATCCGGGGACGAACAGGTTCCGGCGCGAGCACGACGACGCGCGTCAACGGCGTCCGCGAAGCCGGTCCAGAAACAAATGAAGCTTCCAGGTGCGAGAGGCGAAGATTTCCGACAGCAGCGATCCGAGGCGATCGATTTCCGTGCGCGAAGCCTGGATCTGCGAGCTGTACCGCTCATTGGCGGCGTAGAGCTCGGCCAGACGCGCGTGGACGAGCTCGTTTTCAGCGAGCAGCCGGCTGCGCTCGGTCTCCAGGCTCGGAAGGCGGCTGCGCGCGTCTTCGAGCTCCGCCGAGGCCTTCTCCCAGAGCGCGTGAAGGCGGTGGTTGGTCGCGCGCTGATAGCGCAGCTCTCCTTGAGCCGTCCCGTCTCTTTCCGCCCAGAACGCGATCTGGGCACGCATGCGGTCCATCACGCGCGCGACACCCTCGGGGCGGCGGCGGCTGGCGTAGCGCTCGTAGATCTGTTGGCGCGCGCGCTCGAATGCGGGACCTCCCGCCGCCTCGTGGCTCGGATCCACCGACCCGCGGAAAACGCGGTACTCGCAAGTCACCGCCCTCAAATGGCGGAAGGACGTCTCGAAGGAAAGCCGGATCAGAAAGTCCCAGTCCTCCGAGTATTCCAGCCGGGAATCGAATCCTTTCACCCGTCCGTAGAGTGCCCGCGGCAGAAGAAGTGTGTGAAGAGGAATGTAGTTGGCGAGCAGAAGATAGTCCGGATCGAAGTCGAGCGAATATTGGAGGGTCCGAACGATCGGTTCCCATCTCTCCTCCCGGCGCTCATAGACGATGGTCGCCGCATCCGAGTACACGACCGGCTCCGGTCCGCCGCGGAAAGCCTTCAGGAGACGCTCGAAGTGGTCCGGGAAGCAGCGGTCGTCGTCGTCGAGAAACGCGATGAGCTCTTCCGTCGCCGTTTCGACCCCCCGGTTGGCGGCGGCCGAGCGTCCCTGGCTCTCACGGTTCTCCTCGAGAACGACTCGGAACGCATCGGAGAACGGGGCGGTGATCCCGGAGACGGCGGCGCCTCCGTCATTGACGATGATCACCTCGGCGGGTCGGGCGGTCTGGGCCCGGAGACTTTCGAGCGCGTCCGCCAGGAGCGCCGGCCGGTTTCGCGTCCGGACCACGACGGACACGGGCGCCGTCGCCCGCGCGCCGTCGGAAACGATCGAGGGGCCAATCGACCGCCGAAACTCTTCGAGGGAATGCGTGGAGACGTCGGCAAAGGTCGCGACATGAAAGGCCTCGACGGGGCCTGTCCCCTCCAGGGTCAGCCGGCGGTAGGTATTGAGGCCGCCCATCGCGCGCGCGTAGTCCCGGACGGCCTGCTGGGAGGCGAAGGCGGCGAGCGCCTCCTCCTTGCGCCTCGCGACAGCGGCGATGTCCACGAGGACATTGGGAAGGATCGGGTGCGAAATCTCATAGAAGGCCACACGAAGGTGGCGAAACCGGTCGTGGTCGGCGTCTCCGGGACGGGAGGCGGCGATGAGCTCGTAGAGAGCCTCGCCGATCGCGCGATGGTCCGGGTGAATCTCGACCAGCGAGGGGGCGAGGACCAGGTCCGGCCCGAATTCCTTCAACAGGGCGGCCAGGGCCGAGTCCAGATCGGACCGCCTTCGAGACAGCTTGCGGTCCGGCAGCGCGCCGAACGCGGGGGGCGGGATCCCGAGCGCCTTCGCCGCCGCCTCGGATTCCGCCCGTCGCCGTTGCGCATAGGCCGCGGGAGGTTGGGTCTCGGCGCCTTCCTGCGCCTCCCCATCCGTCGCGATCCAGACTCGAATCTCTTGCGCCCAATCGGCATTCAAAGCGAGCGTGCCACCGGCGCCGAAGATCTCGTCGTCCGGGTGCGCCGCGAGAACGAGAATGCGGCCGCCAGTCAGCTCGCTAGTGCTGTACGGAATCAGCGATTCTTCGTCGCGGCCCATTCTGTGCCCGGAGTCTACCTTCCTTGGTCGTTAGCCGTAGGCCGTGAGCCGTCCGCGGTAAAGATCCACCACCGCTTACGGCTCGAAGGCGATCCTGAGGATCCTCGTCAGATCCAGGAATAGTCTCTGCTGGAACCCAGGTGCGGTCCGTCAACCCGAAACAGTCCGGGTCGCGGCGCGCGTAGTCTCCCAGAGGGGAGGAGGCGCGCGCCGCGGGAGCGTGAGCGCGCGAGGGACCAGGCGCTCGGTCGAGCCCCTTTGGGCGAGCTGAGCGCCGGTGCGCCGAAAGGCGCAGGTCCGGAGCAAGCGGAAGCGACGGTCAGACCACGTCGTGAAGCGAGGGCGAGAAGTGGCCACGCTCGAGGTAAACCTGTGCCGCCTCTTCGTCGAAGACCCGGCCGACGAACCAGAAGCCGGCGTCCCGGTATTCTCCGGCGAGGCCCTCGAGAACGGCGCGGGCGGGACTGCCCGGAGTGCTCCAGAAAAGCAGCCGCTTCGCCCCGAGCCGGCTCGCTTCGCGCGCGGCGGCCGCGAACAAGGGAACCAGATCGGAGCCATCCGGCTCGAGGCCCAGAAAGTCGGCCACGATCGCCTCTTCGCCGAGGACGGAGAGAGCCGCCCAGCCGCGATCCTCGCCGTTGGAGGCCAGCTGCAACATCCTGTAGTACCGGCTGGGCCGCGCGTGAAAACGCCAGTTCACGCGTGCCCGGTCGCGCACGGGGCCGACACGCGAGCGCGCGCCGGCCCATAAGGAATCGAAGGTCTCGGTGACGAAGTCGCAGGCGCGGGCGCCGGGTGGCGGCTCCGGAAACGCGGCGCAGTCGACCCGCAAATGCCGCACGGGAAAGTAATCTCGGGTCCCGCCAAGACGGCGGCTGATCTCATGCGCCCGGGGGTGCGGAAAACCGAAAGTGAACGGAACGCCCTGCCGCCGGACGGCCTCATAGAAGGCCTCGGCCATCTCCCCATAGATGTTGCGGCTCTTACCGAGCCCGCGCGCTTCGGGAATCGTGGCCACGTCTCCAGCGGAATAGACGGTGCGCTCGACTCCGTCGAGAACGAAGCGCATGGGCCAGCCCGCGAAGTTGCCGACGATCTGCCCCTGCTCGGACTCCGCCACGACGCCGAACCACCCGTCCGGATTTCGAGGAAACTTCCAGAGCCATTCCTGCTCCGGAAATTCCGCGGCATACGCGCGGGCGAGCAGTGTCCGGATTCCACCCGAGTCCGCCTCGGTCGCCGGCCGCACCCGATAGCGAATCACGCCGCCTTCTCCCAGACGTAGGTCGCCCGAGGAGCCCCGTCCGTCTCCGAGAAGACGCGAAGGTAGAGCGGACCGGGAGGCAGGGACGGAAGCACGTCTTCGGGAAGGAGAAAGTCCTCCTCCAGAGAGGCATCCGCAAAGGGGAGCAGCGAAGGATTGGGTGAGATCGCCAGCCGCATTCCGGGAGACCGCGCGATCGCGGGACGGGGGACCGGCGTCGCATCCACGCGGCCCCTGCGCCGGCCGGCCTGCTCGAGAAGGAGCGCTCCGACGGATCCATAGCGACTCCGGCGGTAGCGGTCCCGGGATTCCGCGCGGCGCGCCGCGGTCGAGGGATCGCGCCCGGCCGCGCGCCCGTAGAGATGTCGGACGCGCGAGGCCACAACATAGGAGAGCTCCAGACCGTCGCGGCGAAGGCGATCCTCCCACTCGCTCTCTTCGTACTCGAACGGAAAGCGCTCGTCGAACCGGCCCACACGATCGAAGACGTCGCGCCTGGCGGCGAGCACGGCTCCCGTCAGGTGATCGACCCTTCCGCCTTCGCGCCAGAGTTGAAGACTGGAAAGGGCGAAACGCTGGAACCGAGGTCGGTCAAGGGAGGGCCACCGCCCGGCGGAAAGCTGCGACCAATCCCTCCAGAGGCGCGGAGCGTAGCCCGGCGGCATCCGAACCTTCTCGCCCGCGTCCCAGAAGCAGAGAGGCCCCGCCACTCCGACCTGTGGACGCTCGATCGCCGCGAGCAATGGCGGGAGGGAATCGTTCGAAAACAGGACGTCCGCATTGGAGACCAGGAGGCGCCCGGACCGCGCCCGCGCGAGGCCCGCGTTGGCTCCGCCCGAGTAGCCGCGGTTCTCCTCAAGGGAGAGCAATGCCTCACACGGAATGCGGGAGAGGGCCGCAGCCTCCTCCTGCCCCGATCCGCAGTCCACGAGCAGGATCTCGCCGGAAATGCCGGCTGCCGCGAAGGCCTCCCGCAGCGAGGCGACGCAGGCCGCCGCCAGATCGGCGGTTCGGTAGTTGACGACAATCGCCGAGATATCGGGATTCACGAACTGCCCGTGCGCTCGCGGGCCGCGGAGAGCAGACCGGAGTCCGACGAGGCGGAGGGCGGCTTGCCCGCGTCGTCTCCGGCGAGCGCCTGCTCAAAGGCTCGCTCCAGCCTTTGGGCCACGAGCGCCGGCGAAAAGCGCGCGACGACCGCCCGACCGCGCTCCCGCGCGGGTAACCTGGCCTCCGGCGTCGCCAGAATCGAGAGAGCCGCAGCGAGTCCCTCCGGGTCTCCGTCGGGAAAGTACCAGGCCGCCTGTCCGGCAATCTCGCGGTGCGTGGACGTATCGGAAAGAAGGACGGGCAGATCCGTGGCGAACGCTTCGAGCACCGGCAAGCCGAAGCCCTCTTCCTCTCGCGAGGGACTCACAAAGAGGTCCGCTGCTCGATAGGCAAAGGGCATTCGCGACGGATCCAGAGCCTGGTGATACGTTTCGACCAGGCCGCTCTCGCGCTCCTCTGCCGAAGGCGGGTACGGAGAGACCCGAACGAGGCGGAAGCGCCCTCCTCGTTCGCGCCAGATTCGAAGTCCTTCCAGGGCGATGTCGATTCCCTTGACGTCCGCCTGAGACGCGCCGACCAAAAGAATCACCGGCACATCGGGATTGCGCGGCGGCGCCGGGAAGAATGCTCCGCCGTCGAAGGCCTGGCCGACGTTGACGGCCGGTCCGAATCCGAGCTGCTCGAGCCGGTGCGCGAGGGTCGCCGAGATGGCGAGCTTGCGAGTCGGGGCGCGGTACGCACCCTCGATCCCCTCGCGCTTGTCGGCATAGAAACGAAACGAACCTTCATATCCCTGGCAGAGGTGGAAGACGGGTCCGCGCGCTTGCGCGAGGGCCGGGGCGACGGTGGTCCAGAACGTCGCGACACGAATCTCGGAGCGAGCCAGCTCCTCCGAATCGCGGAAGGAACTGCGCTCGAACCGGGCCTGAGAAAGGCCCAACCAATCGGGCGCCGCCGCGGGCGACACCACGCACACGCGATGACCCCGTCGGGCCAGCGCCTCCGCCTGCAGCGCCACGACCTTGACTCCGCCGGAGAGCTCCGTCGATTCCAGAAGATAGGCAATTCGCATGAGAAGTCTAAAGTCTAAGGTCTAAGGTCTAAGGTCTAAGGTTCCCGAGCACACTTCTGTCTTGAACTTTAGACTTTAGACATTAGACCTTAGACGGAGACCCCGCGTCCGCGACCGCGTCCGCGACCGCGACGGCGATCCACTGATAAGTCCCAAGGCTCTCCCTGTCGAGTTGCTCCCAGTCCGCGAGAGCTCCGAGAAACTTCTCCACATCCGGCGCGGGACCTCCCGGTAGACCGTGAATGTCCTCCACGCGCCAGCCCGCTTCTTCCAGGACCTCGCGCAGGAAATCGCGGGAGAACCAGCGGAGGTGCCCGGCGTCCGCGAGCCCGGCGGGAACCGGATCGAACCGTCCGGCCACCAGGTCTCGGACCAGAGAAAGATGGCCGACATTCGGAACACTGGCGACCAGCCGCGCTCCCGGCTCGGCCAGACGCCTGGCGAGGCCGAGGGCCCGCACGGGGTCTTCCAGGTGCTCGAGGATGTCGGCAAACAGAAAGGCGTCAAAGCGGGCATCTTCCCGCCCGAGCGTCTCCAGGCCCTTCAAGGCATCCGCAGTCAGGACGCGATCGAGGCGGCCGGCGGCGATCCGGGCGGCCCGCGGGTCGTTTTCGATCCCGATCACCCGCCCACCGGCCGCTCTTCCTTTCCAGGCCGCCCCGGCCCCGCCGGCGGAACAGCCGACGTCGCAAAGGTTCCGGGCGGTGCGCGGCAGAAGCTCCACTAACTCCGGACGCGGATGATCCGAGGGCTCCTCGAACACGAGCGCGCGGAACCCGCTGTCCGCAGGGCGCGACGTGGCTTCCCCCTGAATGCGGGCAGCGTACGCCGCCAGGGATTCCGCCGGGGCGGGAGGCATCGCCGCCGGGTCGAAGAGCACGGCCAGTCGCGGCGACGCGGCGGCGGTTTCCCTGACGGGAGGAAGGCCGGCCCGCTCCAGCTCCCGCAACGTATGGACCGGCGGCAGGTCCTCCATTCGAACTCCCAGCGCCGGAATCACACGGCCGGAAGCGAGCTCCGGAATCTGAGCGACCGGCTCGGGGAACGCGGTCTCTTCTCCGACGACAAGACCGACCGACGCTCCCGCGAAGACGTGGGCGGCAGAAGTCCGCTCGTCGGCAGTGTGTTCCGACGCCTCGCCGAGCCAGCGCTTCCAACGCAGCCTCGCGAGCCGGCGCCCAAAACCTCCCGCAGCCGATGGTTCTCGCGCGAAGAGGAGAACCGCCCGCGTCACGCTCGAGCGGCGCCCGCGGGAACGCTCGGAGCCGTCCGCTCCGGCGCCGAGTCGGCGGCTGCCGCGACGAGGGACCAGGTGTGCCGGGGACGGAGCATGCCGACGGTGTAGTCGGGTGGAACGACGGAAAATCCCGGTGCGAGGACCCGCATATCGTGAAGGTGGAGCGCCTTCTCATCGGAGAGGAAGGCGTAGAGCTTGAAATGACCTTGCGCCAGCGGTAGTTCCGGCAGAACCAGCCGCACGCGCCAATGCCGGCGACCCGTCAGGGGCGCCCAGGACTCGGAGCGAGTGTCCAACGCGAAGACTTGAACGCCGTCCTCGCGATCGGCCCCGACGCGAACGTGGAACCCCAGCCCCGGATCCACCGTCTCGAACGCGACGTCGACGGCGAATGCCTCCCCCGCGCCGAACTCGGCCCGCGGATAGCCGGAGCCGTCGTGTACGACGACTTCCGTCAACAGGGCCGGGCGCCGCCCTTCGGTGACCAGCGGCGACACCGGAGCGGTTTCCGCGGCGTTCCGCTCCTTTTCCTGCAGAAAGGCCTCGTAGGCGCGTACGACCTCGACGGCGCGGCCCGAAGCCGCGGGTTTCCCTTCCTTGAGCCAGATCGCCTCGCCGCAGAGGAGCGCCACGTAGTAGAGAGCGTGCGAGCAGAAGAGAAGCGTGCCTCCCCGCTTTTGAAAATCGCTGATTCGATCGATCGACTTCTTCTGGAAGTATCCGTCACCGACGGCGAGCGCTTCGTCCACGATCAGGATCTCCGCATCCACGTGCGTGGCCACGGAAAAAGCCAGCCGCAAGACCATCCCCGATGAGTAGGTGCGCACGGGGCGGCGGAAGAAGTCGCCGATCTCCGCGAAGTCTCGAATCTCCGGAAGGCGCCGCCGGATCTCCGGCCCCGAGAGGCCGAGCAGCGCCGCGTTCATGCGCGCGTTTTCCTCCCCCGTGAACTCGGGGTGGAATCCCATGCCGAGCTCCAGAATCGACGCCACCGCGCCGTTGCGAGAGACGGTTCCGGAAGTCGGCTGGGTGGTTCCGGCGATGATCTTGAGCAGGGTCGACTTTCCCGCGCCGTTCTCGCCGATGAGACCGAGCGCGGCGCCTCTTTCGAGCCCGAACGAGACATCCGTCAGCGCGCGGAAATGGCGAGCCCGGGGGCGCCGCAAAAGGAGCTCCTTCCAACGATCGGAAGGGGAATCGTAGAGCTTGTAGGTCTTGGAAACCTTGTCGGCTCGGACAGCGATATCCGTCATGGAGATTTGCGATTTGCGATTTGCGATTTGCGGTTTGCGTGGTGCACGATCTTAGCGAGCCTCAATCACCAATCACCAATCACAAATCACAAATCACTGGCCTATGGCAAACTCACACCGCCGGCAGAGGAAATCCGCCGGGGCCTCTTCGACCCCGTAGGTCCACCGGCGCAGGCGGGCCATCGCGTCTCCTCCGAGGACCTCCGCCACGGTCTGGGTCTTCAGGTCCCCGACGGGGAGACGCTCGTAGTAGTCCTGACAGCACAGGACGGCCTTCGCGGTCGCCGTGACATGGAGGTGCTCGAAGGGTCGCGACCCCATCAACTCGCAGCCGCGAAGCTTCTTCTTGGGAGGAGGCTCGGGCACGAACGTGCCGCTGGCCGGACGGCTGCGGATGCGGAACGGCTTGATCTGCCATCCGAGCGGCTCGAACCGGAGACGGATCTCCTCGATGTCGCGTCGGTGAGCCTCGTCCCGATCCCCGAGAACCACGATCGCGGTTTCTTCCGCGAGATCGCGCGCCCGCATCGCTTCGATGTTCGCCAGCACCCTCGCGAGGTCGCGCGTGCCGTGAAGCTTCTCGTACCGCTCCGGGTCGAGTGTGGGGAGATTGATGCCGATGTAACGAAAGCGGCCCCCTGACTGAAGCCGGTGCGCCCTCTCGGCGGTGAACTGCGAGGCGTTGGTCAGAACCGAAACCGGTAACCCGCGCGCGAAGAGAGCGAGGCACCTCTCTTCGAAGAGCGGATCGATCGTCGGCTCGTTGTAGTTGGAAAGGAAAACCATGACCTCCCGGCCGCCGATCTCGATGATCTGGTCGGCGATCGATTCGAACAGCTCCTGGCTCATCACCTCCCGCTCGCGCGGATCCACAGAGACCGGGCAGAACGGGCATCGGTGGTTGCAGGACGTGCAGGTCTCCAGCGACACGTAGAGCAGGTGCGACCGGCGCACCTCGTCGTCGAGGTCGTCGATCAGGAACCGGGCCGAACGCAGGTGGTCGAAGAACGCCGACTCCGCTTGCGGGTCCGCTCCCGCGCCGATCCGTTGGAGGGCCAGGTAGGCGGGGTCGTCCTTCGCAAGAGAAGCACCGCTGGTCGGGTTGTACAAAACCGTACCGCGGTCGTGGAGAAACGGGGAGACGCGGGTCCCGGTCGACACCGACACCGGTACCTCCGCCACAGAATCCAACACCTTGCTCATCCTCTCAGAATCCAACCCTTCTGCCAGTAACCCATTCTACCCTCTCGGGTTTTACGGGGCGGCGCCCGTCGGTGTCACGCGCCAACCTTGAAACGAAAAGAAAGGGCCCCGGGAAGCCGGGGCCCTTCTTGCAAGCGAACCGACTGCCTCCTAGGGAAGCGCCTGGAGGAAGTTCGTATCCAGCGTCACCTTGTCGACCGTAAAGACATAGGCCCCGAGGCGGCCGCCGCTGATCGAATCGATCCGGATCGTGACCGGTTTGCCAGGGTTGGTGAAGTTGAAGGCGGCGCTGGTCAGATCGATCTGCCCGAAGTGCAACCCCGCCCCGCCCAGCCCCGTCACGAGAGATCCCACTTCGACTCCGTTGGAATCGATGGCGACGATGCGGAAGGCGACCGGGCCGGGGTCCATCGTGAAGACGCCGATGCGCGAGCTGTAGCGAAGGCTCTCTTCGGCCCCCGCGACCGACAGGTTCTTGGTCGAGCTGCCCCCCTGGGCGCGCGTGTAGACCGCCAGCTGCGAGCCCGCGGTGCCTGTGGTTTGGTCATCGTAGTTGCGCGAGCCGATGATGAGAGGACGCGTCGCGGACTCGGAGTCTTCGGGACAGTAGACCCGCAGAACGCCGGCCGAGCTCCCGGAGAGATCGACGCTCTTGTCCTTGGCCAGAAGAGCGGCGACGACGTCGTCGTAGGTGAGGAGCTCTCCGGCGGCGATCGGAACCTGGTTGACCCGAGCGACTTTTTCGTTCAGCCCGTCACCCGAGAAGGTGTATTCGAAATAGAGGTTACGGGCGTGCGAGCCGCGATTGTAGATGCGCAGGTCGGTCCGCCAGTGCGCTCCGTATGTGGAGTCGTAGCGGGACACTCCCGCCACCCAGTAATTCACCAGACCCGCTTCCGCCGCAGAGGCCTGGCTGTCGTCGGTGATCTGGACGAGGTCGCGAGTGATGCGGTCCAGCGACGTTCCGAAAGCGAGCAGCGTGCCGGTGGAAGAGTTTCGCGTGCCCTTGACGACGTAGCGGCGGCTCGAGTCGGTCAGGCCGAGATCGTCGTTGGTCAGATAGACCTGCTGGTAGGGGCGGATCGCGAAATCGCGATACGCGACCAGACCGCCGGCACCGTCGGAGATGAGCAGGGGCGAGCTCTCCTCGTCCATCGCGGCGATCCGGAAGTTCCCGGACGAGCCGGCGGCGTTGAAGAGGGTGACCCCGAAACGATAGCGCGGAGTCGCGCTCAAACCGATCAGGACCTGGTCCGCCGAGGCCGTGGGCGGGGGTGGACCCGACCCCGTGAAGGTGGCGTTGACGGACTGAGACGTCGCCATGCTGACGACGCAGGAGGGCCCCGTTCCCGCGCACGCTCCAGCCCATCCCGCAAACGCCGAGCCCGAGCCGGCCGTGGCCGTCAGCGTAACGCTCACCGTCGGAGCGAAGGACGCGCTGCAAGTCGAGCCGCAGTCGATCCCCGCCGGACTGCTCGAAACAGTGCCGGAGCCGGTTCCCGTCTTGGAGACCGTCAGCGTGCTGTTGCCGACCGGCGCCGTTGCGTCGAACTGGGCGGTGACGGTCGCCGAGGAGCTCGTTATGGCGCATTGCCCTTGAAACTGGAAATCACAGCCAGCCGTGAAGCCGACGAAGACGGAGCCCGAATCGGCGTATCCGGCAAGTAAGACAGGATTGGAGGTCGACGGCGTGAATGCGCCAGAGCAGGTCGACCCGCAGTCGATCCCCGCCGGTGTGCTCGAGACGCGGCCCGAGCCCGTCCCGGTCTTGTTCACCGTGATCGCGCCTTCCAGCGCCTCGCTCGCTTTTTCCGCGAGGCCCGTGGGCGACCCCGAGCTGGAGCTCGAGCCGATTCCCTGTGCTGAGATCTGGCCCGCGCCATTGATGTTGTACGCCGGGATTCCCGAGCCGTACGAGAGGTTGCCGGGATTGGTCTTGGGCTGAAAGTAGACGCGCGCCGAAACCAGGGGCGCAGCCGAGCCTCCGGAGTACTTGATGACGACCGTTCCCTTGCTGTTGCCCCCGTTCAAGTAGGAGACAACATCGGTGGCCGACCAGGAGCCCCCGGGGGGAAGAGTCAGCGGCGCGCCGAAGGTCAAGGCGGAGAGGTCTTGAGTGGTCGGAGCGAACGCGTCCGACAGGAAGGGCAGAAAAGCCAGGTTGACTGTCATCGCACCGGTGCCGGAGTTGGAGACGGAAACGTCCGTGCCCCAGGTGTTCGTGCCGTCATCCAGGTGAGCGGCCCCCGGGACGATGATCGCCTGGAAGGGGGACCGGGTCACATTGAACACGATGTTCGCCACCGCCGGTCCGTTTGCCGTGTTGACGCCGTCGCCATAGACGAGCAGATGGGCGGTGTACGAGCCGGTGGAGGAAAAGACGTGCGTGACGGTCTTTCCGGCGACCGGAGAGCCGTCGCCGAAATCCCATCCCCAATTGGCAGCCCTCGTTTCGGCCGCCGTAAATGTCAGCGTGGCTCCGGCGTAGGCGTCGTAGGCGCCGGTGAACAGATTCTGCGTTGCATTCTGAACCGTGAAGGCGGTGGAAGGATCGGGGATCGTCACGAGGATCGTGAAGGGCGTCGCGACGTAGCCGGTCGTGTGCGTGCTGTCTCCCCAGACCTGGAGCGATCCGCTGTAGGTCCCGAGACTGCCATAAGTCTTCTTGGCGGTTCGCGAGGACGCGCCGCCGGCGGACGTCCCGTCGCCGAAGACCCAGCCCCACTGCGACGCATACTGCTCGTTCGAGGCGAACGTGACTTCGACTCCCCGTCCGACGGTGACGGTTGAGCCGGAGAGCGTGCCGGGCGAAACGGCGAAGTCTCCGCGCGGCGTCGGATTCCCCGTGACCGAGACGTTGAGCGACGTCGAGGCACTGCCGTTCGCCGCCGAGATGCCGACCGTCACCGAGTGGGACCCGCTGGTGGCCCAGCTGTGCGAAATCGAGGAGGTGCCGCTCTGGACCCCGGTGTCGTCGAAGGCCCATGTGTAGGAAACGGTTCCAGTGGCGTTCGAGACGTTCGCCGAGAATGTTCCACTCTGTCCGGCAGTCAGCGAGGTGGGACCGCCGATCGTCACACTCGGCCCGGGCGGCGGACCGACAGGGTTCGAGATCGTGACCGGCAGTGAAGTCGAGACACCGGAAACGGTCAGGCGCAGCGTGCACCCGTTGCAAACGGCCGAGGGAGTCCAGCTG
>JBKPDV010000022.1:0-10845 GCA_046728075.1 Acidobacteriota bacterium | reverse complement strand
GATCGAAACCCTTCCAACGCAGAAGAACCACCGCCAGGAGCACCAGGCTGCCCATTGTCACCAGGAGCAGGGGGATCAGTCGACGGACACTGGACCTGGATTGCCTGTGAACCAGACGTTCCGTCAGTTTCTCGAACGCGAGAAAGCTGAAAATAACGACGGCCGCCGAGATTGTCAAGGAGACGCCGGCCCGCCATCCGACGAGGAATCCCACCAGGATCGCCGCGCCCCCGCTGGCCAGCGAACGCGTCCGGACGCGTCGAACGACCGCGTCGATATCGTCGGAGCTCACCGGGTCGCTCGGCCCACGAGCCGGAACAGATTCACGAAAGCCGAGACGAGACCCAGAAGCGCTCCCGCGTAGGCGAGGATGAGGCCGAGGCCGAGCATCTCTCCAAGCCACTTCCCGAGAAAGTATCCCGCGAGCGGCGAGAGGACGAACAGCAGTCCGGCCGCGGACGCTTCGCCGATCAAGCGGTAGCGGGAGGAGGGCTCGGACACAGCGGCATAGTAGTTCGGCATTAGGGCCTATTGTTCCGCCATCCCATGACCTCTGGTTCATCCTGGCGAGAGGCGACGACCTTTCGTTTCGACAAGGGGACACAGCCGCTCGCGGCGTGACGCGCCGGTCCCAGGCGCGTCACGACGCGGGAGCGAGAGCGAGCGAAGGATCAGGCGGGCGGTCGAGCGCGCATCCGCGCGAGCCGCGCGCCGGTGGCCGAAGGCCAGATCCTGAGCGAGCGGGAGCGACGGTCAATACCCGCCCGGAATGCAGGTTTTCAACACCGCGAGCACGCCCTCCGGCGCCACTCCGATCAGGAGCGTTCCCGCGGCGCAGACGACGACGGCCGCCGTCAGCGCATAGGAGGTCTGAAGGCGCGCGCCCGCAGCCTCCGAAAAGAACATCGCCGCGGCGATGCGGAAGTAATAGAAGAGCGAGACGGCCGAGGCCAGCACCGCGAGGACCGCGAGCCATGCGTAACCCGCCTTCATCGCGGCGGTGAAGAGGTAGTACTTGCCGATGAAACCCGCCGTCGGAGGAATTCCCGCAAGCGACAGGAGAAAGAGCAGCATCGTCACGGCCGCCGGCATGTTGCGGCGCGCGAGACCGTTGAAGTCGGAAACCGTCTCGGCCGCATAGCCCTTCGTCTCGAGGAAGATCACGAGGGCGAACGCGCCAAAGTTCATGAATGTGTAGGCGAGCAGATAGACCATCACGCCCCAGAGCCCGTACGCGGTGCGGAACCCCAGAACGCCCAGCAGCGCGTAGCCCGCGTGGGCGATCGACGAGTAGGCCAGCATCCGCTTGACGTTGGTCTGAAGCAGGGCCGCGAGATTGCCCCAGATCAGGGTGGCGGCGGCCACGATCGCGACAACGAGGCCCCAGTCGGCCTGGAACTTGGGGAAAGCGACGTAGAAGATCCGCGCCAGAATCGCGTAGGCGGCGACTTTCGGGCCGACCGAGAAAAACGCCGCGATCGGCGTCGGCGACCCCTCGTACACGTCGGGCGTCCACACGTGAAACGGCACGGCCGCGATCTTGAAGAGGAGTCCGGCCAGGACCAGCAGGATTCCCAGCCCCGCCAGCTGCCGGTCGTCTGCCGTCGTGGTCATTTGCGCGAGATCGGTCAGCCCCATGCGGCCCGAGATTCCGTAGACGAGAGACAGTCCATAGAGGAGGACTCCCGACGAAAAAGCCCCGAGCACAAAGTATTTCAGCGCCGCCTCCATCGAGCGCGGCTCTTCCTTGAAGTATCCCGCCAGGACGTAGGAAGCCAGAGCCATCAGCTCGAGGGAGACATAAATCGATATCAGGTTGCTGCCCGAGACCATGAAGAGCATCCCGACGCCTGTGAAGAGCAGAAGCGCGTAGTACTCCCCTCCCGGGTAGGCGGCCGCCCCGACGTACTGGATCGAAGCCAGAATCGTCAACCCGACGGAGAGAAGAATCAGGTACTTGAAGAAGAGCGCGAAGTTGTCGAGGACGAACATCCCTCCGAAGATCGGCCCCTTTCCCCGGGGAGCCGCTGCCGCGACGAGCGTGAGAACGATGGCGGTGACGACAATGGAGAGAAACGAGAGAAATCCGAGAAATTCCTCTTTGGCCTTCGGAAAAAGGGTCGCGAGAGCGAGCAACAGCAGGCCGGACGCCGTCAAGGCCAGCTCGGGAGCCAGCAGAAACCAGTCGGAGGCTTCGACTCTCAACGGGCCGCCTCCGCGGGAGCGGGCGCCGCGTCCGCGGGAGCGGGGACGGCGGCGAAGGCCGGCGGCGTCTCCGTCTTCCCTGAGACGGCTCGGACGATCTGCTCCGAGGGGACGCGCAGAACCTCGAAGAGCGGCCTGGGGTAGAGGCCGATCCAGAAGGCCGCCAGCACGAGGGGAGCGAGCGTCAGCTGCTCGCGCGGCGACAGGTCCGAAAGATTCTGATTGGCGGGATTCGAGACTTCGCCGAAGAAGACTCTCTGGTACAGCCAGAGCAGATAGGCGGCTCCGAGTACGATTCCGGTCGCGGCTGAAAACGCCCACCAGAAGCTGCGGGCGAACGCCCCCTGCAGAATGGCGAACTCCCCGATGAAGCCGTTCAAGAGCGGCAGACCCATGGAGGAAAGGGCGATGATCAGGAAGTAGGTCGCGTAGAGTGGCATCGGCCGGGCGAGCCCGCCGAAATCCGCGATCATCCGGGTATGCCGGCGCTCGTAGAGGATGCCCACCAGAAGGAAGAGCGCGCCCGTCGAGATCCCGTGGTTGACCATCTGCAGGATCGCGCCCTGAATTCCGGCCATGTTGAGCGCGAAGATCCCCAGCATGACGAAGCCGAGGTGAGAGACGGAGGAGTAGGCAATCAGCTTCTTCATGTCCTTCTGCACGAGGGTCACCATCGCGCCGTAGACGATGCCGATGATCGCGAGGGTCACCATGACGCCCGTGACCCAGGGCGTCAGGACCGCCTGGGGAAACATGGGAAGGGAGAAACGGACGAAGCCATAGGTTCCCATCTTCAAGAGCACCGCGGCGAGGATGACCGATCCCGCCGTCGGCGCCTCGGTATGCGCATCGGGGAGCCACGTGTGGAAGGGAAACATCGGAACCTTGATCGCGAACCCGAAGAAGAACGCGAAGAAGAGCCAGATCTGGAGCTCCACCGGCATACCGGCCGCGACGGCAGTCAGCTTTTCGATCGAAAAGGTCGGCGCATTCCCGAGTCCCTTGTAACCGAGGAAACCGGTCGTGTTGACGAAGTAGAGGGCGATGATGCCGAGCAGCATCAGCACCGAGCCCGCGAGCGTGTAGAGGAAGAACTTGATCGCCGCGTAGAGACGCCGCTGGCCTCCCCACACCCCGATCAGGAAGTACATCGGGACGAGCATGATTTCCCAGAAAACGTAGAAGAGGAAGAAATCGAGGCAGCAGAACGTGCCGATCATGAACGTCTGCAGAAGCAGAAGCAGGATGTAGTACTCCTTCTGCCGCTCGGTAATCGCCGTGTACGAACAGTAGACGGCGATGAAGCCGACGAAGGTCGTCAGGAGCAAGAGGACGAGCGAGATACCGTCGATTCCGAAGTGATACTCCACGCCGAGTGACGGGATCCAGGACGCGCGTTCGACGAACTGATACCCGGCTCGCGCCCGGTCGAAGGCGAGCCAGAGCGGAATCGAGAGAAGAAGGTCCAGGCCGGCGACGATCGTCGCGAACGCCTTGATCGGCCCCGTCTTCTCTTTGGGAAAGAAGAAGATCAGAAGGAGCGCGCCTGCCAGGGGGAGGTACGCCACGATGGAGAGAATCGGGATTTGCTGTAGGTTCATCGACTCCTCAATTCGCTGGTTCCCCATTGGGTCGGATTGGTCGACAGTCGACAGTCGACAGTCGACAGGTCCCTATTTGATCCCCCGACACGGACGACAAATGGTTCCCTCTCATCGGAAGATCAAATAGGCCATGACGACGCAGAAGAGACCGGCCCCCATGACGAGCGCGTAGTTCTGCACCCGGCCGGTCTGGGCTCGCCGGGAGACCCGGAAGCCCGCCTGAAGGGTGTTGGCCAGGCCGTTGACGAGTCCGTCCACGACGTACTGGTCGAAGGCAGACGCGATCCACGAAAGCCCGCGCGTGACTGCGGCGGCCCCGTTGGGAATCAGGTCCACGACCGTCGCGTCCACCTCCCAGAGCGCTCGCCCTCCCCCCTTGGCCACTCCTTCGACGAACACCGCCTCGTAGAACTCGTCGACGTAATACTTGTTCAGCACCGCCCGGTAAACGCCGGGAACGGCCGCCGCGATCTTCGCCGGCACTTGCCCGTGACCCTTCGCGTACCACGAAAAGGCGAGCAGGAAACCCACGGAGGCCGCCGCGACGGAAATCGCCATCAGGAGAAGCTCGGTCGAGACTCCCGCGTGCGCGTGCGCGGCGTGCTGACCGGCGACCGGGAGCAGGATCGGCGAAAGGAACTCTCCGATCCTGTCGCCGCCGGCAACGATCGGGATTCCCACGTAGCCGCCGACGATGGAGAGAAAAGCCAGGATGACCAGGGGAACCGTCATCGATCGCGGCGACTCGTGGATGTGGGCCTCCTGCTCCTTGGTCCCGCGGTAGGTTCCCCAGAAGGTCAGCGAAACCAGCCGGAACATGTAGAAGGCGGTCAGGCCCGCCGTGAACAGCGCGGCCGCCCAGAGGGTCTTTCCGAGCCAGGGAGCCTGCTCGAAGTGCGACTCGAAGACCGCGGCGAGAATCGCGTCCTTGGAGAAGAACCCGGCCAAGAGCGGTGCTCCCGCGATCGCGAAGGTCGCGATCAGGAACGTCGCGTAGGTCGTCCGGATCTTGAAAGACAGCCCGCCCATCTTGCGGATGTCCTGCTCTCCCGCCAGCGCGTGGATGACCGAGCCGGACCCGAGGAAGAGACAGGCCTTGAAGAAGGCGTGCGTCATGACGTGGAACATGCCCGCCACGAAGGCTCCCACGCCGCAGGCGAGGAACATGTAGCCGAGCTGTGAGACCGTCGAGTAGGCGAGGACCTTCTTGATGTCGTTCTGCGCCAGGCCGATCGTCGCGGAAAAGAGCGCGGTGAACCCTCCGATGACCGCCACGACGAGCATCGCGTCCGGAGCCAGGCGAAAGAGAACGTTGCAGCGCGCCACCATGTAAACGCCCGCGGTGACCATGGTCGCGGCATGAATGAGCGCCGAGACGGGAGTGGGTCCGGCCATTGCGTCGGGAAGCCAGACGTACAGGGGGAACTGAGCGGACTTTCCGATGGCTCCCACGAAGAGACAGAGACAGATGAGGGTGAGATACGGAGTGTAAGCGGACGGGCTGGCGGCCGCGGCCGAGAAAACTTTCCCGAAGTCCAGCGAGCCGAAGAGCGCGAAGATGCCGAAGATTCCCAGGATGAAACCGAAGTCACCGATCCGGTTGACGACGAACGCCTTCTTCCCGGCGTCGGCCGCGAACTTCTTATGGTAGTCGTAGCCGATCAGCAGATACGAGCAGAGGCCGACTCCTTCCCATCCGACGAACAGGAGGAGGAAGCTCGACGCGAGCACCAGGATCAGCATCGAGAACATGAAGAGATTCAGAAACGCGAAGTAGCGGCCGTATCCCCGATCGTGGCCCATGTAGCCGATCGAGTAGACGTGGATCAGGAAGCCTACGAACGTGACGAAGGCGATCATGAGAGCCGAGAGAGAGTCCAGGCGGAACGCCGCGTCCACGAACCACTCGGCCGCCTTGCCCGGAACCTGCGAGACAGACTCGTTGACTCCGAGAGGGATCCAGCGGTAGAGCGTGACGATGTGCGAGCCGCCGGCAGCGAGCTTCGAGAGGCCGATGTCGAAGATGGCTCCGAAGGCGAACAGCACCGACAGCCCGACGCTGCCTGCCCCCACGACGGAATACAGTTTCTGGAACCTGGGAAGCGTCTCCGGATGCATGTGGGCATGCGGGTGGCCGCGGTCCGGTGCCGACTCCGCCGCCGGCTGGTCCGGCTGCAGATCGTGCGCGAGACTCCTCCGCGGCGGACATGCGCAGATCAGATAGACCAACCCGTTGACGAGAAACCCCGCCAGCGGGAAGAGCGGAACGAGCCAGATCAGGTCCTTCATCCGCGCATCGTGTCGGCTTCTTCGATGTTCAGCGTCTTGCGCTGCCGGAAGAGGGCAATCGTCAGCGCCAGACCGATCGCGGCCTCACCGGCGGCGATCGTGATGACGAAGATGGAAAAGACCTGTCCGGTCAGGTCCGACAGGCGGCGGGAGAAGGCGACCAGATTCAGATTGACCGCGTTCAACATCAGCTCGACGGACATCAGGACCGTCAGGAAGTTGCGCCGCACCAGAACCCCGAGCAACCCGATCGAAAAGAGCAGGAAGCTGACGATCAGGTAATGGTTGATCGTGATGGTCATAGCGCTGCCCTAAGGTGTGAGGGGTGAGACGTGAGGCGGATTGCTCCCTCTCCCTGCGGGAGAGGGCGGGGGTGAGGGGCGAACCCAAGCCACGGTGTCATCAGTCCATCCTCTCCGAGCTGCGCTTGCCGAGCACCACGGCGCCGATCATCGCGACCAAGAGAAACACCGACGCCACCTCGAAAGGGAGCAGATAGTCGCGGTAGAGCACCCAGGCGACCGCTTCGGTATTACCGAGGAGGCGTCCGTCGACCATTCGGAAAGCGTCCGGGATCGCGGGCACGTCCGGCAGCTTCGCCGTGCCGAGCACGTAGAGAAAGGGCGCCAGAAAGAGAAGCAGGAAGAGCAGAGCGATGTCCCACTGGTGCTGGAAGGTGACCGCCGTCTTCACGGTCCTCTGGTGCACGAGCATGATCACGAACAGAAAGAGGACCATGATGCCGCCCGCGTAGACCAGGATCTGCACCGCTCCGACGAACTCCGCCTGCTGGAGAATGAAGATGCAGGCGACGAGCAGAAAAGAGGCGAGGAGAAAGAGCGCGGAATGGACCGGGTTGCGGGCGACGACGACGGCCACGGCCATCGCGAGTGCCAGCACCGCGAAGATCACGAAGGCGGCGCCTGCTCCGCCCGTCAGTAAAACGCCTCCCGTCACGGCCGCTCCGGGCGGGCGAGTACAAGTCTCAGCACTCGCTTCATCCTTGCTCGATGACGGTAAAGGGCTTGACGTTGTCGGCCGATCGCCAATCGGTCAGCTTGCGGATATCCAGATACAGCGAGTCGTTCCGGTCATAGGAAGCCATCTCGTAGGTCTTGGTCGTCAGCCAGATCGACTTGGGCACAGTCGGGCAGGCTTCCTCGCAAAGCTGGCAGAACATGCAACGCTTCAGGTCGACGTCGAAACGGTCGAGCACTTTCACCGATTTCGCAGCCTCGTTCTTCTCGTTGTGCCAATCGATGTAGATGATGTTGATCGGGCACTCGATCGCGCAGAGGGTGCACTTGATGCAGCGCTCTTCGTCCAGCCGGAACATCCCGCGGAAGCGGTCGGACGGAATCTTCTTCTGTTCCGGATATTGAATCGTGACTTTCCGCCGGAAGAAGTGACGTCCCGTCACGGAAAGACCGTCGAAGAGATCCAGCAGCGTCAACTTGTCCAGCCACTTTTTCAGGGCCATCGATGGACTCCGTTCAAGCGGTTTTCTCCGCTCCCCTCGGGACGGCGGACAGGCGATCGCGCCGGGCGAGCATCCGCCGCAGCCAGGCGAGACCCAGCATCACGGCGAACAGCGCGCCGAAAATCCACGACAGGACGAACAGGCCGCGGGTCGATCCGGGAGTGGCCAGGATCGCCAGCGCCACCACCACGATGTTGACCAGCGCCACCGGGAGCAGCCATTTCCAGCCTAGGGCCATCAACTGGTCGAACCGGTAGCGTGGAAACGTCGACCGGAACCAGATGTAGCAGAAGACGAAGAACCCCGCCTTCGCGAAGAACCAGACGAAGGGAGGAATCAATTTCAAGACGGCGAACGCCGGGACGTGTTGAAAAGGGGGCAACCATCCGCCAAAGAAGACGGTCACAGCCACGCACGAGATGATGATCATCGCCGTGTATTCGCCGAGAAAGAAGAAGGCGAACTTCACTCCAGAGTACTCGGTGTTGAACCCGGACACGAGCTCCGACTCTGCCTCGGGCAGATCGAAAGGATTCCGATTGGTTTCGGCTACGCCGGCAACGAAGTAGAGGAAGAACGCCAGCAGTCCCGGGAAGACGAACCAGAGGTGGATCCGGTCCTGGCGCTGGACGATCTCGACCAACGAGAGGGAGCGCGTCATGAGAAGGACCGCCACCAGCGCGAGCCCCATCGGCACCTCGTAGGAGACCAGCTGCGCCGCCGAGCGGAGTCCCCCCAGCAGGGAATACTTGTTGTTGGAGGCCCATCCTCCCAGGATGATTCCGTAGACGCCGATTGAAGTGATCGCGAGGATGAAGAGAAGGCCGATGTTGACGTCCGTCACGTAGAGCGGCGTCGAAACGCGCGGCGCGATGCGCAGGGAAGGTCCGAAGGGGATGAGGGCGAGCGCCGTCAGGGCGGGAATGACCGCCAGCACCGGCGCCAGAAAGTGCACCGCCTTCTCCGCCCTGGCGGGCGTGACATCCTCCTTCGTCACGAGCTTGAGCAGATCGGCCAGTCCCTGGAGCGTGCCCTTGGGCCCGACGCGGTTGGGCCCGAGCCGGTCCTGCATGAAACCCATGAACCGGCGTTCCGCCAGGACGACGACGAAGCCGATGACGGCCGGCACAACCGCCACGAGCAGGACGATCTTGATGTAGGTCAGCACGGTGGGGGTCAGGATCTTCATGGGGCTGCCCCTGGAACCAGAAGGCGGGAGGCGGAAGGCGGAAGGCGATCACAGAAGGACTGCATTTCGCCTCCTGCCTCCCGCCTCTCGCCTCCCGTCCTGCTCACCGATCCACCTCCCCGAGCACGATATCGATGGTCCCGATCAGTGCGACGAGGTCAGAGATCAGGTGTCCCTTGGCCAGACGAGGCAACGCCTGGAGGTTGATGAAAGAGGGGGGCCGGCAATGCATGCGATACGGCCGGTTCGATCCGTTGGAGACGCAGTAAAAGCCCAGCTCTCCCTTGGGTGACTCGACCGAGGCGTAGACCTCTTCGGCAGCGGGTTTGATCACTCGCGGCACCTTGCCGCGGATGTCCCCCGCCTCGAGGCGGTCCAGGCATTGTCGAATGATCCGCACGCTCTGCCGCATTTCCTGCACCCGGACGATGTAGCGATCGTACGTGTCGCCGTTCTGGCGGACCGGGATGACGAAGTCCAGCTCGTCGTAGCACTCGTAGGGTTGGGCGCGCCGCAGATCCCACGCGATTCCGGAGCCGCGCAGGATCGGTCCCGTTAGCCCGTATTCGATGCACTCTTCCCCCGAGATGACGCCGACGTCGACCGTTCGATTCTTCCAGATGCGGTTGTCGGTCAGGAGCTCTTCGTACTCGTCGATGCGCGACGGCAAATCGTCCACAAACTCAAGCAGCCGCGCGGTCCACCCCGGGGTCAGATCGAACGGGAGACCCCCGATGCGCATGCAGTTCAAGGTCAGGCGGGCGCCGCAATACTCCTCGAAGAAGTCGAGGATCTGCTCGCGTTCGCGGAAGGCGTACCAGAAGGGGGTGACGGCCCCCAGATCGATTCCGGACGTGCCGAGCCAGACCAGGTGCGAGGAAAGACGTTGGAGCTCGTCTAAGATCACGCGGATGAGCTGGGCTCGCCGCGGGATCTCGATTCCGAGCAGCTTTTCCACCGTCAGGCAGAACGCGTGGTTGTTCGTGGCCGCCGCGACATAGTCCATCCGATCGGTGTGAGGGATCCCCATCGGATAGGTCTCGGTTTCGAAGAGCTTCTCGGTTCCCCGGTGGAGGTACCCGATCTCGGGGCGCGCCTCGAGGATCTTTTCGCCATCCACTTTGAGCACCAGCCGCAGGACGCCGTGTGTGGAGGGGTGCTGAGGTCCGAAGTTGAGCTCCATCTCCTGCACGTCGAACAGGGTGGGCGGCTCGACCGGTGCCGCGGCCACGCCGGCCGACGGCCGGACTTCACCGGCCTGGGTCATCCGGCGGGCGAAGTAGTCCGCCTCCTGCTTCTCGGCCTCGGTCAGGCGCTTCTCGTCCGTCACGTCTGCCCCCTCTCCCCCCGGGAGAGGGCCGGGGTGAGGGGCGTCCAGCAGCCGTGTGGGCGCCTCTTCACGACACCACCTTCCGATTCGGATCGGTCGCGGAGGGGCCCCCTCCGGCCGGCCACTCCTCTGGGTAGACGGCGGCGCCTGTGTCGATTCCCTCCAGAGGAAAGTCCTTGCGAAGCGGATGACCGTGGAAACCTTCCCACGTCAGGATGCGCTGCAATCCCGGATGCCCCGCGAAAGGGATCCCGAACATGTCCCAGGTCTCGCGCTCGGACCAGTTCGCGGCAAGAAACAGCTTTGCGATCGACGGGACCTCTTCTCCCTCTTCGACTCCGCACTTGATGCGAATGCGGTCGTTCTTCGAAAAGGAGTAGAAGTGATAGACGACGTCGAATCGAGGCTTGCGCTGCTTCCAGTCGACGCCCGTGATGTCCACGCAATATCGAAAGTCTTCCCCCTCTTTCAAGTGGCGCGCGACGTCGCGGATCTTTTCCCTCGCGACGGTCACCGTGACTTGCCGGACGAATTCCTTGGCCGAGACAACCGCGTCCGGAACCGCCGCCCGGATCGACTCGACCCACGGGTGGGCCGAGGCATCTCTTGCTTCGACCTTCTTGGGAGGTTCCTTCTTCGCCTCCGCCGCGGGGGGAGCGGCGGGCTCAGAGGACGGCGGGGGCGTCGTCTCGTCAGCCATGAAAGGTCAGCGACTCATCCGTTCGATGGATCGGGTCTCCCTCACGAC
>JBKPDV010000021.1:0-17952 GCA_046728075.1 Acidobacteriota bacterium | reverse complement strand
GCTTGCACGTGGCCTTGAAGCCCGAGACCAAGGGCCTCGCCGGCGAAAAGTTCTTCGCCGCGATGAAGCCGGGTGCTTTCTTCATCAACACGTCGCGCGCGGAGGTCGTCGATCAGGCGGCGCTGGAGAAGGCCGTCCGCGAAAAAGGCTTGCGCACTGCGCTCGATGTCTTCGCCGAGGAGCCCTCCGGCGGGAGCGGAGAGGTGAAGTCCGCCATCTTTGATCTTCCGGGGGTGATCGGCACGCACCACATCGGCGCCTCGACGGACCAGGCCCAGGAGGCGATCGCGGCCGAGACCGTTCGAATCGTGCGCGAGTACAAGGAGCACGGCCGCGCGCCCAACGTGGTCAACCTCGCCAAGAAATCGCCCGCCTGCTGCCTGCTCGTGGTGCGTCACTACGACCGCGTCGGCGTGCTGGCCGCGGTCTTCGATCGCATCAAGGAGGCGGGTGTGAACGTGCAGGAGACGGAGAACATCGTCTTCGACGGAGCGAAAGCGGCGGTCGCGCGCATTCACTTGAGCCAGGAACCGTCGAAGGAGACTCTCGAGGCGATCCGGAAATCCTCCGACGACATTTTGGAGCTCACTCTTTTGCCTCTGTAAGAAGCTCGTGTTCCGTTCCCGGCTTAGACTGTCGACTGTCGACTGTTGACTACCGACTACCGACTACCGACCGAGGCTTTATGACCGACCGCATCTTCAACTTCGGCGCCGGACCCGGCGTCCTTCCCGAGTCCGTCCTCGAGGAAGCCCAGCGGGACCTCGTCGCGCTCCCCGGGGTCGGCATGTCGGTGATGGAGATCTCCCACCGCTCGAAGACCTTCGACGAGATCATCGGCGGATGCGAGGCGGATATCCGCAAGCTCGCGAGCATCTCCTCGGATTACCAGATCCTGTTTCTGCAGGGGGGCGCGTCGCTTCAGTTCTCGATGGTGCCGATGAACCTGCTGCCGCCGGGCGGCAAGGCGGACTACATCGTCACCGGCTCCTGGGGCAAGAAGGCGGTGAAGGAAGCCCAGAAAGTCGGAACGGTCCAGATCGCCGCGACGACCGAGCCGGATTTCACGCGAGTTCCCGCCGGCTCGGAGCTGAAGCTCGACCCCTCCGCGGCATATGTCCACTTCACCTCGAACGAAACGATCCAGGGAGTGGAGTGGAAGACGGAGCCGACGACGGGATCGGTTCCGCTCGTTTGCGATGCGTCGTCGGACATCTTCAGCCGGCCGATCGACGTCGCCAGATATGGCTTGATCTACGCCGGCGCACAGAAGAACCTCGGCCCCTCGGGCGTGACGCTTGTCATCTTGCGAAACGACCTGCTCGAGCGCGTTTCCAAGAACCTCGCGACGATGCTCGACTACAAGGTGCAGGCGGAGAACAAGTCGCTCTACAACACGCCGCCCGTGTTCGGCGTCTACATCATGCGGCTCGTTATGAAGTGGCTCCTCGCGAAGGGAGGCCTCGAAGGAATGGCCCGGGCGAACGCCGAGAAAGCAAAGCTTCTGTACGACGCGATCGACTCCTCCGGCGGCTACTACCGGCCCCACGCACGCGCGGCCGATCGCTCGAACATGAATGTGACGTTCCGCCTGCCCTCCGAGGAGCTCGAGAAGAAATTCGTGCCGGAAGCCAAAGCCGTCAAGCTCGACGGGCTCAAGGGTCATCGCTCTGTCGGAGGTATCCGCGCCTCGATCTACAACGCCTTCCCCAAGGCAGGCGTCGAAGCCCTTGTCTCCTTTATGAAGGAGTTTCAGCAGAAGAACGGCTGAGACCTCCGAATCCAAAAAACCGAAACCGGCGGCCTTCCGTAGTCACCTCCGACGATTTCTATCGACAAGGAGGAGGAGATGAAGAGACTTCCGAACGCCCTTTTGCCATTGGTTCTGCTCACCGCGGCCCTGCCTGCCGCCGGACAAACACCGTTGAATCTGCCCCAGCCGAGCCCCGAGGCTTCGGTGAACCAGACGGTCGGCCTGACCGAGACCTCGATTCACTATCATCGCCCGGCGGTCAACAAGCGCAAGGTCTGGGGGGAGCTCGTCCCCTACGGCGAGGTCTGGCGCGCCGGGGCCAACGAGAACACGACATTCACGGTCAGCTCACCGGTGAAGGTCGAGGGAAAGGCGCTCGCGGCCGGAACCTATGGTCTTCACATGATCCCGACGGAAAAGGAGTGGACAGTCGTCTTCAGCAAGATGTCCAACGCCTGGGGCAGCTTCACCTACGATCCGAAGGAGGACGCGCTGCGCGTGGCGGTCACTCCGACGAAGGCCCCGTTCGAGGAGCGGCTGAGCTACTCTTTCACGGATCCCTCCAACCGCGGCACGACGCTCCTTCTGCGCTGGGAAGAGTTGGCCGTGCCGGTGCGCCTCGAGGTGGACACGCCGACCGTCGTCGTCGAGAGCATCCGAACGCAGCTGCGCGGCCTTCCGCGCTTTTCCTGGCAGGGCTGGAACCAGGCGGCGTCCTATTGCTTGCGCAACGACGTCAATCTCGACGAGGCCCTTCAGTGGGCGGACCGTTCGATCCAGTTGAACGAGAACTTTCAGAACCTCAGAACGAAAGCCGGCCTCCTCGAGAAGAAAGGGGACATGAAGGCCGCGGAAGCGCTTCGGGCCAAGTCGCTTCCGCTCGCGACGGAGGTCGACATGAATCTGTATGGCTACCAGCTCCTGGGGGACAGAAAGTTCGACGAGGCGATCGCAGTCTTCCGCAAAAACGTCAAGGACCACCCCAAGTCCTGGAACACCTACGACAGTCTGGCAGAGGCATATCTGACGAAGGGAGACAAGAAGCTCGCCGCCGAGTACTACAACCAGGCCCTCGCGATGACCCAGGACGAGACTCAGAAGAAGCGTATCTCCGTCATTCTGGCTGGGATAAAGGGGTAGGTGCAGTTGGTACCGCAGTCGGTAGTCAGTAGCCGGTAGTCGGTAGTCGGTAGTCGATAGTCGATAGTCGATAGTCGATAGTCGATAAGAGATCGTCGAGAGGGTAATCTTCTCGTGCAAGCCCTTACCCTGCCTTTGTCATCCTGACCGCACTTGTCATCCTGAGCGCAGCGAAGGATCTACTCTCGTCTCACGAGCAGCCGGAGCAGATCCCTCGTCGCTCCGCTCCTCGGGATAACAGCGTAGTCGCGACGGTTACGTCGCGACCTCGCGCGCGAGATCGGCCGCGGGCGCGTCCTCGTCTTCGATGTCGAGCGGCTTTCCGAGAACTCCCTCCCACCGCGCCACGACGACGGAGGCTACGCAGTTGCCCATCACGTTGATGGAGGTGCGCGCCATGTCCATCAGCTCATCGACCGCCAGGATCATCGCCACGCCTGCTTCGCCGGGCAGATTGAAGGCGGCGCAGCCTGCCGCGATGATGACGAGAGCCGCGCGCGGCACGCCGGCCACTCCCTTCGAGGTCATCATGAAGGTCAGCATCATGAGGATCTCCGTCGAGAGGGGCAGATCGATGTGCGCGGCCTGCGCGATCGTCAGCGATGCGAGCGAGATGTAGAGCGTCGAGCCGTCGAGGTTGAAGGAGTAGCCGGCGGGAATCACGAAGCCGGCGACGGACTCTGGCACGCCGAACTCCACCATCTTCTCCAGGGCCCGAGGCAGCGCGGCCTCCGACGAGGCGGTGGAGAAGGCGAGCAGGAAAGGCTCTCGAATCTTGCGGAAGAAGAGGCGCAGATTCGCCCGCACGATCAAGAGTGCCGGGATCAGCACGAGAAGAGTGAAGAGAACCAGAGCCCCGTAGAGGGACGCGACCAGCTTCGCGTAGGACCCGAGGACAGCCAAACCGTGGTGGGAGACCGAGGCCGCCATGGCGCCGAAGACGCCCAGCGGAGTCAGCGCCATCACGTAATCCGTCAGCTGGAACATCACGGCGACGACGGAGTCGAAGAAGACCAGGAACGTCTCCGCCTTTTTCCCGATGTGGGCGGCCGCGATCCCGACCAGTGTCGCGAAGACGACCACCTGCAGGATGTCCTGCTTGGCCATCGCGTCGACCACATTGGAGGGAAAGAGATGCAGCAGAGTCTCGACCAGGGTTTTGGGCTTGGCCAGCTGCTCACCCGAGGGTGGGAGCGTCAACCCCTGCCCCGGACGCACGATGTGGGCGATGGAGAGTCCGAGGGCGAGCGCAGCGGTCGTGGCGAGCTCGAAGTAGATGATCGCCTTCACGCCCATGCGCCCGACCGCCTTGATGTCGCCTGTCTTGCCGATTCCCACGACGATCGTCGAGAAGATCAGCGGCACGATCAGCATCTTGATCAGGCTGATGAAGGCGCGAGAGAGAAAACGGAACGTCTCGTAAGCCGCGGGATGGCTCTCAGCGGGAAAGAGATACCCCGAGAGGACTCCCAGGACGAGCGCGTAGAAAATCAGCGCCGTTCCGGAAAGCCATTTCGGGCGCCGGTGCCGCTCCAGGACCGGATCTTTTGTCTTACGATCTGTCACGCCGCCGGCCCCCTTTGGTCGACAGTCGACAGTCGACAGTCGACAGGCTGAAGTCTAGGGATCGGAACTGTCGACTGTTAGCTGTTGGCTGTCGACTATCCCGCATTCTCCAGCACCATCGCGTGCCCGAGGCCCCCGGCCGCGCAGACGGTCAGGAGGCCGAACTGCACCTTGGATCGCGTGAGCTCATTGGCCAGCGTCGTCACGATGCGCGCTCCCGTCGCCGCGAAAGGATGGCCGATCGCAATCGAGCCGCCGTAGAGGTTCAGAATCTTCGGATCCACCTCGCCCAGGGGCGCGTCGCGGCCGGTCTTCTCCCGGGCGAAGGCCTGCGAGGCGAAGGCCTGGAGGTTGGAGAGGACCTGCGCCGCGAACGCCTCATGCATTTCCACGCGGCCGATGTCGGAAAGCTTCAAGCCAGCACGGTCGAGCGCGACTGGAGCGGCGTAGGCAGGGCCCTGCAGGAGCTGGTCTCCGGGATCCAGCGCCGAAAAGGCCCAGGAGCGGACAAACGCCAGGATCCTGCGGCCCTGCGCGCGGGCGCGCTCTTCGGACATCAGAAGCACCGCCGACGCTCCATCGGTCAAGGGCGAAGAGTTGGCCGCCGTCACGGTTCCGAACTTCCGATCGAAGACGGGCGGGAGCTTCGCGAGCTGCTCGAGAGTCGAATCGCGCCGGATGATGTTGTCCGTGGTCGCGACCTCTTCGTAGCGCGGGCCGATGGGAACCGGCACGACCTCCGGAGGCAGCACGCCCGATTCCCAGCCGGCCGCGGCCTTTCGGTGAGAGGAGAGTGCGTACTCGTCCTGAGCCTCCCGCGAAATGTGATTCTCTTTGGCCATCTTCTCGGCGGACTGCCCCATCGAGAGGCCCGTCGTGTACTCGGCGATGGCGGGGGCGACGGGCGCGAGCTCCCCGGGTCGGAATCCCGCAAGAGCCTTCGCTTTTTGTGCGGGGGTCTTGGCCTTCGAGAGTTTCACGAGCCGCCGCGCGAATTCGCGCGAGAAGAGGATCGGGACGTCCGAAAGGCACTCCGAGCCGCCGGCCACGACGACATTCGCCAGACCGAGCGCAATCTTCTCGGCGGAATCGGTGATGGCACGGTTGGAGGAGGCGCACGCCATGATGACCGAAGCGGCAGGAGTCTTCTGGGACAGATTCGCGTCGAAAACCACTTCGCGCGCGATGTTGGGACGAGAGACCGAGGGAATCACGGTCCCGTAGATCACTTCATCGATCTCCGACGTATCGACGTCCAGCCGGATCACGAGCTCCTTGACGGCCGCCGCCCCGAGCTCGACCGCGGTCATCTTTTCAAACTGCGTTCCCGCCCGCAAAAACGGCGTCCGGAATCCGCCCACGACCGCAACCCGCTTCGTCCCGCTCGGAAACATCCGCGGGATCTTACGCCCGTCCAGCGGATTTCTGGGGATGCGGGCCCGGTGCAGCTAAGCGAAGTTACGCAAGCCGAAATCTGTTCCGCACCGCGTGAGATTTAGCTCGCGGCGCGCGTAGTCTCCCAGAGGGGAGGAGGCGCGCGCCGCGGGACCGTGAGCGAGCGAGGGATCAGGCGCGCGGTCGAGGCCAGTGGCCGAGCCGAGCGCCGGTGGCGAAGCCAGATCCCGACCGAACGGAAGCGACGGTTAGTGGTCCACCGTCGCCGCGCGGTGGTTGACGCGCTCGACCATCGCGTCGAGCAGATCGAGGGCATCGATGATGTCGGCGGAGGCCGCCCCTCCGGGATCGCTGGCAAAGGTCACTATCGCCGCCTTCGGATCGAGCTCGAATCGCGAGGAGGTGCGCGACTCGCGTCGTTCCAACCGGTAGGCTTCCGCCCAGCGCTCGTCGATCTGGCCGTTCAAGTGAAGGCAGTATCGGGTCCCTCGCTCGGTCGGAACGCGTTGCAGACTCGCGTGCTCAACCGAGATGTCGTACGTGCCGACCCCGTGGGCGGTGTGCATCATCGAGCCCTCCGGTGGCGGCTCACCAGCTTCCCGAGCCGTCGCCGCAAACCCGATGCCTGCTGAAAAAGAGGCAAGCCGCCCGCCAGCAGTGTAAGTCTCTCGTCTATCAGAACATTCCCGTTACACAGTTTTGCGACAACGCAGGGAACCGTTACCTCTCGTAACACTGCAGGACCCTTTTTCGTCTCTGCCGAAGCGCTTCACGCCGGCCGACGAGAGGCGGCAACGGCCCACATCGCGAAACCATAGAAGAGTAGGCCGAGGGCGACGATACCCATCAGAACGGGGCCGGCCGGAGATTGATGGGAAATCTGCCGCAGAGACCCGCCTATCTCCACGACCTCTCGGGGGTCATGGTCGGCAACGGCTTTGAGAAGAAAGTATCCCATCACACCACCCACGATGCCGCGAGCCGCCAGACCGATTCGAGCGACGCGGGAGACGGCAGTTCGAGTTCGGGCCGTGCCGGCCCGAGCGAGCCAGTCGGGAAGCCTTCCGCTGACTCCCTGAAAGAGAGCGACGACGCCCGCGACGATCAGGATGACGCCGGCCACCTGCAGGGCGATTCGTCCCGCGGGAGAAGCGAGCAGCCAGTCGAGGCCCGCTCGGTGAAGCGAAAACCCTCCGCGAGCCCGCAGGACCAACCTCACTGCCGTGACCGCCAGAATGGCGTAGCCCATAGCCGTGATGAACCAGCCGGCCCTCAGGAGGAAGCTCGCACGACGCGTCGCGAAGGTTTGCATCAGCCTCCAGATCGCGAATGCGAGGAGTCCGGCTGCCGTCGCCCCGACGATCCATGCGCCCTCCGTCTGGCTCAGGAGAGCCCTCAAGGCTCCTTGCATCCCCGAAACTCGATCGCGCGATCCCAGAAGTGCGATCCGCGCCGCGAGAAAACCGATGGTGATGTAGAGCAGCCCGACCGCCGCATAGCCGACTCGAGGAAGGACGTGACGCAGCATCGGCGGATCTTATCGGTGCCGGCGCGCTCCCCCAACATCTCCTGCACCTTGTAAGATCGCCGGCCATGAAAATCTCTCTGCTCCTCCGCTGCCTCGCCTGGACGGCGCTCGCCCTTCCGGTCGCCTTCGCGGCGATCGGCCAGCGGTCCTCGAAGAAACCCGCTTCCTCGCACCGGGTCGCTGTCCCGCCCGATGTCGCGCCGGATATCGCCGACCGTCTCCGGAAATGGAAACCGCTGGAAATGTCGTTTGACACCGGCAAGCTCTCCTCCCGCGAGCGTCAGCTCGTCGAGAAGCTGGTCGACGCGTCTCGGGACCTCGAGGAGATCTACTGGCAGCAGAGCGACCCAGAAGACATTCCCCTCACCAAGACGCTTCTGCGCTCAAACGAGGAGAAAGACCGGCTGCTGGGCCGCTTCCTTTGGATCAATGGAGGCCGTTACGACCTGCTCGAAGAGAATCGGCCCTTCATCGGCTCGGACCCGGCGCCCCCCGGACGGGCGCTGTACCCCAAGGGAATGACCCGTGCCGACATCGAGGCATACCTCCACGCGCACCCGGCCGAGCGCGCCGGAATCTACGGAGACCGCACGGTCGTGCGCCGCGAGAATGGACGGCTCGTGGCGGTGCCCTACCGCGTCGCGTTTGGGCAGTGGCTCGGGCCGGCGGCTCAAAAGCTGAAGGACGCGGCGGCGCTCTCGGACGATCCCGCCTTCGCTCAGTTCCTGAAATTGCGGGCCAAGGCGCTGACCACCGACGACTATTTCGAGAGCGACGTCGCCTGGGTCAAGTTGGAAAATCCGAAGTTCGATCTCATCTTCGCGCCGTACGAAACGTACCTCGACGACCTGCTGGGGGTGAAGACTTCATACGGCTCGGCCGTGCTCGTGCGCAACGAGGAGGAGAGCGCGAAGCTCGCCGTTTTTCAGAAATACGTGCCGGAGATCCAGGACGCTCTGCCGCTCGCGCCGGAGGACCGGCCTTCCAAGCATGGCCGAGCGGCGCCGATGGAGGTCATGGACGCCCCGTACCGCTCGGGTGATCTGCGCCACGGCTATCAGGCGGTCGCCGACAACCTTCCCAACGACCCGCGCATTCATCAACAGGTCGGAAGCAAGCGGATTTTTTTCAAGAACTACATGGACGCCCGCGTTCAGTACGTGATCCTTCCGGTGGCCAAGCGTCTCCTGCGCGAGGATCAGGCGGCCCAGGCATCGGCCGAGGGCTACCTCGTCACGACCCTCCTGCACGAGATCAGCCACGGCCTAGGCCCCGCGTTCTCGCGGCGCGACGGAAAGCAGATGGGCATCCGGGAGGCCATCGGGCCGACTTTCTCGGGGCTGGAAGAAGCCAAGGCGGACATCACGGGCATGCTCGGGCTTTACTGGCTGATCGAGCACGGCGCCCTTCCTCGACAGAAGAAGGAGGAGTACGAGGCCTCGTACGTCGCCGGCATCTTCCGCACGGTTCGGTTCGGAATCGGCGAGGCTCACGGGCGAGCCGAGATGATGGAGTTCAACTACTTCGCCGAGCATGCCGTCATCGCGCGCGATTCCGCTTCCGGCCGCTACGTGATCGATTTCGACAAGATGGCCGGCGCGGTGGCGAGCCTCGCCAAAGAGCTTCTCGAGATCGAGGCGACAGGCGACCGGGCGCGGGCGGAGGCCTGGTTCCAGAAGTACGACAAGATGCCCGCCGAGCTCGCCGACGCGCTCAAGCAGACCGCGGACATCCCGGTCGACATCGACCCGCGGCAGCCGTTTCCGGAAGGGTTGAAATAGCTGGCAGCTTTCAGCTCACAGCTTTCAGCTCTGATCCGGGCTCCTGTTCCGCATCGAGACCTTGGATTTGCTCGGACCGCGTTTGACCCAGAGGGAGCTTCAGCTTCTAGCCGTGTTGTTCAAGGTTGTTGGTTCACGAAGCTTCTGGCTGAGAGCTGATAGCTGACAGCTGATAGCTTTCTTCAGTGCCTTTCCAACCCCTTCTTCCGTTCGACGCTCCCGCGGAACCTCCCCGCGAACCCGCTTCGCCCCCGGCGACCGCCCGCGTCATCGAGGAGCTGGCGCGGGTCTGCCGGGAGAAACCTCTCGAGGAGAAGGTCCTCGTTTCTCCGTCACTGTCCATCGGACACACGCTCGTCGAGCGGCTGGCGCGCGAGGGCCACGACTGGACGAATCTTCGCGTGGAGACGGTCCGCACACTCGCCGCCGCAGCCGTCGGGCCGCAGCTGGCAAGCGGCGGATGGAAGATTCTTTCGCGCGCTCAGACGCTGGCGCTAGTCGAGCAGGCTTGCGCCGAGAGCGCCGGCCCGGGCGGCTACTTCGGCTCCATCGCGGATCGTCCGGGGCTTCATCGAGCGCTGCAGGAAACGCTCGAGGAGCTGCGCGCCGCGGGGCTCTCGGCCGATACCCTGCCCGGCCGGGCTTTTGCGGACCGGCGCAAGCATGACGAGCTCACCGCAATCCTTCGGCGCTACACGAGGGCTCTGCGTGAGGGAAAGTCGGTCGATGGAATCGAAGTGCTTCGCCGCGCGATCGTTTCGGTCGATCGACTTCCCGAGCGCGATCCGGGTCCGCTCTATCTGCTCGTGTCGCCCGACGAGTTCTCCGGGTTGGAACGAGCGCTCGTCGATCGGCTCGCGGGAAAGCGTCAAGTCCCGCTTCGCGCCGACTCTCCCGAGGATTGGGCTCGAATCGCGCCTTCGACAGCGATCTTCCGAGCCATCGGCGAGGAGAACGAGATTCGCGAGGTTCTGCGACGAATTCTCGCGGCCGGCGTTCCCTTCGACGACGTGGAGCTGCTCCACACGGACTCCGCGGTCTACCCCTCGCTCATCTACGAGCTGGCGCGAGAGCTCGACATTCCGTGCACGTTCGCCGGAGGGATCGCCGCGACCTATACGCACCCGGGCCGCGCAGCCCTGGCCTTCCTCGACTGGGTCGGGCGGGGCTTCGAGGCCGAGGTTTTGCGCAGCGCGCTCGCCGCCGGCACGCTCACGTTTGCCCGCATGGGAGGCTCCTCCGAGGCGGGAGCCCGCGCGGCGGCGCGCGCCGTGAGGGAAGCGGGGATCGGCTGGGGTCGGGAACGGCACCGGATTCGGCTCGATCACCTCGTCGCGCAACTCGAACAGGAGGAACCCTGGACGCGGGCCGACGCCGACCGTTCGGAGGAAGAGCGGGAAGCGCGAGCCCGGTCGCGGGCGCGCCGCCTGGAAGCCGCGCGCCGGGCCCGCGAGTTCCTTGCCCGCGTCCTCTCCTTCGGACCCGACCCGGATTCCAACAGCAGTCCCTTGCCGGAGCTTGCGGCGGCGACCCGGCGGTTTGTCGCGGAATTCGCGCGAGTCGCGGATTCCGTCGACGCGACGGCGCGCTCCGCGATCGACGCGCTCTTGAAGGAGTTCGAGGATCTCGCGTCCCTCCCGACGGAGCCAGCGGCCGCCGTCGACCGGCTGCGGGACGCGGTCTCCCGTCTTTCGATCGATGCGGACCGGTGCCGGCCGGGCCGCGTTCACGTTTCCTTTTTCGCCGCGGGCGGGTTCTCGGGCCGGAGACACACGTTCCTGCTCGGCCTCGACGAGGCACGGATGCCTGGCCGCGACCTCGAGGATCCCGTTCTTTCCGACGACGAGAGGCGCCGCATCAACCAGGAAAGACCGGAAGCGCCGCTCGCCTTGGGACGCGATCGCCCGCGCGACGTTGTCCGAGCGCTGCGCGCCTGCGTCGCCAGGCTCCGCGGCCGGCTGACCGCAAGCTACTCGAGCTTCGACCTTCGCAGCCTCACCCAGGCCGGAGAACCCTCCCCTTCCCCGTTTCTCCTTGAGATCTATCGCGAGACCGCCGGCGCTCCCGAAGCCGACTACGGGAGCCTGGCCGCGGCTCTTCCCAACGCCCATGGGTTCGTTCCGAAATCCGACGACGCCTTAGACGACACGGAGTGGTGGTTGGCGAAGCTGCGCCGGGACGAAGGCCCCGTCGCCAAAGAGGGAGAAGACCTCGTTCGCGCCGTGTATCCCTGGCTGGCGGACGGGCACGAGGCCGCCGTCGCGCGCGAGAGCGCCGAGTTCACGATCTGGGACGGTTGGGTCTCGGCCGGAACGCCGGAGCTCGATCCGCGGCGAGGACGGGCGCCGATTTCCGCATCCCGAATCCAGGAGCTTGCCCGATGCCCCTTCGCCTACTTCGTCAAACGGGTCCTGCGCGTCGAGCCGCCCGAAGAAACGAGGAGTGATCCGACGCGCTGGCTCGATCCCCTGGGCGAAGGCAGCCTCCTCCACGAGGTCTTCCGCGTGTTCTTCGAGCGCATCGATGAGGCGGGAGAGAAGCCGGACGCGGCCCGGCACGGAGCGCTCATGGCGGAGGTAGCCGAGGGAAGGATCACGGCCTGGCGCGAGAAGATCGCGCCCCGCAGCGAGCTCGCTTTCTCGGCGCAGCGAGAGAACATCCTCTTCGCCTGCCGCACGCTGCTCGCTCTGGAAGAGGAGAGCTGCCGCGACGTGTCCCCGCGCTTCTACGAGATTCCGTTCGGCCTGCCGCGGCCGCGTTTTCCCGAAGGATCCGTCGCGAGCCCCGATCCAGTCGAAATCGAAGCCGATCCGGAGGCGCGATTTCTCTTGCGCGGCTCCATCGATCGCGTCGACGAGGCCGCCGACGGGAGCTTTCATGTCTGGGATTACAAGACCGGCAGCGCCTGGGGCGTGCGCGAGGGAATGGGACTGAAGGGCGGCCGCCACATTCAGCCGGCGCTCTATGCGTTCGCCTTCGAGGAGCTGCTCGCGCGGGCGGGCCGGCCGGGCAGCGTGTCGCGCTCCGGCTATGTCTATCCCGGTCGGAAGGGGGAGGGGCAACGTTTCCTCACACGCCTCGACCGGCGCGAGACGCGCCAGGTGCTGGGCTCCCTCTTCGACCTGCTGGCGTCGGGCCTCTTCCCGCATGCGCTCTCGGAGGAGGATTGCAAGAATTGCGACTTTGCAGAGATCTGCGGCGGAGCCGGCCTGTCGGCCGACCGCGCAAAGGCCAAGCTCGAAAAGAGCGCGAACCCCGTTCTCGCCGCGTTTCGAAACATCCATGTCCAAGAGCCGGACTGAACGATCCGCCGCGCTCGGGGTTGCCCCGAGCGACGACGACGCGCGCAAGGCGATCGCCGCGGACCTGGATTCCACCGTCCTCGTCGAAGCAGCGGCCGGAACGGGAAAGACGCGCAGCCTCGTGGATCGCATGGTCGCCCTGGTCGCGACCGGCAGAGCGACGGTCGACCGGATCTCGGCGGTCACGTTCACGATTCGGGCGGCCGCGGCCCTGCGTCAACGCTTTCAGAACGCTCTGGAGAGGGCGGTCGCAAGGGAGCGCGAGTCGGGACCCCGGGCGCGCCTGACCGAGGCTCTCTCGCATGTCGACTCCTGCTTCGTCGGGACGATCCACGCGTTCTGCGCGCGTCTGCTGCGCGAAAGGCCCGTCGAGGCCGGAATCGAGCCCGGGTTCGCGGAGATGGATGAGGCGCAGAACGGAGTCGCCCGGGAGGAAGCCTGGGGGCATTTCACCGAGCGCCTCTTCGTCTCGGGAGACCCGCGTCTGGCCCGGCTGATCGAGCTCGGCATCCCGCTCGCGGACCTGAGCAAGGGCTACGAGGATCTCTGCGAGAACTCCGATCTGGAGCCGGTGTCGCATCGGCAACCCCGGCCGCCCGACTTCGCGCCAGCGCGGGCTCGGGTGTTCGAGTTCCTGGACCGTGTTCTCCCGCAGCTGTCTCGAAAGGTTCCCGCCGATGAACTCGAAGAGGCGATCCGGCGAGCCGATCGTTTGCGACGGCTTCTCGATCCTGCCCGCGACGCGGACTTCGTGCGCATCCTGCGTGTCTTGAAGTCCGAGAGCCTGGGCAAGGGAGCTCCCAGGGCGCTGCGAGAAGACTACGGGCGCCTGGTACGGGAAACGGTTCGCCCCGCACTGGAGGCCTGGGGAGAGTTCGTACACCCCGACGTGATGGCGGTGCTCGTCGAGGCGCGCGATGGATACGCCTCTTGGCGGCGTCGCAACGGCCGACTGAATTTCCAGGACCTTTTGGTCTACGCGCGCAACCTCCTGCGAGACTTCTCCCAGGTCCGCCGTGAGCTGCGCGAGCGTTTCACGCCGATCTTAGTCGACGAGTTTCAGGATACGGATCCGATCCAGGCCGAGATCCTTTTCTATCTCACGGCGAGCGACGAAGAGGAGCGCGACTGGACGAAGGTCGTTCCCGTGCCGGGATCGCTCTTCGTGGTCGGAGATCCGAAGCAATCGATCTATCGGTTCCGGCGCGCCGATATCGAGATCTACGACCAGGTTCGGAAGCGTCTGGAAGCCTGCGGACGCAAGCTCGTGCTCTCCACCAACTTTCGCTCCTCCGCGCCTCTGTGCGAGTGGGTCAACGGCGTCTTCGGCCGGAGCGGCTTTTTTCCGCCGGCGCCCTCGCCCGAGCAGCCGGCCTATGTGCCGCTTTCCCCGAATCGAAAACCCGGCCCTCCCGAGCCGTGTGTCTACCGGCTCGAGACGGCCGTGGGCGGCAGCGCGGACGGCCCCCTGGCCGAACTGGACGCGGCGCGCCTCGCCGCGTTCGTCGCGGGCGAAATCGGCGAGGGGCGGCGCGATCCGGGCGATTTCCTGATTCTCTTCCGGCGGCGGAAATTCATGACCGCGTACGCCCGGGCTCTCGAGCGCAGCGGCGTCCCCTGCGAGATCGTCGGCGGCGCCGCCTTCGGAGCGTCCGAGGAGCTCGGCGCGCTCTTGCCCGTGCTGCAGGCCCTCGCCGATCCCGATGACCCGGTTCCGCTGCTCGCGGCGCTGCGCGGGGCGCTCTTCGGGATCGACGACGAGGCGCTCTATCGTTTCGTGGCCGGCGGCGGCCGGTTTCACTTTCGTTCCTCTCTGCCCGCGCAAGTCGACCCGCGCATCGCGCGAGCCTGGCAGCTCTTCGAGGAGGGAGATTCCCTGACGCAAACCCTGCCTCCGGGGGCGGCGATCTCGCGCCTCCTCGGCCGCCTGGGCGCACCGGCACTCGCGGCCTCGGGAGAGCTCGGCACGAGCCGGGCCGGGAACCTGCTCAAGGCGGTCGCAGCCGCCCGCAAGCTCTCCGCGGACGGCCTGGACTTTCCCGCGGTCGTCGCCGAGATCGATCGCCTCCGGCGCGAGGACGTGATCGAGCAGATGAGTCTCGAGCCCGGGCAGCCGCACGTGGCTCGGCTGATGACCCTCCACGGCGCCAAAGGCCTCGAGGCTCCGGTGGTCTGCCTGGCCGATCCGACGGGAAAATGGGGAGGTCCCCGCAACTACGTGGTGGATCGGGAAGCGACACCGGCGCGCGGCCACTTTCGTGTCTGCAAGCGAATCAAGGAATTCCGGGACGAAGAGATCGCGCGACCGCGCGGCTGGCGCGAGATGCAGGAGATCGAGAAGCGCTTCGAAGAGGCGGAAAGGATTCGGTCCCTCTATGTCGCGGCGACGCGCGCGCGGGACCTGCTCGTCGTGAGCATTCGCCAGACGGCGGGAGGCAAGGCCTCCGGAACCTGGGCCGCCTTCGCCCCTTTCGTGAAGGAAGAGCTGCCTGAGGGGTCGGCCCGGCCAGTCGCGGCGGGCAGAGCGCCTCTCACTGCGGCCGATTTCGAGCGGGAGCTCTCGACTAGCCGAAGGGATCGGGCCGGCCGCCTCGCGCGGGCCGCGGAGCCGAGCTACGCGACGCTCTCCGTCACGGCGCTTTCCCACGCGGACTCCGAAAGACCCGCCTGGGAGAGAACCGGAAAGGGAATGGCTTGGGGCCGGGTCCTGCATCGCCTTCTGGAAGCGGTCATGAGCGATCCAACGCTTCCCGTCGAGACGGTGGCCGCCAATCTCCTCGCTGACGAGGCGAGGAGGCCGGAGGACCTCGAAGAGGCCGTCCGCGTTGTCGCCGGAGTGAGAGCTTCTCCTCTCTGGCGCCGCGCTCTCGCCGCCCAGAAGCGCCTCGTGGAGGTCCCATTCGCGATCCGCGTTCCGGGCGCGGAGATTGCGGCCGGGGTCGGCAACGGCGACACCCTCCTTCAGGGAGCGATCGATCTCGTGTTCGAGGAAGAGGAGAGATGGGTCGTGGTCGATTACAAGTCAGACATTGTATCGAAGGAAAATCGCCAGAGCCTCGTCGATTTCTACCGGCCTCAGGTCGAGCACTATCGTAAGTATTGGGAGAAGCTGACGGGAAAGAAGACGATCGCCGGCCTCTACTTCATCCACACAGGCGAAGAGGTGTGGTTGTGAGGAAGGACGCGGAAGGAAGGACTCAGGACGTGGTAAAGAACGAGAAGGGTTCCCTACACCTTCGTTTGACTACGGAGTCCTCCGCTTCAGCGGATCGTCGGCGGCGTGCGCGCGCCGGGCTGGCCCGGCAGATAAGAGATGACAAAACGGCCCTTGGGCCGACCCGAGATCTCGTCCAGGCGCATGGTCAGCGCCTCCAGGAACTCCTTGTCGACTTCGAGAAGCTCGACGGCCGCGAGCGCCCCCCCGGACAGCTCACCGTCAGCGCCCCCTTCGGGTAGGTCCGTTCGGATTTCCATCTAGTGCAAAAGAGAGCAATCGGGAAGCCATGTCCGAAAGGGCGGAAATGCCCTGAAATCAGCTGTTTTCATGGACTTGGAAGAGGACGGTGACGAAGTTTGCAAGTCGGGTGACAGGTTCCGGCGACAGTTTTCGTCTGCGCCCCGCAACGAACTTCAGAGGCTCGAAAGGTTCGTTTTGGCGAAGGGAAAGGGCCCGTGTTTCGAAAAGAATCGGGTGGTTGTCGATTCGGGGCCGGTCGTCCGACGAGAGGGTAAAGAGGAGAAGAAGACCATGCAGTATCTGCTCTTGATCTACCAGCGGGAATCGGAATGGGCAAGGCTTTCCGAGGCGGAAACCGGAAAGATCTTCCAGGAATACATGGAGTTCTCCAGGGGAATCCGAAAGAGCGGCAACTACGTTGGCGGCAACGCTCTGCAGCCGGTGGAAACGGCCACGACGGTGCGGGTGAAAGATGGAAAGACGCTGACGACCGACGGCCCGTTCGCTGAAACGAAGGAACAGCTCGGCGGGTACTTCCTGATCGAGGCGAAAGACCTGGACGAAGCGATCGCGATTGCCGCGCGAATTCCGGACGCGAGGAATGGCTCGATCGAGGTTCGGCCGATCATGCCGACGCCGCCGGTGACTTAGAGGCAGTGCGACGGAGGCGGTCTCCAGTTCCAAATCCATTCCGGCAAAGAGATATCGGGGCTCGACCCGCTCCTTCTCGGGCTGGCTTCTTCGCCGGTGGTCGAGTTGAACCGCGCGGTCGCCGTCGCCCAGGCCTACGGCCCGAAGGAGGGACTGCGCCTGCTCGACGCTCTGCAGAACCGCGGAGATCTGCCCGGCTACCACCTGCTCCCCGCCGCGCGAGCGCAGCTGCGGGCTGTCTCGCCTGCCGGAAGCCGCAGAAGCCTACCGCCGAGATCTCGTCCTCGTCACCAACGAGGCCGAACGGCGCTTTCTCCAAGGCCGCCTGGCACGCATTGAGGGACCGAGTTAGGCATCCGCCTCGAGGTTCGTCCTGCAGAAAAGACGTCTGTCAGCTCGCGTGCGGCGGCGCAGGTGCGCCGGCGGGATGAGGGCGTTCGGGCCTGGCTCTGATGTTTTCCTTTCGCGGCACCGGTTGGCAGGCGACCTGCTGCGACGAAGACCGTGTAATGAGGGCACGGCCCTGCATGGGATTGCGCGTCGCGGACCTGGAAGCTCTTGGAGGCCTCCGCTGAGGTCTTGGGCCTGCCGCAGGATCCCTGCTCGGGAGCGCTCCAGTAGTCCACTGGCGGAATGAGAAACAGGAGAAAGAGCGCTGTCGAAGCGATTCGATTCCCGGATCCTCGGTCGGGGGTGATTGGTCGCGGGCGCGGCATGGTCTCTCCGCTCACCTGGCGGAGCTCTTCTCGAGCCGGCGAAGCATCTCGATCGCTTCGGGGTTGTCGGGCGCAAGCTGGAGAACCTTGCGGTAGAAAGCGAGAGCCCGGGAGCGGTCGCCGAGAGCCGCGTACGTCTCGCCGAGCCTCGCCTGGATTGTCGTCTCCGCGGGCGCTGCCTCGGCGGCGAGCTTCCAGATTTCCAGCGCGTCCTGGAAGCGCCGGCGCTGCAGAAGCCGGTTGGCCACGAGAATCAGCTGGCCCGCGCCGAAGTTGTAGTCCCCGGAGTGCTTTTCCTTCAGCTCGCGGAACTGCGAGACGGCCGCCGCAGCGTCCTCGGCCAGGACCGTCTTCTCGAGAGCCTCGCCGATCGAAGGCTTCTCGTCTGAGTCGTAGCTCCATTTGTCGAAGTTGAAACGGTTGCAGAGGATGTCGATCTCGAGCTCGACCTCGTCGGCAAGGGCCTTCTGGCCCCAGAACTCTCCGCCCGAAATTCCGAAGTCGGTTCGCTTGATCGTGACGCGTCCCGATCCGCCGACGCGTACGTTGCCCCATCCGATGTCCGGCACGCGAGGCACGGTCTGCGTCATCGGGATCGTGATCGGGCGCTTCACTCCACGGATCTCCAGTGTTCCGCGCACGAGATATCGATCCGGGCCCGTC
>JBKPDV010000020.1:0-16527 GCA_046728075.1 Acidobacteriota bacterium | reverse complement strand
GGCTTGATGAGCTCCGGATCCTTTCGCAGCTTCTCCATCTGGTCGGGATGCTCGAGCAAGGCCAGCGTGCCGTTCCCGATGAGATTGACCGTCGTCTCGTGCCCGGCAATGAGAAGAAGAAAAACCATTGCCAGGAGCTCGTCCTCGCTCAGCTGGTCGCCTGCTTCCTCGACCTGAACCAGGGCGCTTACGAGATCGTCCTCAGGCTGAGCCCGGCGCACCTTCAAGAGCTTGCGAATGTACCGCAGGAACATCACGGCGCCCGGGATGGCTCGGATCATTCGCCAGCCGGACGGGTTGGATTGGACGATGTTGCGCGACCAGCGATGAAACTTGTGCCGATCCTCGACCGGAACACCCAGCATCTCCGCGATGATCGTCGTCGGTATCGGTAACGCGTAATCGCGGACCAGGTCCATTCGTCCGCGCTCGATCGCACGGTCGAGGAGGTCCTCCGTGAGCTTCCGGATGCGCTCCCGGACCTGCTCGACGACTCGAGGCGTGAAGGCCTTCTGGACCAGGGCGCGCAGGCGCGTGTGATCGGGAGGATCCAGGTCGAGCATGTTTCGCGTCAGGGGCTGGAACATCGCAGGGACCCACGGCTGTTTCTTCATCTGTTCGGGCGCCAGGGCTCGCGTCCTGTCCTTCGCGAAGCGCTCGTCCTTCAAGACCATCGCCACGTCGTCGTACCGGGTGATGAGCCAAACCACCTGTTTGTCGGGCAGGACGACGGGACAAACCGGCTCCTCTGCCCGTAAGCGCGCGTAAAACAGATACGAGTCTGCCTTGAACACCGGACTGGCCAGATCGACGCGCCGCACCGCGCGATGTTAGCTAACTCCTGAAAAAGGGGTCGATCTCGACCGCGTGCCCGAAGTCCGCTGCCGTGTGTTCGAAGACGACTTCTCGAGCCGGTGCGTTTTTGGGGCTACTTCTCGGCCTTCGCCTTTCGCTTCAGGTCGGCGCGGTGAGCGCGTTCATAAGTCTGAATGTCCTTGAAACGCCCTTTGGCGTCACGCACGGCGTAAAGCTTCTTTCCCGAAACACTGCGGTGAGTCGTCCGCCTCGCTTTTCCAGCCATCGCGGCTCCTTTCTCTTGCGGTGACACTATCATCCGCGGCGGCGGCGACCCGCCACGGATAACGCCCTGGCGGTGGCGCTGCGGTTCGAGCTCTCCTACTGATGAGGAAGCGGCCGATATCGTTCAGGAGGCTTTCCTCCGGGCGTATCGGAACCTCGATCAATTTGCGGGGCGAGCCAAGCGAGGCGCGGCCGAGCCAGGACTGGAGAGCGGACGTGGCAGCCTACGAGAGGGCCCATGAACAGATTCTCAGAATGGCCGGCATGCTGAGCGGAGCGATCATCAAACAATTTCCGGCCAAATTGTGACGTCGCACTCGAACTCCATGGCGCCGGATCGGCGTGTCAGAGCTTGTTTAAGCCGTCCAGGCCGGCGACCTTGTAGGCCTCGGCGAAGGTCGGGTAGTTGAAGACGGTGTCGCGGAAGTACTCGATGGTGCCGCCGAAGGCGAGCACGGCCTGGCCGATGTGGATGATCTCGGTCGCTCCCTCGCCGATCGCGTGCACGCCCAGGAGCTTCAAAGTCTTCGGGTCGAAGAGGACCTTTAGCTGACCGATGTCGACCCCCATCATCTGCCCCTTGGCGAGCTCGACGTGCTTGGCGCGGCCGACTTCGTAGGGGATTTTCTTCTCCGTCAGCTCCTGCTCGGTCGCGCCAACCATGGAGATCTCGGGGATCGTGTAGATGCCGTAGGGAATCGACTCGGGCCGGCTGACGCACGCCACGCCGAACATTCCGCAGACCGCCAGGCGCCCCTGCTCCATCGAGGTGGAGGCGAGCGCCGGGAACCCGATCACGTCTCCCGCCGCGAAGATGTGCGGTACGGAGGTCCGGTAGCCGGCGTCTACGGAGATGCGCCCGCGCTCGTCCGCGGTCAGGCCCGCCGCGGCGAGGTTCAGCCGGTCGGCGTTGGTCTGGCGCCCGACGACGTAGAGGAGGCCGTCGCCGTGGACCTCCTTGCCGCTCTCGAGCTTCGCGACAACGCGGTTCTTCTCGTCGTACCCGACGGACACGACCTTTTCCCCTAGCCGGAAGGTCGCCCCGCGCTCCCGCATGAAATAGAGGAGCGATTCGATGATCTCCCGGTCCACGAAGTCGAGCACCGTCGAGCGCTGCTCGACGATGGTCACCTTGATGTTCAACGCCGTGAACATCGAGGCGTACTCGAGGCCGATGACGCCCGCTCCCACGACCACGACCTCCCTGGGAAGACGCTCCGCCCCGCGGAGCTGATCCGAGTCGATGACGCGCTTGCCGTCGAGCGGCACGGTCGGGCTGTGCGCGGGCCGCGTGCCGCAGGCGATCAGGATGTGCTCGCCCGATACCACGGTCTTTCCGTCGCCGGAGTCGATCTCGACCGTGTGCGGGTCGAGAAAGCGAGCGTCCCCGTGGTAGGTCATGACACCGTTGCGCTTCAACTGCGCCCGAATGACTTCGAGCTCCCGCGCCCGGACGGACTGGATGCGGAACGCGAGGTCGGAGACGGAGATCGACTCCTTCAGCGCGTAATCGCGTCCGTAGAACGTCCGCTCCCGAAAGCCTGTCAAGTAGAGGATCGCCTCGCGGAGCGTCTTCGAGGGGATCGTGCCGGTGTGGAGCGAGACACCGCCGACCATTTCCTTGCGGTCGACCACGGCGACCTTCTTGCCGAGCTTCGCGGCGGCAATCGCTCCCTTCTGCCCGGCGGGACCCGAACCGATGACGACGAGATCGTACGAAGGGTTCACGTGAGGGGCTCCCGTGTCACGCCTGCTCGGAGACCTTCTCCCACTTCACGATCTTCAAGTCCCACACGAAGATCGCGTAGATCACCGGGACGAGGAGAAGCGTAATGAAGGTCGCCGCGGTCAGGCCCCCGATCTGGGCGTAGCACATCGGCTCCCAGAGCGGCCCCCGGAGCGCGCGGCTTGAGTCCAAAACTCAACCAGGCCAGACCGAGACTGATCAGCGTGGCGAGGGACGCGGCGACAATCGAAATCGCTCGGGAGTTGGCCGAAGCCGCCGGCGGAGGCGCGAAAAGATCGATGACGACAAAGATCGACCCGGTGGTCGCGCAGATGAAACCGCCGTATCGCAGCCTCCGAGCCGCAGCTCGGAGGAGATCCGGGGTCAGGACTTGGGACGGCGACGAGGTAGAGACGGGTTCCGCCGCCTGCTTCTGAGCGGCTTCGAAAGCGGCATGCGAGGCGCGAGCGAGAGAGATAGGCGGATTCTAGACCCGTCCTTCCAGGTTAGTCCGCAGGCGCGATGACTGGGCCGAGCGCGGCTTCGGATTCCGTCTCGCCTCTTCGAGAACGAGAACCTCGCCCGATCGCCGGTCCCGATCTCAGAGTCGAGACTGAACCACTTCGTGATCCGCTGGAATCCAAAGAGCGCTAGAGTCCGGAGACGGGACGCTCATGGATACAGACGTACTGATCGTCGGAGCGGGTCCGACCGGGCTGATGCTCGCCAATCAGCTCGCGCGCCAGGGAGTACGCGCCCAGATCATCGACCGGCACGATGGCCCGGCTCAGCAGAGCAGAGCGCTGGGCGTGCAGGCGCGCACGCTGGAGATCTATGAGCACCTGGGGATCGCGGGGCGGGCGCTGGAGCTGGGCAAGCGCGCAACAGGCGCTCACATGTGGGCGCGCGGGAAGGTGGCCGCGCACGTCCCTCTGGGGGACATCGGGCGGGATATGAGCCCCTACCCCTTTCTTCTGATCCTCGGCCAGGACGATAACGAGCGGCTCTTGGGCGAGGTTCTTCGCAAGACCGGCGCGGTCGTGCAATGGAACACGGAGCTGGTCGGGCTCGCTCAGCAAGCCGACCACGTGAAGGCGACGCTCAAGCAGTCAGATGGCCCGACCCGCGAGGTCACGGCGGCATGGATCGCGGGATGCGACGGGGCGCGGAGCGCCGTGCGGGACTTGAACGGCATCGCCTTCGTCGGCGCGGCGTACGAACACGTGTTCTTCGTCGCCGATGCGCAGGTGACCGGACCGATGGCCCCGGGCGAGCTCAACGTGTACCTCTGGGAGGGAGGATTCCACTTGTTCTTCCCCATGCGCGGGGAGGATCACTGGCGGATCGTGGCGATCCTTCCGCCGGAGCTTCGCGGGAGAGAGGACGTGACCCTGGACGACGTTATCCCCTCGATTCGGCAGGAGACGGGAACGGGCCTTTCTGTTCGAGAATGCACGTGGTTTTCGACCTACCGCATCCATCACCGTCGGGCGGAGCGCTTTCGCGACCGCCGCTGCTTCCTCCTGGGGGACGCGGCGCACATCCACAGCCCGGTCGGCGCGCAGGGAATGAACACGGGCCTGCAGGACGCGTACAACCTGGCCTGGAAGCTTTCCCTCGTCCTCTCGGGCCGCGCGGACCCGGTTCTCCTCGACTCCTACGAGGCCGAGCGTCTCCCCGTCGCCAGGCGGCTGCTCTCGACGACGGACAAGGGGTTCTCCTTTGTCGTCTCCCACAACAAGCTCGTCGGGTTTTTCCGGACGCGGCTCCTGCCGAAATTGCTGGCCCTGGCGATGACGTTCGACCGGCTGCGCAAGGGAGCGTTCCGCCTGATCTCCCAGATCGGCATCCGCTATCGCGGCAGCCGTCTCTCGGAGACACTTCCGGGACTGCCGGAAACGGCGCCCCGCGCGGGCGATCGCTTCCCGTGGCTGCGCGTGAAGTTCTCGGCTCAAGGTCCCGCCGAAGACCTGTTTGAAAAGCTCGACGACACGCGGTTTAACCTGGTCGTGATCGGACAACCCGCTCCCGAAAGCGCGCCGCCCGGCCTCGAGGCCCTCCTCCGCACGCACGTGATCCCGAGCGATCCCTCAAACGAACGGGAGCTCGGCCGCGCGAGCATTCGCTGCCCATCGTTCTATCTCTTGCGGCCGGACTGCTACGTCGGACTGTGCGGGACGCTTCTCGAGCCCGGCGCGTTGAACCGTTACCTCTCCGAGCGCCTGAGCCTCCGCCCGCAAGCCTGACGCGGTGCCTTGTGCCGTCCGTGCCGTCCAGACGTTGACGCCCGAAGTCTCGCTCTTGAGTAGGGCTTTGGGACGGCGAGGCAACAACTCGAACTTTTCGACGCCGACGGTAGAATGCTCGCTCGCTTCGAAGCAGGTCCCGGCCCGGGTTCTGCAAAGTCGCGGCAATGATCGGCACGTATCTGGCAGCGCACTCTCGTGAGGACCGAACGACTACGGCGAAAGGAGGTAACCATGACTCTTATGGACAACATAGGGAGCATCGTCGATCAGTTCACCCGCGGCGGTGCGTCGGACGCGGATGTGCACTCGGCTTACGATCAAGTGGCGAGCGCCGTTCCGCAGGGAACCCTTGCGGCCGGCCTCAGCCACGCCTTCAAGTCCGATCAAACGCCGCCGTTCGAGCAGATGGTGTCCGGGCTCTTCGGGCAATCCAACCCCGATCAGAAGGCGGGCCTTCTCAATCAGCTGCTCGGATCGCTGCCCCCCGGCACCGGGGCTCAGATCCTGAGCTCCCTGGGGCTTGGAGGCGTTGCCGCGGCGGCTGCCAGCGGGACCGTGACGCCGCAGCAAGCTCAACAGGTGACTCCGGAAGCGGTCCAGACGATCGCCCGACAGGCGGCCAAGCAAGACCCATCGATCATGGACAGGGCCGCCGGGTTCTACGCGCAGCACCCGACGCTCGTCAAAGCGATCGGCGCCGGCGCGCTGGCGCTCCTCATGTCCAAGATTTCCGCGGCGCGGAGGTGGGCCATGGGAGTCATTTGGTGGCTGATCGTGGGTCTCATCGCGGGATGGCTCACGGGCAAGATCATGGGAGGCGGGGGCGGAGTTCTCATGGACATCATCCTCGGCCTCATCGGAGCGCTGGCGGGCGGCTTCTTGATGAGCCTGCTCGGATTCAAACCGGAAGGAGGCATGATCTACACGATCATCGTGGCGGTGATCGGTGCGATCGTCGTCACGTGGATCTACCGCAAGATCGTGGCAAAGCCGACGCGAGCATGAACCCTTCCGACTCGCGTACGGCTGGAAAAGGAGGATTGCATGGCAGATGACCCCAACAAGCCGGATTTCTCGGACGTCGAGTCCGGAAGCTCGTCGACCGCCTCTTCTCCCTCGGGAGCCGCGGCGGGAAAAGCCTCCGACTCCCCTCGGATCTACGTCGTCCAGGGCGGAGACAGCCTTTCGAAGATCTCCAAGAAGTTCTACGGCGACGCGAATTCGTGGAAACGGATCTTCGAGGCGAACAAGGACATCGTGAAGAATCCGGACCTCATCCAGCCGGGCTGGAAACTCCGGATACCCGAATGAGCGCCAGCGCTGCTTCCAGGCAGAAGGAGAAGAGATGACGACACGTACTCGCGCCGCCCTCGTCGCGGCAGTCCTGGTCGGGGCGGTCGCTCTGACCGGGTGCAAGAAGGCGGAGGCCCCGGCCCCGACGCCCACGGCCGCCCCGGTCGAGCCGACGCCGGTTCCGGCGCCCGCCGTCACGGTCACCGACCTCTCGCTCGGCAAATCGGTCGGAGCGGACAAGAAGGTTCAGACTCCGACCGACACGTTCTCACCGAAAGACACGATCTTCGCCGCGGTCTCGACGAGCGGCTCGGCTCCGTCGTCGGTCATCGCTGTGAAGTGGACGTTCGGGGATGGTCAGACGGTGAAGGAAGACTCGAAGACGATCGCGCCGACCGGTCCCGCGGTGACGGAGTTCTCGATCCAGAAGCCGACCGGCTGGCCGAAAGGAAACTACAAGGTCGAAGTGACCGTGGACGGGAAACCCGGCCCGTCGAAAACGTTCAAAGTGCAGTAGCGGCGTCTGCTGCGAGCGGAAGCCTCCCGACCGGAGCCGCGCGGCTCCGGTCGGGGATGCTTCGCCTATCATTCATTCGCCAGAACAGCCCGACCGGTCCTGCGCCAACGACGACGACAAATCTCGATGGCGGTATCAGGCACGATCTTGACCTCATCGCGCACCTGGCCTGGCCCGCAGGAATGTCCTATCGGGCTTCCCAATCCGCCTTCGTGTCTATTCGGCCCTCGCTCCGGCCCCGTATTGCTCGTCGCCGACCTTTTCCATCCACTCGACGGTCTTACCGTCGAGCCGTTCCAGAATAGCGATATGGGTCATAGCTGTGGTTGCAGTGGCGCCATGCCAATGCTTCTCACCGGGCGGGCACCAGATCACGTCACCCGGCTGAATTTTCTCGATCGGGCCTCCCCAGCTCTGCACCAAGCCGCATCCCGATGTCACGATCAGCGTCTGGCCCAGCGGATGCGTGTGCCACGCGGTCCGGGCGCCGGGCTCGAACGTAACGCTGACGCCGAGCCCACGCGCGGGATCGTTTGCCTGGAACAGCGGGTCAATCCGAACACTGCCGGTAAAGTGCTCGGCCGGTGCTCTACCGGAAGGCTGTGAGCCGCTTCTTTTGATCTCCATTTCCTGAGCTCCTTCACGATCCTCGAGCTATTTCCCGAAGCGTTCGAAGCGATACGCGAGTTCCGGGCCTCCCTTTCCCTCGTATGCCAGTTGCGCGACGAGCAGCGCGAACGGCTCGGTGTAGCGAGCGATCCTCAAAGGCCCGGCGTCGACAGGATCGAAGCCAACGTCGCGGATCAGGCGAGCCGCAGTCCTCTTACTGCTCGTATCATCTCCGCAGTACACGAGGCTGGGTTTAGTGGCTTTGCGCCGGCCCTCGAAGACGTCGAAAAGCACTTCGCTCGGGACGGTGTTGAAGGCGGAGACGACCCGAGCCTTCGGGACCATCTCTGCGAGCTTCTCCGCGCCCGACGAGCTGTGGGTCACGACGAGCTTGGTGTCGTTCTCGTTCATCGGGAGGGAGCAGGTGACGATCACCTTGCCCGACAAATCGCCAGCCTGCTTCAGAACATCCTTGATTCGCGACCAGTGCACAGCCAGCAATACCGCGTCCGCATCGTGCGCGGCCTCTAGCGGTGTGCCCGCCCGCGCCTTTCCTTTCGCCTCCCGCGCGAGCTTCTTTAGCTTCTGCTCGCTGCGGGCGTAGCTGAATACGACCTCATGTCCGGCCCGCGCAAAGATTGTTCCGAGCTTGCCGCCCATCAACCCGGAACCCAGAATGCCAACCCGCACGCCGCTCCTCCCTCGATCTGCCGCTCACCGACCCGTCATTTGCTCGAGACGTTCGGGGTACCGAGCCCCCTGGACCGTGATCTTTGAGGCGGCGCTCTCGATCTCGCGGAGATCGTCGGGCGTCAGTTCGACTCCAGCCGCCCCGAGGTTCTCCTCGAGGCGCTCCGGCTTCGTAGTGCCGGGGATGGGAACGATCCATGGCTTCTGCGCAAGCAGCCAGGCGAGCGCAATCTGAGCCGGTGTCGCCTTCTTTCGTTGCCCAATCTTGCCAAGCAGATCGACCAAGGCCTGATTTGCCTTCCGAGCCTCCGGCGCGAAGCGAGGGACGATGTTGCGGAAGTCGGAACTGTCGAACTTCGTTCTTTCGTTGATCTTTCCGGTGAGGAAGCCCTTACCCAGAGGGCTAAAAGGAACGAAACCGATTCCAAGCTCCTCGAGGGTCGGCAACACTTCCTCTTCAGGGCGTCTCCACCACAGCGAGTATTCGCTCTGGAGCGCGGTAACCGGCTGGACTGCGTGCGCGCGGCGGATCGTTTGCACGCCCGCTTCCGAAAGGCCGAAGTGCTTGACCTTGCCTTCTGCAATCAGATCCTTCACCGCCCCCGCCACGTCTTCGATGGGCACCTCCGGATCGACGCGGTGCTGGTAGAACAGATCGATGGCGTCGACCTGAAGTCGCTTGAGTGAGCTGTCGGCGACCTGCTTGATGTGCTCCGGCCGACTGTCCAGGCCGATCTGCTCCCCCTTGGGACCGAACTTGAAACCGAATTTGGTGGCTATCACCACTCGACCGCGGAATGAAGCGAGCGCTTCGCCCACGAGCTCTTCGTTCGTGAACGGGCCATACGCTTCCGCGGTGTCGAAGAATGTGATGCCGCGTTCGACGGCTGACCGAATGAGGGAGATCATCTCCTGCTTGTCCGCGGCCGGGCCATAGCCATAGCTCATCCCCATGCAGCCGAGGCCAAGAGCCGAGACTTCCAGGCGGCTTTTCCCTAGTTTGCGCTTCTGCATTGGCTCTCCTTTCGGGCGCCGAGCGGAAGGTCGCCTCGCTCCTGAAAGATAGCAACTTCTCCGCATCTCGAGGACGAGTCCGCGCGTCGATGGGGGCCAGCTCGAAACTCTGTGGTTTCAATCCTCGATCAATTGATAAGCGGAGGTCCAAAAATCGAGAGTAAGGGCGGGAATACCCAGAATATCCGGACGGCGCTGGGTCATGAGAATACCGACCATGTTTTCTTTCGGATCGACCCACCAGGACGTGCCGAAGGCGCCGTCCCAACCGAAGCGTCCAGGAACCTCCGAGAGATCGTTGCGCCCGGTGATCACACCTAATCCCAGGCCCCATCCGCGGCCACTCCAAAAATTAGGGAAGAACGGCGAAGCCGCCTTTTGCTCGGGCGTCAAGTGATCCAGGGTCATCAGCTCGATCGATGGTCGCGAAAGAATATGCCCGCGACCGCAGGCGCCCTTGCTGAGCATCATCTGACCGAACGCTGCCATATCGTCGATCGTCGAGACGAGTCCGCCAGCGCCGGCTTCGAAGACTGGTACCCGCGCGACCTGACCGCCCCGCGCCTCGTCCAACACGACGAGCTGGCCGGTCAAAAGATCGGTCCCGTAGCAGATCGGGAGCCTGTCGAGTTTCGCTTCCGGTACGAAGAAGCCGGTGTCCTTCATGCCGAGCGGCTCGAAGACGCGTTCGTGAAGGAAGGAGCCGAGCGACTGGCCCGAGACGCGTGCGATCAGCACGCCCAGGATCTCGCAACCCATGTGGTACAGCCATCGATCGCCTGGTTGATGGGCAAGGGAAAGGTTCCCGAGGCGCTTCATGAACTCGTCGGGTGTCCCGGCAAATAGCCATTCGGTCAGGGGGAGCCGCGCTTGCGCCATCGCTTTCTGGAGGGGAGATGTCGGCGACAGGAAGGCCACTTCGCCATAGCCGGCTCGAAATGTGAGGAGATCACGAAGGGTGATCTGGCGCTTCGCAGGAACCGTGTCGTCGAGCGGGCTCTCGATGGTCCTCAAGACCTTGCGGTCTTTCAGCTCGGGCAGCCATTCGTCGACCGGATCGTCCAGCCTGACCCTGCATTCCTCTACGAGGATCATGGCGCCGACCGCCGTAATCGGCTTGGTCATGGAGGCGAGACGGAAAATCGTGTCTCGCTGCATCGGCACCGTGCCGTCGAAAGCCATTGTGCCGATAGCGTTCACGTACTCCCGACCGCGGTGGTAGACGAGTGTGACGAGACCGGGCGTGTAGCCGCTCTCGATATGGCGTTCCATGGCCGTGTGCAGACGACATAGCCGGTCCTGGGAGAAGCCCCTCACTCCATGAGTCCGCCGAACGGCTTCGAGCTCAATGCCGCCGGCCGGAGGGCGCGAGGCGCCGCCGACAGAACAGACGCCTGCGTCCGAAGGAGTCATCGCGAGGGACTTTCAGCGTGGAAGCGGGCTGATTTCATTCGACGCTGCGGCCTTTGCTTCAGGAACGCGCCGATCTCCGCGAGGATCTCTTCGTGGTGCCCGACCAGCAAGTGGCCGCCGGTCGGGCAACTCTTGAATCTCGCGCCGGGGACGTGCTCGGCGGTATAGCGCGCGCAGTCGAAGGTCCCGTAGAGATCGTCCTCCATGCTGATGGCGAGGGTGGGAACTGCAATCCGCTCCAGGTCGTAACGCGTCAGCGAGGCCATCACCGCGGCCTCGTTGAGTAACCCGGGGGCGCGCGTGCTGACGGGCAAGATGTGCCTCAGCATCTCGGCCACGCGAGCCTGCTCGGCAGCATCCGCGTTCTCGACGACTTCGGGCGGCGTTCCGAGAATCGCGCGGGTCACCAACGGCCGGGCGAGCCGGATCGCGGCCCAGAAGAGAAAGTCGGACTTGAGGGCCGTCTTGGACAGGAATTCCGCCCCGGCTCGAGTCTTCAGCGGCGGCGCGCCGCCCGGCCGCGGCGCATAGGCGGCGGGAACCAGCAGGACCAGAGCGCTGCATCGGTCCGGATGCCTGAGCGCGAACTGCATGGAGGACGGCGCGCCGGCGGAGGCGCCCACGATCGGCGCCCGACGGATGCCGAGCGCGTCGAGGAGTGCGGCATGCGCGTCGGCCTGCGCGGCCGCGGAAGCGTCGGCCGGCAGAGGCGTGCGAAGGTAGCCGAAGCGCGACATCGCGATGACGCGGAAACCCTTCGCCGCGAGCGGCGCGCCCAGGTCCATCCCCTGGTCGTATCCCCCGCCGGCGCCATGCACCAGCAGGACCGGCGGGCCGTCGCCGGCCTCCGCATATTCGATCGGCCCGCAAGACGTTTGAGCCATCCGGCTGCCGGTCAGAGTGCGCCTGCGTTCCCGGTGAATATCGCGCTGATAGCGCGCCCAGATCATGCCGAGAAATCCGGCTGCAACAAGACCCGCGGACAGGGAGGCAAAGCGACCTTTCTGTATTCGCGTCATGACATCCTCCGGCCACACCGCTTCTGCGATGCGCATCCGACGCTATCCCGCGAGCCTCCCCGAGTCTTGATGCAGGTGACTCATCCCTTCCGATATCGCGTCACGTCGCTTCAACGCGACGATCACTGCGCGACCGGCCGTCACCGAGCTAAAGCCGCAGGCCCGCTTGATTCGCCAACGCAGCCACAGTCCGCTCGCGGCGCGCGAAGCTTCCAGAGGGGAGGAGTCGCGCGCCGCGGGAGCGCGAGCGGACGTAGGAACCAGGCGCGCGGTCGAGCCACTTTGGGCAAGCCGCGAGCCAGTGCGCGCAGCGCAGGTCCCGAAGTAAGCGGGAGCAACGTATTGGTGAAGCTGAACGGGATCGAAACGTCCCGCTCGCGTTGCGAGCGGGACACCGTCGCGCTCCGTTTAGCGGGGGGCAAGCCCCCCGTGCCCCCCAGGAGGTCGCCAGCTCGATCCAGAGCGAGCAGGGCCAAAGGTACTCGTTTCTGCCAGCAAATCGGGCCTAGAAGTGGTTGGTGCTTGTCTGTTACGGTCCGGAATTGTCCCAGGAATGCTTGGTCAGCCGCCGTCAGCCCTGCTTTTTGCGGTTGACTGACCTCTTCGGCCCATTGGCCAACATCAGTTCGAGCGCCTTTACTCGTCAGCCTCGTCAGTTCGGCAAGGATGTTCACCACGCAGTGGAACATTCCGGCCCCGTCAGGTGAGTCGTGCCCGAATGCTGAGTCAGCGAACAGTAGCGAGCGCTTGAACGCGGCTGATAGGCCCCTCGTGAATTCATCGCGCTTCTTATTATCGATATCACCAACGGCATCGCGACAATGGCCTACTGGCCAGCCAGGCAGGACCGGAATCGTCAATTGGACATTGACCGACCCGCGCCTAATCACGGCGTTTTCGGCGGTTACCTTGTCGCTAGTCAGCTCGTGCGACTTCGCAAAGAACTCCTGAAGACTATCTGCCCTTACGCCGATATCTTTATCGACTTCAATCACTATGCCGGTTTCGTCGTCGGTGACAGTGTTATGCCAGTGGCCAGATATTGGGTCGAGGAACACACCGAGAATCACGTGATTGCCTGGTGGCGCCTGGACATATAACCGGTGTACGGTGCCGGCTGCCGTCGACTCAAATGCCAGGAGACCCTGTGCCTCTTCGCCGGTAGCCGCGTTACGCCAAGTGTAGTGCCTCACGAACCCGACCGGCCCATCAGAACCAGCAAGCGCAGCCACCATGAAGATGGCGCAACAGAAGAGCGATAGTCGCTTGATGGGAGACATCATTTCGCTATCTCCTTCTTTAGCACCGATAAGCGATACATCCGGCCAGGTTAGCATCGCGTTCATTGCGAGCGACTCCATTCGGGTCGGCGCCGTTACAAACCTTTTCGTTATAGATCGAGTAGGAGCAATCGTTGCACGCCGAGCATGTCGTAGTTTGGGAGTCACATGGCGGAGGGTTTGAGTAACCCCTGGGATTATTTGTCTTCCTGCAGACGGCAGCCCGGCTTCGCCCAAATATACTCTCTTGGTCCGATTGGCAGTTTACCTGGATGACACCCCTCCTGCAGATGAAGTGGCGCGAAACGGAACGAGACGGGACGATTGGAATCGCCTGAATGTCATTACGAGTTGGGTCAAGACGTCGCCGTGAACCTCTCGTGAACCCTCATCGCCGGCAAGGCTCCCACGCAGTAACGGCTTGAAAGTTGCTTGGCAGCATTGCCGAAGGGATGCGGCTGCGACCACGATCTCCGTCCTCGTGCGCGCTTCGTCCAAAAAAGGGGGGGGACCCCCGCGGAGATTCAAGACATTTTCAGTCCTTCTCCTGGCGGCGGCCGCGGCATGCTCGACATTGAAGACCAGCGCGGACTACGACCCGGCGACCGACTTCTCCAAGTACAAGACGTCGGGCTGGCACGAGGGCGGCTCAATCAAAGATCCGCTCCTGGCCAAGCGCGTACAGTCCTCTCTCTCGAAAGCGCGCTTTCGAAAAGAGGGCTGACCCGAAATGACGCTGACCCGGACCTGTGGGTAACGGTCCACACCTGACCGTGTCCGCCCCTCGGGACAGACAACATCGGCGCCAACCGCTGCGCCTTCAAGCCGGAAATTGCGGTCACCCAGGCTATCTGGAGATGGACCGGAGAGCTCTATGCCGGCGTCGTCTTCTTCACAGACAACACGAGCTTCTACCCGGGGACGGTCACGAGAGAGCAGAGTCCGCTCGGCGCCGACCAGGCGCACGTGATCTACAACTTCCGCAGGAACCTCTGGGCCTCCTTCGACGGGACCTGCTACCACGGCGGACACGCAAGGACGACAACCAGAGCGCGTCGCGGCTGGGCATGGCTCTCTCCCGGGCGGCGACCCGCGAGCACTCCGTCAAGATTCAGTACGCGAGGGTCGAAACGATCCGCATCGGCGGCAAGTTCAACGCGTTTTCGTTAGGCTACGCCTTCACCTGGTTTGACGGGTAATCAACGGAGAGGAGTTCCGATGAACGCAAGTTGCAAGCGGTCTTTCTTTCTGTTCGGCACGATTCTCGCGGCTGCGGGTCTTCTCGCGCGGCCGGCCGCGGCTCAGGAGCCCGGCCAGTGGGAGGCGAGCATCTTCGCCGGCGGCTCGTTCGGAAGCCGGATCTCGCTCACTCCCACATCGGACTCGAAGCTCGGAATCGCGCCGGTCTGGGGCTTACGGTTCTCCTTCGGAATCGCCCGGGCCTTCGCGTTGGAGACCTCCTTCTCGCACGCCACCCCGGACTTGACCTCCAAGACGCCGACCACCGGAACTCCGATCGGCTCCGCGACGAAGGTGGACGTCAATACCTACGAGGTCAACGGCCTCTTCGGCTGGGGCCGCGGGCGCGCGAAGGGCTACTTCGGGATCGGAGTGGGAGCGGTGACACTCGACCCCTCCTCGCCCGCGATTGGTCTATCTGACACGACGACGCGGTTCTCGGCCAACGTCGCGCTCGGCGGCAAGTACTTCGTGACCGACAACCTCGCGTTGCGACTGGACGCGCGCTATCGCTGGAGAGTCACTCCCAGCCGGGTCTCGACCGTCATCTGCGGCGAGACCGGATGCCACACTTTCACGACCGACCTCTATTCGAGCTCCGAAGTCACGGCCGGCCTGACCTACCGCTTCGGCCCGCCGGCGGCGGCCGGATCTTCCATCTCGGGCGGCGGCTCGGAGAGTGAGAAGAACTTCGCGGCGGCTGCCGGAGAGGTCGCCCTGTTCAACGTCCTTCCCTGGGCCTTCAACCGCTACGTCTCCAACGCCGAGTTCGCGCACATCTCGCTCGACACCGTCAGCGCGAACTTCGAGGCAGGGTTTGGCTACGATCGCGACCACTTCAGTACGAACCAGTCCGCGCACCCGTATCACGGCAGTCTCTTTTTCAATTCGGCCCGCACCAATGGCTTCGGCTACTGGGAATCGGGCGCGTTCACCTTCTCCGGAAGCTTCCTGTGGGAGACGCTGATGGAGAAGGAGCCTCCGTCCATCAACGACCTCGTCAACACGACTCTCGGCGGCATGACCCGAGGGGAGATCCAGTACCGGCTCTCGAACGTCATCCTCGACAACACGGCGAGCGGGAGCGACCGGTTCTGGCGCGAGGTCGGCGGCGCGATCCTGAATCCGGTCGGGGCCTTGAATCGGCTCCTGCGGGGCGAGATGACGAAAGATTTTCCCAACCCGAGCGATCGCCTTCCAAGCTCTCTCATGGCGGTCGCCGACCTCGGGTACCGCCATAACAACGGAGGCGCCCTGCATCCCGACCAGGGCATCGCGACCGTCACGGTCGGCTACGGCGACCCGTTTGCCAGCGAGATCAATCGACCTTTCGACACGTTCCGAGTCGCGATCGACTTGAACGCGCCGGGCGGGACTCTCGTCTCCCGGATCGAGGAGCGGGGGATCCTGAAGGGATGGGAGCTGACCGACGCGGCCGACTCGACCCGCCACATCTTGAACGTCAACCAGGAGTACATCTTCCTGAGCAACGAGGCGCAGGAGGTGGGAGGTCAGATCTTCTCCGGGGCTCTGCTTTCTCGATACGCCCTCTCCTCGCGCTGGCTAGCCGTCAGCCAGGTCTCGGCGATGGGATTTCCGATCGCCGCGGTCAGGACGACCGACTTCTTGCACCCCCTGACCGGCCGCAACTTCGACTACGGCCAGGGGGGCGGGGCGCGCGCGGAGGGGCGGCTGCTCTACCGCGGCGGCGAGGTCGTGGCCATCGGCTACGCCGCGGCCTGGATCCACACGTCCGACGGCGCCTCGAACAACAACACGCTCCAGTTCTTCCGCGCGATTGGGCGCGTTCCCATCACCGAGGCCCTGGGCGCCGGTGTCGGCTACAACTGGTACAGCCGCAAGACGACCTACTCCGGCTTCGTCGAACCCCGCAAGACCCAGTCGGAGTGGCGTCTCTTCGGAAGCTGGAAGTTCTTTTGATCAGAGGCCGCCGAGCGCCGATGAAAGCGCATCATCCGAGCGGGGCGAGGCCGCCCACTTTGGTGGACTACTCGATCGCGCAGAGGCTCTGGAATACACCTACCGGAGGATCGGCTACACCGACAGGCGGTCGCGCTGGTTGAGCTTCAGAACGGCAGAACTGGGGACGGGGACCCAGAAGTCGGGGATCCGACCCGATCTATCGGCCCGCCAGACGAGAAAAGCAAACTCAGAGTCTCGCGTTTCGCCGTTTCGTCCGTGAACCTCTCGGGTGAACCTCTGGGGCTCACCGGCCTTTTCCGGCGGAAACAAAGAGGAGGCGGAAACCCGCGTCCTTACGTAGTCTTTTGATTGGTGGAGCTGAACGGGATCGAAGCGTCCCGCTCGCGTTGCGAGCGGGACACCGTCGCGCTCCGTTTTGCGGGGGGGGGGGGCGCCCCCGCCCCCCCCCCCGGGG
>JBKPDV010000019.1:0-3632 GCA_046728075.1 Acidobacteriota bacterium | reverse complement strand
CGGCTTCCCGAACACGAAGCTGCCGAAGAAGGTCAGGTAGACCCCGCTCGCCATCTGCAAGAGCGGGTTGAAGTCGGCGATCGGCGCGAGGCCGCCCAGCCACCCGGCCAGGCAGGCGCGGCCGCCCCGGCGCAGCATGGCCAGCGAATCGAGGATGGTGCTGTTGCCGACCAGGTCGAGCACGGCATCGATCTTCCCGGCCTCGGCGATCCGCTTGGAAAGGTCCGGCCCCTCGACCTCCGCCCGGACAGCGCCGAGCGCCTCCACCATCGGGAATCGGTCACGGCTGCGGGTGGTGGCGATGACCTTCGCTCCGGCGTTGACCGCCATGTTGAGGGCCGCCTGGCCGAAAGACGAGGTCGCTCCCCGGATGACCAGCGTCTGGCCCGGGGCGATCTCCAGGTTGCGGAACAGGCACGTCCAGGCCGTGGCGTAGGTCTCCGGGATCGCGGCCAGGTCGGCCCACGAGAGGCCCGACTCGATCGCCGCCACGTTGGTCACGGGGGCGCGGGTGTACTCGGCGTAGCTGCCGTCGATCGTCCGGCCCAGCCCGCCCATCAGGGCGGCCACTTTGGTCCCCGGGGCGAACTCGCCGCCGGGGCAGGACTTGACGACACCGACACACTCGATGCCGCTGACGTCGGCGATCTCGGCCCACTCGCCCTTGCGCATGTGCAGCTCGGCGTGGTTGAGGCCGAACGCCTTGACCTCGATCACCGCGTGGCCGTCCTTGGGTTCCGGCTCCGGGATCTCCCGGATGACGAGCACCTCCGGCCCGCCGAACCCCGTCCTGAGAATCGCTCGCATGGGGTATCCTCCCGTGGCCCTGTTCGAGCAAGAATTGATGTTGCGACGACAGAAATCGAGCGGAATACCGGCACACGCCGACACACCCTGCCTCGTCGTTAGACACCGCGACGAGTGATGTCGTTGTTCGCCGTTCGATCGCCCGGGACAAGGCCCTGCGAGCCGGGTCAGACAGCCTGCTCGTGCTCGTTGGGACGCACCGACAACGCCTCTTTGCGCGAGAGGAGGTGGTCGACGGAGAACGCCCCCGCGCCGCTCAAGATCAGCGAGACCAGGCCTGCGATATAGAGGAGGTTGACCTCGTAGCCCGGAGGGCCGAACCGCGGCCCCTCTTCGGTCAATCCGATCGTGTTGATGGAACTGAAGCCGTACTTTAGGTGCACGGTGAACATCGCCACGAGCATCATGACGATGAGCGGGACGCTCACGATCTGCACGAAGGCCCCCACGAAGATCGCCAGCCCGCCGAGGATCTCCGTGAACGTGGACAACCACGCCGTCGCCTCGGGGAAGGGCGCGCCGATCTGGGCGAGCAGCTTCGCGAAGCCCGACGGGCCCCGGCTGAGCTTGGCCCACCCGTGGGCCATGAAGCCGAAGCCGATGATCAGGCGGAGCGGCAGCGGCACCCACCGTCCCCAAGAGGCATTGTTTCGCAGTTTGAACATCTCGACCTCCTTGGGCGGATCACATCGATCTCAGGTTCTTCCCATTCTCTTTTCAGTGGGCGCCGCCGGTACCCAGAAGAAATCCAAGTGCGATGATGCCGAGGACGGCCCCGGAGATAGCGGCGAAGAAACAGTCCCCCTCGAACAGGAATACGGCCGTCTTCAGCGCGACGCACGGCCCATACCGTGGACTCATTCGGCCAGGAACTCCCGGATCGCCGTGGCGATCGGCCCGGCATGCGTCTCGAGCGCGAAGTGCCCGGTATCGAAGAAGCGGACGTCGGCCTCCGGGATGTCGCGTTGGAACGCCTCTGCGCCGGCAGGCAAGAAGAAGGGGTCGTTCCGGCCCCAGACCGCCAGGAGCCGCGGCCGGTGCTTGCGGAAGTAATCCTGAAAGGTCGGATACAGCGCCACGTTGCTCGCGTAGTAGCGGAACAGGTCGAGCTGGATCTCGTCTGCTCCCGGCCGCGTCAGGTAGAATTCGTCGAGCGAGTAGCCGTCCGGCGAGACGGCGGTTGCGTCGGGCACGCCGTGGGTATACTGCCAGAGCGTCGCCTCCGGGGTCAGCAAGGCGCGGAGCGCCTCCCGGTTGGCAGGCGTCGGCTCCCGCCAGTACGCACGGATGGGGTTCCAGCCATCGCTCAGGCCGTCCTCGTAGGCGTTGCCGTTCTGGGAGATGATCGCGGCAATCCTCTCCGGGTGCCGCATCGCGATCCGGAAGCCCGTCGGCGCGCCGTAGTCGAAGACGTAGAGCGCGAATCGGTCGAAGCCAACCAACTCGGTGAAGCGCTCCACGACCTGGGCGAGATTGTCGAACGTGTACCCGAACTCGTCCCGTCCCGGCATCGCCGTGCGGCCGAAGCCCGGGAGGTCGGGCGCGACGGCGTGGAAGCGGTCGGCCAGACGGGGGATGAGATCGCGGAACATGTGGCTCGAGGTGGGGAAACCATGGAGCAGCAGCAGCTTGGGTGCCTCGGGATTCCCGGCTTCGCGGTAGAAGACGTCGAGCCCTTCCACGTCGATGGTGCGGTATCGAACCGGAGTCATCTCAGATTCTCCTTGCTGTGTGGCAACCATGCTGATGAGGTCAAAACGGTTGAATGCCGCTTCCCCAGCGAGCTCCCTGAGCGGCTGAATTGAGGCGATCCGCGCGGAAAAGGCCGTGGTCCATGCGATCCGTATCGCCTCCACTTGACAGGTTACGCCCCGCAACGTAACCTGTCAAGTGAACTCAGAATGGTTATTCCATAAAGGTGGTGGTACAACACCCAATGAGCATCCACAGGCCGCTGGCGATGTTCCTATCCGGCTCTCTCGGGCTCGACTTCCTCAACACCCTGGCCACGCCGGTGGACACTCAGGTCGACTGGATCGACGGCGGCGACGGGCTGCTCTCCTGGCTGGAACAGGCGAAACTGGTGCCGGCGAAGGACCTGAAGGCGCTGGAGGCGCGGGCGATTCCGGGCGAGTTCGACACCGTCGCCGCCCAGGCTCGGAGCCTGCGCGAATGGTTCCGGGGTTTCGTCAGGGCGCGGAGCGGCAGAAGGCTCGGCGCCGACGACCTGCGCGAGCTCGAGCCGCTCAACCGCCTCCTCGGCCGGGACGAACGGTTCGCTCAGATCGTGGCCGAGCCCACGGGAGGGGCGTCCGTCCTGGAGTTGAAGGCGCTGCGGCGCTGGCGCACCCCGGAGTCCCTGCTGCTACCGATCGGCGAGGAGATCGCCAGATTCCTATGCAGCGGAGATTTTGAATACGTGAAGGCTTGCGAGGGTTCGACCTGCACGCTCCTGTTCGTGGATCGCACGCGCGGGCGGGCCCGGCGATGGTGCAGCATGGCGATCTGCGGGAACCGGGCGAAGCAGGCGGCCCACCGCGATCGCCGGAAGGCAAGCCAGTGATGCGGTCAAGAGCAGCGGGGCGGCCAGTCCCGGAATCCGCGAGGAGGTCCTCGGCCTGGTAAATCGTGCATCGTCGCTCAGTCTCAGCCGATGCGGTAGTCGCGGGGATTTGCAGTCGCCAGTTCAATCCTGTCGCCGTACCATAACGGCAGCCCCCAGCTGGTCCAATCCCAGGGGCGCACTTCACGCCTTAGGCCCGAGGCAATAGCCGTGCGCCGGCCTTGTCGTGGTGTCGCTTCGCTCTACGCAGCCACACTACCGG
>JBKPDV010000018.1:0-17123 GCA_046728075.1 Acidobacteriota bacterium | reverse complement strand
GTCTTTCCCACGCGACTCTCTCTACCCTGTATTCGCCGGGCGAGAACCACTTCGTGGGAATCTCCTACACGGATCCTCTGACAGCCGCGTTGATCGTCATCGGATTCGCGGTCACTCTCCGGCACGCCCGCGAGGATCGATTTGCCCGGTTTCTGATTCTCGGGTGGATCACGCTTCTTCTTTTGGTCGGCGGCTCGCACGAAGGAACCTATCCGCGGACGACCCGGATGTTTCTCCTGCTTCCCTGGTTCGCGCTGTCGGCGGCCATCGGACTCTCCTGGATCGCCGGGCGCGCGCGTTCCGCGGGACTTTCGCGACGTGCGATCTCGATCGGACTCGCGGTGGCCGTGGTCGTCATGATCGGCCTGAACTACTGCCAGGCGTATGTCCAGTCTCCTCGAAGGATGCAGGACGATCAGGCCTTCGATTCGGTCTTCTATCGGGTCGCTCGCCAGATCCAGGATGCCCCCGGCAAACCCAAGAAGATCGTGATTCTGACCACGGGTCCGACTCTCGAGACGGGAACCCTGTCCTGGACCGCCGCGTACGGGCTGACGATGCTGCGAGAGGTGTACGGTCTTCCCGCCCTGTCCGAAGTGAGGATCAAGAGAGGCCACTTCCCGGAAGGAGCGCGCGAAAGACTGCGCGACGGGGATACGGTCGTCTTCCTTCGGCCCGAGATGGACGAGGTCAGCCGGGGGGGTCTCGAGCGGCGCCTGGCGGAGCTGGGAAAGGTTCCCTGCCCGGCGAGAAACATGGGAGGCGATGTGCAGCTGGTGGCCTGGCAATCCCCGAATCTCCCGCCCTTCTGTCAATAGCGCGCGCTCCCACTCGGCCGCCGTACTGGACAGAAGCGGCCGTATCCTTTACTTTCTTCTTCTCGGAGGTCCCCAACGGATAGTCAGAGCTCTCCGGCCTCGGTGAGGCCGGCAGACTTACAGGCGCGAGAGCCTCGCCCGGCGGCCGAGCAGCCGCGGCTGGGCGTTGCCTTTCTGGCGTACAACGAGGAAGTCCTCATCGCCAAGACCGTCGAAGAAGCGGTCTCCGCGCTTTCCGCCGTCCCCGGTCTGCAGTGGCGCGTTCTGGTCGTCAACGACGGCAGCCGGGACCGTACGGGACAGATCGCCGACGAGATCGCACGAAAGGATCCGAGGGTTCTGGTCGTTCACCACGACGGCAACAAGGGTTATGCGGTCGCGACGGAAACGGCGCTGCGCAACACGCCGGGCGAGGTCATCATGGTCGTCGACGGCGACGGTCAACACACGATGGCCGACGCGCCCGTGTTCCTCGGGGCCATCGACGGGGGAGCCGACGTCGTCTTCGGCTGGAAGAAGCAGCGGCACGACCCTCTTCCACGGCTGGTTCTTTCCAAGGGGCTGAACCTCCTCTCCCGCTGGATCCTTGGATCGCCTCTCCATGACATCAACGGCGGCTGCCGTGCCTTTCGTCGCGATGTCGCCCGCCGCATCGAGATCAAGCACCGCATCAATTTCGTCGGCGATGAGATCTTCGCCCGGTGCCGGATCGCCGGGTGGAAGGTGGCCGAAGTCGTCGTGCGCCACTTCCCGCGGGAAGCGGGCCAATCCATCCACCGTCCCTGGAAGATGGCCGGGACGATCACGCGAGTCATCCGGTACCTCTTCAGCCTGCGCGAAGAGATCCGCCGCTCCGACGCCTTGCGACGCGTGGTGGCGGGCACGCGGTGAAGGGAACGGTCATCCTCGGCGCGGGCCCCACCGGGCTCGGCGCCGCCTATCGGCTCACCGAGCGGGGCGAGACCGACTTCGAGATCTTCGAGCGCGCGGGCCGGGTCGGAGGCCTCGCCACCAGCTTCGAGGACCCGCACGGATACACCTGGGATGTGTCGGGCCACATCATCTTTTCCAACTACCCCTACTTCAACGCGTTTCTCGAAAAGATGCTCGGAAAAGAGGGCATTCGGCGGATCGACCGGGAGAGCTGGATCAAGTTCGAAGATCGCTACGTGCGGTATCCCTTCCAGAATCACCTCTCCTCGCTGCCGGAACAGGCGATGCTCGAATGCCTCGTCGGGCTGATCGAGTCCCAGACGATCGATCGGGAGCGCGCCTACAAAAACTTCGAGGAGTGGGTTTACGTGAAGTTCGGAGCGGGCGTCGCCCGCCACTTCATGGTTCCTTACAACCTGAAGGTCTGGTCGACACCGCTCGACCGAATGGGTTTCTACTGGATCGCCGAGCGGGTGGCGGTCGTCGATTGGAAGAAAGCGCTCGAGGCGTCCCTCTCCGCGAAGGTCACCGACTGGGGACCCAACGCGACCTTCGGATATCCCGCCACTCGCGGCACGGTCGGACTCTGGCTTGCGGTGCTGCCCCATATCGGGGACCGCGTCCGCTTCCGCAAGCGGGCGACCTGCATCGACGAGGAGAAGCGGGAGATCGAGTTCTCGGACGGGACCAGGCGCGGCTACGACCGTCTCCTCTCGACCTTGCCGCTCGACGCCCTGGTCCCCCGGCTCCGGCACGCGCCCGAGAAGGTGCGGGCCGCGGCCCGAAAGCTGATGTTCAATCGGCTCTTCACGGTCGGCATCGGCCTGGCGCGGCCTTCACCCTCTCCGAAGAACTGGATCTACTTTCCCAACCCGAAAACGCCTTTTTACCGGATGACGTACCTGTCCAACTACTCTCCCGACATCGTTCCCGGCTCCGACACGTCACGCTACTGCTCTCTTCTGACCGAGACGACGTATTCCCCCTCGCGCCCGCTTCCGGCGGGAGACTTCGTGAAGGCCGTCCTGGATGGTCTGGTCGCCGAGGGGATTCTGCAGACCTCCGACCTCTCAAAGGTGGAGTCGACCTACCTGATTCACGCGGCGCACGCCTATCCGATTCCCTCCCTCGATCGGGACGAGGCTCTCCACGTCATCCAGCCCTACCTCGAGTCGAAGGAGATCTACTCGCGAGGCCGCTTCGGCTCCTGGAAGTACGAGATCGGCAACCAGGACCACTCGCTCATGCAGGGAGTCGAGCTGGTCGACCGATGGCTGGACGGGACCAAGGAAAAGGTCTTCCTCTCATAACGTTCTGTCCCACAGAATCGTTGACGAGGCGTCCGGTGAGCTGGGCGCAGAAGGCCGCCCCGGATTCGCCGTCATTGCCCTTTGGCGGCACGCGGCGGCCAGACCTCGAAGAGAAAGAACCTGGCCGCCGCTCCGGTCACTCGGGCACAGAGGCATCGTCGGCTTATTACCCTTTGTGGTGTGTGCCCTCGGACAGGGCCGCCACCGGGCAACGCCGGCGTCTCCGGGCTCTCAGTGTGACTTATGAACCGAAGAGAAAGCCCCGGCGTCGGGTCCGGCTCCCGCTGGCGGCGATGAGCGAGAAGCGTGGCAGAAAAGAGCTTACGCCGCACGAGGACTGCGACGAGCGTTCCAGCGACGGCCCGGTTCTGACTCGGGGCGGCCGGGCCGGAGCGTGCCGACGAGGGAGACGGCCCGACGCCGGGGCGATTGAGTCAACGAGTTTCTGAACCAGGACACTAGCAGTCAACTCACGAGGAATGGATCGGTGTCGTGCGAAGGCCTCACGGTGTGAGCGAGGTCAGCGCCCAGACCCAGATCCGGTGCGTTCCGCGGTCGGAGACAGACAGACGGCCGAACGAGTCGATCGCGATGCCCGTGGGCAGCTTGAACTCCCCGTCGGCCTTCCAGGTGCGCTTGAGCGCCCCGGACGAATCGTATTGGGCGATGCGACCCGTCGAGGAGTCCGTCGCAAAGATCGAATCGGAGGGACCGATCGCGAGATAAGGCTCCGTATAGAAGTCCTTCCACCCGAAGACGGGAAGCTGGCGAAGGAACTTTCCGTCGGCATCGAAGACCTGGATTCGGTGGTTCCCGGTATCGGCGACGTAGATGTTGCCGGCGGCATCCGCGGCCAGACCCACGGGTTCGACGAGCTGTCCCGGCCCGATACCGGCGCCACCCCACTCGAAGACCCGCCGGCCCTGCGGGTCGAACCGCACGATCTTTTTGTTTCCGGTGTCGGCGACGTAGACCGATCCGCGCGAGACGAGAACCGCGCGCGGACCAAAGAAACCGTTCTCCTCTCCGCCGATCGCCGAGAGGAAACGATTGTCGGCGCTCATGTGGACGATGCGTTGGTTCCAGGTATCGGCGATCCAGAGATCGCCCTGAGGATCGACGGCGATGCCGCAGGGTTCGTTGAACTGGCCGGGACCCGGCCCCTTCGTCCCAAACTGGCGCAGGAATTGACCGTTCGAATCGAAAACCTGGATGCGGCTGTTCTTGGTGTCGGCAACGTAGAGGTTCCCCCGCCCATCGGCGGCCAGACCCCGCGGCTCCGCGAACTGGGCCGGTCCCGACCCGCCGCTTCCCAGAGAGCGCAGCGCCGGGATCGTCGTCGCCTCCTCGTGGAATTCCCGGATGCCCGTGTCCTGGATCGGAACCCGCAGCGGCTCGAGAGGGCTCGAATCTCCCAGATCCTTGCGCACATAGAAGACGCAGTCCTGCGATCCGATCTGGCTCCACAGCTCATGGAACAGCCACCACCGGAGCTTTTCGGAGAAGCTCCGCTTGAAGAAGTCGTCGGGAAACCACCACGCGCGGATCGGGACGCGCGTCGCGCGATAGCGATCCTGGAGCTGCTTGTCCAGGCCTCCTTCCGAGCTCCAGTCGGCGATCACGACCGGCGTCTCGGCCGCTTCGAGCCTGCCGGTCCAACGAACGGTGACGTCTCGCAGGTACCAGGAAAGGGGCCAGGTGGATTCGCCCATGACGGTGACGGCGGGCTGGCCCGTGGGAACGCGATGACTCGCGAGCTCGACGTCTTTCAAGGCGCGCACGAGATCCCACGTCGTCTGCACGTAGGCCAGGTACTCGCCGTGCTTGGGCTCGCGCGCGACGTCGTAGGCGCCGTAGCGGAAACAGGCCAGCAGCATCGCCGAGGAGTTGATCACCAGAAGCAGGACGACGGCCGCAAGCGAGAGCCGGGCCTGCCGGCGTGCTCGGTCGGCCCAGAGATCCGCCAGCGCGACGGCGGCAAGGATCGTGAGAGGCAGGAGAGAGTGAACCGTCAGCCAGGGGACCTTTTCGCGTGCCCAGGAAAAGATCGCCAGTGACGCAAAGGTCCAGTAGACGACGAACCGAAGGAACGGGGGCGCTACGCCGCGCCGCGGATGAAAGAGCCGGAGCGCGGCGATCGCTCCGACGACGCCGCCCAAGACGAGGAGAAGGGCGAGATTCTTTCCTGTGCGTCCCCACCCGAGCAGCTCCGGCGTCAGGGCCGCCAGTGTCAGGCCCGCCGTGCCGACCACGACCGAGCGGACGAGCGGATCACCGCGCAGGTCGCGCCGTCGCGCCAGCAGAAGGGCGGCCAGAACCGTCGCGGTCTCGTAATAGAGCAGCTGCGGAACGTAGTAGTACCAGGGCCCGGGGATCCGCGCGATCGAGTGTTGTCCCATCCAGTAGCGGACGGCCTTGGGGATGGCCAGCCAGTCCTGCGGGTAGCGCCCGAGCGCGGAATAGCCCAGGGCCCACAGCACCAGAAAGACCAGCCCGGCCGTGAAGAACGGACCCCATCGTTCCCGCACCCAGCGATAGGTCCCTGCGAAGGTCTTCGAGAGCCCCGCCGCCGGCTGCGGATCCGCGAGCGCCTGTTCCAGGAAGATCCAGGCCCCGAAGACGAGGAAGACGATCGCCGTCATGTAGACCGTTTCCTTCGTCACGCCCGCCAGCGCAAAAAAGACCGCGGCCGTGGTCAACCAGCGGGCGCGGTCCGTCTCGAGAAAGGCGCGGAACGCCAGGATGGTTCCAAATGTGAAGACGAGGCTGTAGATGTCCTCTCGAATGAAACGGGAGAAGTAGGTGAAGTGGGGCGACGCCAGCGCCAGAACCGCGAACAGAAGCGCGGCCGGCTTTCCGATCCAACGGGCAAGCGGCCACGCAAGGCCGATCAGGATCAAACCGAAGAGAGCGGGCAGCAGGCGCGCCGTCGTGTTGGTCGTTCCGAAGATCTTGTAGACGAGCGCGTTGGCATAGTAGAGAAAGGGACCGTGGTAGGCGGGGTCGTACCGCCAGTTGCCGTCGCGGGCCAGCGTGTTGGATTGATAGGCGTGGATCGACTCGTCGTGGTGGAACGGCCGCGACCCGAGATCGGCGAATCGGCTGACCGCGGCGATCAGAAAGAAGATCGCGAGCGCCGCCCGCCACGAGCCGGGAAGCGCTTTCCGCGCCGGAAAGATCGGCTCGGCTTCTTCGGCGGCGGAGCTCGGTACGGCTTGCGCGCTGGTCGCGATCGATTCCGTCACTTTCGGGACAGTCCCATTGTACGGACGGAGCGGTCTCCGAGCCTCATCGCGGCGTCTCCCTCTTTGGAAGCTTCAGGGTCGAGACCGAGTTGTTCCCGGTGTTGACCACATAGAGGATACGGTTTTTTCGATCCAATGCGAGTCCCGTCGGCTTCACAAACTTCTTTCCCTCCGAGTCCGCGAGAAAACGCTCCCGGACGATGCCCGTTTTCGCGTCCAGATGGAGCACGGCGTTCTGCGCCGGATCGGCGGCGTAGAGGCTGTCGTCCAAATCCGCTTCGATGTGCGCCTCGCTTCCCCGGGCCCAGCTCGCGATCGGCCACTGACCATGAAAATACCCTTTCAGGTCGAAGATCTGGATCCGCCGGTTTCCGGTGTCCGCGACGGAGACCAGCCCGGAAGGGCCGACGGCAATCCCGACCGGCTCATCGAACTCTCCCGGCTCCGTCCCCTTCTTTCCATGGACGCGCGGATTCTTCAGGTCCGGATCGTAGGAGATCACTCGATGATTGCCGGTATCCGTCACCCAGACGGATCCGTCAGGAGCCACCGCGACGCCGCGCGGGCCGTACAGCTCGGCGACCGCGGCCTTCCATGTCCCGTCCTGACCGAAGCGTTCGACGCGTCCGTTCCAGGTGTCCGCGACATAAAGATCCTCTCCGACCGTGGCGACGCCGCAGAGCTGGTTGAAGCCATGTTGTCCGTTTCCGCGGCCTCCCCATCCGCCGAGGCTTCCTCCCGAGGCGTCGAAGATCCGCAGACGGGAGTTTCCAAAATCCGCGAGCCAGACGCGTCCGCTGTCGTCCACGGCGCCGTCCCGCGGTTCCCTCATGCCCGCCCAGGCGGGACGATCGGGATCCGGTTTTTTCCGAATCGTCGGCTTCTCTTCCGGCTCGGCATTCTCGACGGGGGCTGGGGGAGCCGGCTGCGAGACCGGCGTCGGAGGAAGCACCGTCTCGCGCACGGACAGGACGTCCTGCGTGTCGCCTCCAACTACGCGATACACCTTCGCCTCGGGGTTTTCGTAGACGACTGCGAACAGACTCGGCGAGGTGTCGAACTTCGCGAGGCCGGCCGCCGGGTAGGTTTTCCGCTCCACCCAGCCGACGTAGACGTAGCCGACGTGGTACTGGCGTAACGGTTTTTCGACCACCGCCGCTGCGGGATTGGAATAGATCTCGCTCACCGCGCCACGCCGTTGCGCGATCTCCTCGGGGCGATTGCCCCGTTGCTGCACGTGGTACTCCCAACCCAGGACCGTGGGCAGCCCGGTCAGCATGGAGATCCGTCCAAACTCCTGGTAGGACGGTCCCTGCGCCTCGACGATCACGGGCGTGCCGCGGATGGACCGCCGCATCCAGGCGACCGCCCGTGCCTCCCCCGGCTGCTGATAGTCCAGGTAGCGGAGCCCGTCGAGTGTGGGCGTGTGGGGACCGGCCAGGTAGGTGCGACGCGCCGGCTGGAGGGCGCCGTACCCGGCGGTGACGGTCGTGAAGAGCGCTGCCGCGATGAGAACCGCGAAAACAGCGCGAGCCGGAACCGACCAGCGAGAAATGTTGCCCGCGCGCGCTCCAAAGACGAGCACGGCGGTCGAGAGACCCAGGACGAGCCACGCCTCCAGGTAGAGCTTGAAAAATGTATTCATCCGATCGTAGATGAAAACGCGCTGTGGGAAGAGAACGAGGAAGAAACCCGCCGCGAGGAGAGCGCACGCGAGGCGTTCGTCCGCCTTGTCCACGACTCCCAGTGCGGCGAAGAGGAAGAGGAGGATCCCGGCGACCAGAAAGAGATCGATCCTGGCGAAGGCGGCCACGGCGAGAAACGCGGCGACGAAGAGCGTGATTCCGTAGCGCGACAGCAACCCGACTCCTCGTTCCCGCAGCTTCTCGCGAACGGACGTGACCCACCAGGCGATCGCGAGGAAGAACAGGAGACCGAAGACAGTCAGGACGTCGACGCCCGCCGCGCCCGGTTCGGAAGGGCCGTTCCATCCGTGTCCGGGGACACCGCCGCCGCGGACCCAGAGCGGCCGCGCCAGGAGAAACGCCGCCGCGCCGGCCACGACGAGGGTCGTCGCGGCCCGTGCGAAGGATCGCAGACCGCGCCGGCGCGGCGCGAGCGCGGCGACGAGCCCGACGAGCAACAACACCCCGAGCAGAAAGGGGGCGTCCCACGCGTTGGTCAGCGCCTGGGCGGCGGCCGCAATGCCGAAGACCGCGGCGACCGCGAGACGTTCCCGGGCCCGGCTGTCGGGGTCCGCGTGCGCGCGCACGAGCTCCAGAGCCAACCCGATCACCAGCAGGAAAACGGGAATCGCCAGGACGTGCGCGTGCAGATCGGCGAAGATGAGACTCCAGAAGGGATACTCGTTGATCGTGTCCTTGATGACGCGAGAGGTCGCCCAGAAGTAATCCCAGTCGAGGGGAATGTGCTTGAGGCGGCGAACGACGATCCATTCTCTGGGGCCGGCGAGGTTCCCGACGAATGCGAGCAAGCCCGCCGAAGCCACGCCCGCCCGCACCCGTCCTCCCCACTCGCGGCCCAGAGAGTAGGCACCTTGAACGATGGTCCCGCCGAGCAGGCCGAAGGCCAGGTTGAAGGTGTAGCGCGTGGAGAGACTGCAGAGCAGAGTCAGGAACGCGAGCATTTCCTGGCCGAACGTGTAGTAGCCCAGAGGCGCGCCGGAGAACCAGGGATCCGAAGGAGGAAGTGCCGGCGTGCGAACGAGGATGTTCAGGATCGAGAAGTCCATGGGCTTCTCGCCCCAATAGATCTCCGGGTTGAAGGCGCGGAACGCCAGGAAAAAGACGTAGCCGATCAGAAACGCGAGCTCTCCGGCCAGGACTCGCCTCGAGCTGATCCGCCAGAACTCCCGGATGTCCCGCCGCTTTCTCGAAAGCGCGGCCGCGCCCAGGGCGGCGAGGGCGGCGAAGACCACCCAGGCGCCGAGAGCCGAGTTGGGAAGCAGGCGCAGGCCCACGGCGAGCGAGTAGACGTACGTGACGAGTGCCAGCCCCAGGATTCGCGCGAGGCCGGCACCGCGGTCCCCGAGCCGCGGAAAGAGCGCGAAGGCGAGCGGGAACGTCGCGATTGCGATCAGGTAGAGCGCGAGCAACCAGATCGCCGCGGCGGAAACGGAATGGACCGGTCTTTCGCGAATGGACCGGGCCGCGGGAACCGGTTTCGGCGTCGCCGTAGTCGGAGATCGAACGCCGGCGCTCGGCGCTCGGGTTTTCGCGATAACCGGCGAGACAGCGCCGGATCGAACCGGCACGGTCGCGGTCATCCGGGCGGGCTCTTCGCGCCGCGATGCCGCTGCCTTCGAGAATCGCGCGGCGCTCGCGAGCAGGAGGTCGCGCCGAGTCAGCGGGAGGGAGGGGGTCCCTTGAAGCACCCGGCCTTCGATTTCTGCCGCGGAGAGATGAGCCGTGTTTCGAAACACCAGCACCTTGGGATGGTCGTAAACGGAGAACGACTCGTCCGCGAGCTCGTCGGGAATCTGGATTCCCAGGATCGTCGGGCGGGAAGCGAAGTCGTCGGTGAGCCGGAACCCGAGGTCGCCGGCGAAGAGCCGGTAGAAATACCGGTTGGTCAGAGGAAATTTTTCCGGAGCCCGCGTGACGGCTCCGTAGATCCGCTTCGTCTGAAAAACCGCATACTCCGCGGAAGCGAGCTCCCTGCAGATCTGACTGATTTTTTCCGGCGTGTCCGGCTCGTAGTAGGGCAAGTCCACTGTTCGAAAACGATCCGGGTTCCGGTTTCCGGGTAAAGGGAATGGGAATCCTTCGTCCCAGTGCTGGCTTGCGACCTTCGTTCCTGCGGGAACCTGGCGGTAGAACCACTCGGATGCCGTCACGACCGTGTGGGGGCGCGTGTAGATTCGCGTGAAGGCCGTGAGCCACAGCAAGGTGACCGCCACGACGAGGCCGAGAATCAGCTTTCCGGCGCGGCTCCGGGACGCCCAGGACACGAGTCCCCAGGCGCCCCAGAGAATGAGCAGCGGGTAGATGGGCAGGAGGTACCGCGGGAACTTCACGTCGAACGAGCCGGTGATCACGAAAAACGGCAGGACCCAGGACAGGAGCACCACCTCGGCCATGCGGCGCGTCCGGAGAGTTTTCAGACCACAGAGAATCGTCCCGAAGACCGCCGCCAGCCCCAGCAGTGGCCCCATGCCCCAGAGCACCATCTCCTTGAGGTCGTACCAATACTTCGGCACACCGATGTACTGGTTGGTGTAGGGAACGATGCCCGCATGCCGCACCATCCGGCTCTGCTCGAGAATGTCGCTGCGGAAGGCCTGAAAGTCGAGGATCGCGTAGGGCTGGCCCAGAGCAAATCCGACGGGCACGAGGAGCAAAGCGGCCGCGCCGCGCAGCAGCGCGCGAGGTCGCCGCCCCTCGACGACCCAGCGATAGAGAACCGCGATCCCGACGGGAAGAAGAATGGGAAGCGCGCTGAACTTCGTCGCGATCGCGAGACCCGTCACGAGCCCGGCCGCGAGAAAGTGGCGGAGGTTCCCGGACTCGACGACGCGAACCAGGAAATAGAGGGCGAGTAGAACCAAAAAGGTCAGCGGAACATCGCTCGTCGCAAAGTGCGAGTTCTGGACGTGCAGGACGGCGGCGGCCATCAGGAAGCCGGCCAGGAGACCGACCCTTCGGCCATACAGGCGAGCTCCCAGGATCCCGATCAGGAGAACGGTCGCCGCTCCCCAGAGGGCGGAGATCGCCCGCCCCACGAAGATGCTCATGTCGTAGCCGCGCCACTTGGGAACGGCTCCGACCAGGGAGGTCGCGCACTTGATCACATACAGGGGCAAGGAGCCGTAGGCGAAGAAGTGAGGATTGAGCTGGAGGGGAGAAAAGGACAGGCGCTCGACAGCGAAGCCGACCGCGCGTTCGTCCGGATGGTAGAAGTGGTGCTGGTCCCAGTCGACTCGAAACAGCCGAACGGACAGCGCAAAAAGGAACAGAACGACCCACCACCAGCGGACCCGGCTCGCGACTGAACTCATCTCAGTGTCTCGTTTGGAGGGTAGCAGAAGCGCAACAGGTGATCGCTGAGCTCCGCCGAGACCGGGCTTGCGCTCGCCAACGATCAGCTTGCCGGAACGGGGCGGGGGAGGCTGTCCCGCGCCCGCGCATACTCTTCCGCCGACAGGGGACGAAGGACGCTCATCGGAATGATCTCGGTCTTGCCGTTGGGTGGCTGCCAGGAGAGAGTGATGGTCAGGCGAGTGCTCTCCTCCCAGTAGCTGACGGCGAGCAGATGTTCTCCCCGGGTCAGCGGAAGAGTGATCCGTTGAGGATCGGGATTGTCGATTGCCTGTGTGCCGGACACTTTTTTCCGATCCAGGGACAAGACCGTCGGCCCCGACGTCACGAGCTCGAAAGAATAGGTTCCCGGTTCGTCGATTCGGAGAATGGCCGTCCAGTCCGCCGTGAAAGGGTGCGGCAGGATGTCTTCGTGCCAGTGCGTGTGAAACCAGACCGCCGGCTCTCGCCGAACGATTTTCGGCGGACCGGCCCAGCTCTCGTTCGCGTAATAGGCGCCCAGAAAACCCGACCGACCGGCTTCGACGGCACGTGGACTTTCGAGATCCCCCCGGGGAACGAGGACGTGGACGAACATCGGTCTCCCGAATGGATCCCGGTGGACGCCCACTTGGGCATGCTCATAGAGAGCCTGGTACAGCGGAAACAAACCCTCCTGGTACGGCTCGAGAACATAGAGCAGTCCCTCGCGTTCTTTGTGGACACGCTCCGGCGAGATGGGAAGGTGCTCGGACAGGCGGAAACGCTCATAGGAAAAGTCCGGTCCGAGATAAAAGCGTTCGATAGGATAGTCAAAGAAGAGCGGGTTGACCCAGATGTCGCAGCGGTTTCCATAGGGCTTCAAGAATCGGCCAATGGCGTGATGATCCGCCTCGAACGCCTGCCAGGCTTCCGAGCTTCGGACCTGAACCCCGAAATAGAGGGAGAGATCCTTCGAAGCGGCGGCCACGCTCACGACGACCACCGCTGCTGCAACGGCCGTCTTCCGGAATCGGCCCGCGGATCCCGTGGCGAAGGCGTAGAGAGCCTGAAGACCCAGGCCAATCAGGAGGTAGACGGCAGGGATCGCCCCGACGGCCCGATGTGACTGCGGCGCCTCGATCGTGAGAATCGCCGGGAGAAGCATCACCAGGAACCAACCGAGCCAGGTCGCCTGCGGCCACTTCCATCCTCGAGCGAGGGCGGCGCCCAGTCCCACACCGAGCAGGACCCCTTCGATCGGATTGACCATCGGCGCTGCCGGGATGTTGTGGCGGGGATTGTTGTCTCCACGGTATTGGAACATGAGGAGATTGGTGGCGGCGTTCTGCCAGAGGATCGCTGGCCAGGGGAGATGATGGGCCGGGTTCCAGATCGCCACGACGCTCGACCGCTGAAAGAACACCTTCGGATTTCGCCATGCAAAACGCGCGAGGGGGAGCAGGAGCACGACCGCCACGAGAACCGACCAGCAGAGGCCTCGCAGAATGGGGAGCATCTCGGCTCCCCAATGGCGCCAGCCGTTGCGACCCGCGAAGGCCGCGACGGCGATGGCCAGGACCGCCGGGAAGAGATTGAAAGAGTAATAGCACTGGAGGCCGATTCCGACCATGACGCCGAGGAGCAGGAAAAAGAGCCGCCTTCGTGTCTCCATGGCTTTCCAAAGGCAGAGGATCGCGAGGATCTCGAGGAGGGGGCCGATGATCGTCACGAACCCGACGCGGGAAAAAGTGATGTGCCATCGAGAGCCCGCCAGGAGGATGGCGGTCGCAGCGGCGACAGGCCAGGCAAATGCTCTGCGCGTGAGGAGATAAAAAGCGGGGACGGTCAATGTTCCGATGACGGCCGACAGGCCTCGCACGGTGGTCAGCCCCTTTCCCGCCACTGCGATGGCCCCCGCGAGGAGGTAGAAAAAGAGCGCCGGCATCTGCGTAAATTCCGCGATGAAAATCGGCCGATCGCCCTTCAGGATGTCTTCGGCCACGAGATGGTTCTGTATCTCGTCGAAAAAACCGCCGGGAGGCAGGTGGTCGAGCGCAACCAGGCGAACCACACCTGCGGCGGCGGTCAAAGCGACGAGAAACCCTGCCTCGAGCCACCGGCGCTGCCGGCTGCGGGCGATGGCGGCCGCGGGCAGGGTGGGCGGGCGACGCAAAACGCACCCGAGAGCCACGAGAGCGATTCCACCGAGCATCCAGGCAAGACCCGCTTGGAAACGGTTTTGAGTCCACCGCCACTCTGCCCAGGCAACCGCCCCGACTCCGAGAACGAAGAGGAGCCAGCCGGCCACCCCTCGCCAGTGGCTGGGCGTCTCGACCTGTGCGTGGGGGGGAGGGACAGAGCCTGGGAAATCATCCGACGGTTCGCGGAGGCCGGATGAATTCAGGGCACGCAACTGGAACAGAATTATAGCTGATTGACACCGACTCCGGCGGAGAGCGGAGAATGGAAAAGGCCCGCGTGCGTCTGCTTGGCGCGCTCGGGGCAACGCATGTTACCCTCGCGACGTCCCGTGAAAACCTGTTTCTCTGATCGGCCGGCGCTTTCGGTGACGGTGTTGGCGCTCCGGGGCAACCACCGTTTTCCCGTGAGCCGGCTCCCTTCCTAGAGTGCGCCATCGCCTGAGGCGGCGCCTTCTCCTGCTGCTGATCGCAGCCCTGGTGGGCGCGGTTGTCGCGCCGGCCGTCATCGGATGGAAGCTCATCGCCGCCTATGCGGCGCTGCCCCGCGTGGAGGCGGTCGTCGAACGCATGATTCCGCTCGCGTCCGGCAGGATCACTCCTCGCGCAAGTGGACAGGGGATCGTCGTGGCGCCGGACGGCGCGATCTTTGTCGCTGACCTTCACGGGGGGCGGGTGCTCGCGTATCCGGCCGGAACCCGGGAGTCCGGTGTCGTGCTGGCAGGGCCTCCTCGCGGTCCGCTGCTCCGCGGTTGGGCGATCGCTTTGACTCCGGACGGCACGATCGCCCTGCTCGAGGCATCCACCGGGCTCGTGCACTTCTTCACTCGATCGGGGGAGTTTCTGCGGAAGGCGCAGCTGACCGACCCCGCCGCTCGCGCCCTGGCGATCGATGCTGTTGGGAATATCTATGTGGCCCAGCCGGACAAGGGTGTTCGCAAATTCCTGCCAGACGGTCAACCGGATTCTCTCTGGGGCGACGCAGCAACGCCGGGCCTCGCCGCATTTGATGAGGTTGTCGGTCTGGCGGCACAGCCGGACACGCTCTACGTCGCTCTGAGCAGAACGCGCGAGCTCGCCGTGCTCGACTCCCGAGGACGACTCAGGCAACGCCGCAGGCTGATGGGCCTGGCTGGAATGCTATCGATCGCGCCGGACGGCTCGTTGTACATGAGCGAACTCTCGACCGCGCGCGTCTGGATCCTCGACCGTTCCGGCAGAATCCAGGGACGAGTCCTTGGCGCCGGGGGAGACGAGAAACTCTTTTTTCAGCCGCGTGGTCTGGCCGTGTTGGGCGACAACAAGCTCTGGGTCATGAACGACAGCTATCTCACGCTCTACTCCCTTCGTGGGCCTCGATGACAGGAGAGGAGAGCCTTCCCTCACGGCCGTGGACAAACCGGACGCGCCTCGGCTGGAGCCTCGCGCTTCTCTCTCTCACCCTGGTCGTGCGCTTGATCCCCGCGTGGGCCCTTCAGACCGAGGCGGGGGACATCGAGGCCTATCACGATCTCGGACGGTCGGTGCTGCGAGGAGACAACATCTACGCACTCCGTCTCTTCCATTACAGCCCCTACTCTCAGTTCCTGCTCGCCTGGGCTGTCCGAATCGCAGACGCGACCGGCTGGCGCTTCGATTTTGTCGCGAAGCTGCCTTCCATTCTCGCCGACTGCGGCACGACTCTTCTGCTCTTCGCGGTCCTCTCTCGGAGCGGCGCGACGCGCAAGAGCGCTCTTTTCTGGAGTCTCGCATGGGCGCTCAACCCGGTGGCGATCTTGAGCTCCGCTTTTCACGGCAACATGATGGAGATTCTTCCGGTCCTCATCCTGGCCGCGTATTACGTGTTTGAAGCGGCGTCTCGGTCTTACGACCGGGACCTGCTTCTGCCGCTTTCCGCACTCTTGTTAGGCATTGCGATCGCGGTCCGTCCTTACCCGATTCTTCTTCTGCCGATCTTTTTGGTTTTCGCACGAGCGCGAGAGATTCCGGTCTTCGCGTTCCTGGCCCTCCTTCCGTCCGCTCTCTCCAGCCTCCCGTATTTCCTGCACGCCCGTCAGGTGTTCCTCCGCGAGGTTCTGGGCTACCAGGGAATGACGGACTTCGGTTGGGCCGCGGTCATTCGAGCTGCGAGCTACGCCCTCCACGACAAGAAGATCTTTTATTTCGACCAGCAAGCCGTCTCGGATAGCCAGCGGCTCTTCCTGGCGGCCTATGTCTTTTTTCTCTTGACCCTACCGTTCTTTAGAACCTCATCGCTCGGGTGGGCCCTTCTCTGTCCGCCGCTACTCTTTTTTGCGCTCTACGCCAATGTCAGCGCACAGTATTTGATCTGGGTCTTGCCGATTGCTCTGGCCGTCAGAGACCGGCTCTCCCTTCTCTATACCGCAGCGGCGACGGCCGCCATGGTCTTCTTTTATTCCATCTATCAGCACGAAGTCCTGTACGGCAGATTCCCGGCGCTGCTGCCGGATAACCGGACTGTCGCGCTCGGGAACGCTTTCGCAAACGTCGCTCTCGTGGCGGTCAGTTGCTATTGGGTGTTCCGCATCCTGCGGGAGGAGATCGGCGCTTTTCTGACTCGGTCGGAGATTTCTTCACTCGCGAGGCGCCTCTCGCCTCGGTTCATCCGGATCTATGCAGGGTTCGTTTCCCTTTGCTTTGGCGCATGGCTCATTCAGCTTTTTCTCATGGCACGCCGCGCCTGGCATGTCGCGGCAGTGACTCTGTCTTGATGGGACGGCCGCCGGCAGCGAGACGATGATCGATCCTGAAGGCGATTTGCCTGCCTCAAAGTTGCGAGGTTTTTCGGTGGTCAAAGAAGACCGCCGTCGCCCCCGGTGTGCATGACAGACCGGACTTCTGGCAAGCTTGCGGGCGTTCTCTTCCTGGTTGGCCTTTTGTCGGTGGCCGCCGGGCAGTGCGTCCTGATCTGGCTTCCCGAGGGAGAGGGGCCTCGTCCCGCCTGGCTGAAAGCATTGGAGCCTGCCTGGCCCAATCCCGGTCCGGCCGCTCTCGCCATCGGGCTCTTCGTTCTGGGCTCGATCTGCTGGGCTGTTGCCACGCGGCGTCTCTGGAAGGAACTTCCCGTCGGATCGGTGCCTGCTCTCTTCCGCGGAGCCGCCCTCCGCTCTCCGGCTGCCGTCGCGGCACTGTCGCTCGGGATCGCGCTGTACGGTGGGCTTCTCTGGCGGCTCTTTTGGAAGCCGAACGGCCGCCCTTATGGAGCCGGTTTCCTGATGTCGTGGGCGTTGATTCTCGGCGGCCTGTTCTGGAGTGAGCGACGAGACGGTCCCCGGACGAGCACGAATCGGGAGAATCCGAGACTCGCCGTCTGGGAGGTCCTCTTCCTCGGAGTGCTGTTGGGATTGTTCTTCTTTCTCAGCACGTCCGATCTTCGGGACTGGTACTTCTCGTCTCTGGGCGACGAGTTCGACTTCTACGATGCCGCCAGAGCCGCGGCCGCAGGGCGGCCCTGGCGAAGCATTTTTTCGCAACAGGGTGTCTACGGCATGATTCCCGCGGCGAGCTCGTGGGTCCAGGGAATGCTGATGCGTCTCTTCGGGACCGGATTGCGGGCGTGGAAGACCGCAGTGCTCGTTCC
>JBKPDV010000017.1:0-29229 GCA_046728075.1 Acidobacteriota bacterium | reverse complement strand
GACAGGGACGCTCGAGGCAAGCGCGCAGAAAAACTCTTCAGCTTCCCTGCGATCTTCGGAGTCATCGCCGAGGACACAGACGTTATGCTCGCGCCGTTCGCCCTGGGGCCGCGGGCGGGACGGTTGCGCAAGGGAGAAACGATCCGGATCCACGCCGTCGACCACGACTACTACGCGTTTCGGCAAGCCGACGGAGATCTCGGTTTCGTGCGTTCGAGCGACGTGGACCTGGTCCCCCCCGATCCTCGGCGCCCCCCGATCGTTCCGGAGACGGGTAAGGCTCTGAAGGACATGAAAGTCAGTGACCTGTCGCCGGCAGTGACCCCGCAGACGTCGGAGGAGGTCTTTGATCCGGCCGCGGTGGAGTCCTCGGTGCGGGCTTCCGCTGAGGAGGAGCCCGCCGAGCTGATCTCGAAAGTGGACCCGCCATATCCCGAGGCGGCGCGTCGGTCCGGCGTGGAAGGCACCGTGGTGCTCGATGTCCGAATCGACGAGTCGGGCGCTGTCACCGATATTCAGGTTCAGCGCGGCCTCCCTCTGGGAGTCTCCGAAGCGGCGGTCGCGGCAGTTTCGCGGTGGAAGTACCGTCCCGCCCGCGGGAGGACCGGCCCCGTCCCGTCGCACAAGACCGTGCGAGTGATCTTCCGGCTGGGACCGTGAAGAACCGCCACCGGCTATAATTTAAGCGCCTCATGCTCCAGGTCCTCTTCGAAGCCGATGGCCGTCCGCAGGTCTTTAACCTGACCAAGGCCGAGGCCTCGATCGGCCGTTCCAACGAAAACGACATTGTTTTGAACGACTTTTCGGTTTCCCGGCGCCACGCCTACCTGAAGAAGGAGAACGGCACCTGGGTGATCTACGACAATCAGTCCACCAACGGGATCCGCGTCAACGACCGTGCCCTTCCTCGCTCGCCGGTCGTGGACGGGGACCAGGCTTTGATCGGCACGTTCCTGCTGCGCTTCCGAGAAGAAGCGGAAGCCGCCGTGTCCCCGGCCGGGAAGCGGGTGATGGACTCGACCTCGACCTGCATCCGCCCGATCTCCGAGTTCAACCTCGACTTTGGACTGGAGAAATCGGCGCAGATGACTCCCGAGACCACGGACACCAAGAAGCGCGCCGCCCTGGACGTCGCCTACAAGAACAAGGTCTTCGAGATTCTCGTTCAGGTCGCGAAGAACCTGATCTCCGCCGATGCGGTCGAAGCCGTTCTGCAGAAGGTCATGGATCTGGTCTTCGAGTACCTTCCAGTCGATCGCGCCTTCCTCCTCCTCGAGGAAAAAGGGGACCTCCAGCTGAGGGTCAGCCGGTTGAAGTCCAAGCAGCGCGCCACGAGCGACGGCTCCGCTCCGTACTCCCGCACGATCGTGGACATGGTGGTGCGCCAGAAGGTCGCGGTCCTGACCTCCGACGCCCAGACGGACGAGCGGTTCGAAGCCGGAATGTCGATCCGCATTCAGCAGATCCGGTCCGCGATGTGCGCGCCTCTCTGGAACCGCGATTCGGTCATCGGCGTGATCCACGTCGACTCGCCGCTCCACGTCGGCTCCTTCACCGAGAAGGACCTCGACCTCTTGACGGCGCTCGCCAACTTCGCGGCGGTCGCGATCGAGCGCGCGCGGCTCCATGAGCGCGTCGAGGAGGAGAAGCGCATCCGAGGCCGACTCGAGCGCTACCACTCCCCGCAGGTCGTGGAGGAGATCATCGGCGGCGTCGAAGCGACCGGAACCTTCGACAAGGCACGGACCAAGACGGTCACGATCGCGTTTGCCGACCTCGTGGGGTTCACGACGTGGTCGGAAAAGATGGCTCCCGAGCCCCTCGCGGCGCTGCTCACACAGTTTTTCACGCTCGCGTCGGACGCGATCTTTTCGCAGGACGGCACGATCGACAAATTCATCGGCGACGCGGTGATGGCTTTTTTCGGCGCGCCGATTGACCAGCCCGACCACGCGGCGCGCGCCGTGACGGCCGCCCTGAAAATCCGGGAAGGGGTGGCGGAGTGGAACCGCGAGCGAGCCGCGCGATCGGAGCCGCCGATCGAAGTCCGGATCGCTTTGAATACGGGAGAGGCGATCGTCGGCGAGATCGGATCGGAGCGCCGGGTCGACTACACGGTCCTGGGCAACGCCGTCAACGTGGCAGCCCGGATGGAAGAGTTCGTCGCGTCGGCCGGTGAGATCTGCATCGGGCCCGCGACGTACGAAGCGATCAAGGGCCGCTTCCGCGTCGCGCAGATGGGACAATTCTCACTGAAGGGCCTTTCCACGCAGGTCCCGATGTACAAGGTCATCGGAGCGGCCTCGCCGGACGAAACGCTCGACGCGGTGACGCCCGTCCCGGCCGCCGAAAGCCGCGCCAAGAGTCGCGGACGTTAGTTACCGAAACGGCGCTGGCGTTTGCCGGGGCCGGAAAAGCGCTCGCGCAGCTGCGTGAGTCGGTTGAGAGCCTCGGTGTCGTTGGGATTCAACTGCAGATAGGCGACGAGAAACTCCATGGCGAGGCCCGGGCGATTGTTGTTCTGGGCTGTCTCGGCGTCGTCCTTGAGGCTCTTCGTGAGCATGGGCTGCAGCTGCCTGGCGAAGGGCTCGTCGGGGTGCGCCTGGATCCAGGACTTTGACATGTATGCGATGCGCACCGCTTCGGGAGCGCGCCTCTCGAGCGGTCGCGAGGTCCACTCGTCGATCCAGCGCCGCAGCATGTTTTCCGTGACCACCTGGCCTCCCGGCATGCGCAGCGGCTCGGCTTTTTGCGGCGGCGCCAGCGTCGGTACGGGACTCGGCGCTGAAGTGGGCGCTGGGGGCGGCGGCGCCACGAGCGCACGCGTCGGGACGCGCGTCTGCGGAAGCGGGCTCGGATGGACGAGGGGCGTGTCTTCCAGGATTCGCGGTGCGAGGACGACATCGTCTGGCGCCGCCGTCGGCGAATTTCGCGGGACCGGCGAGGGAACGGCCGTCGGGGCTGCGGGCAGTCTCTGGGCGCCGGTCCCCTCGCGGTTGACGATGAAGAGAGCGGCCGCGATCGCGGCGACGACGAACGCTCCGACGACCCACACGTAGGGCGCCGCGCGCCGGGAGGGGATGACGGCGGTCGGCGCGTTGTCGATCGGCTCCGTTGCGGAGGGCCGCAGCCGCGCCAGTGCCGCGGCGAACTCGTCGGCGTCGCGGAAGCGTCGGTCCCGGTTTTTTTCGAGGGCTCGCTGGACGATCGTTGCCAGCCGCGGGCCGATCGAGACGGGAAGTCCGGTCGTGTCGAGCGGGGGAGGAGGCGAGTGCAGATGCTTTCCGAGGTAGCCCTCCGGCGTTTGCGATTCGAAGGGCGGTTTGCCGGAGAGCATCTCGTACAGAACGACGCCGAAGGAATAGAGATCGCTGCGCCCGTCGACATTCTGTCCCGAGGGAAGCGCGCCCGCCTGTTCGGGGGAGCAGTACTTGAGCTTGCCCACGAACATGCCGGTGCCGGTCATCTTCTGAAGCGTCTCTGTCGCCACGCGTTTCGCGATGCCGAGATCGATGATCTTAGCGACCAGCCTCTTGTCCTTCGTCTCGCGCAGCATGATGTTGTCGGGGGAGAGATCGCGGTGCACGATCCCCTGAGCGTGAATCTGCGAGAGCCCGGCCAGCACCTGCTGCGCGACATCCAGGGCCCGTGGCGCGGGAAGAGCCCCGTACCGGCGCAGCCACTCCTCCAGCGTGATTCCGTCGATGAACTCCCAGACCATGTAGTAGGAGCCGTCGGGCAGACGCGAGAAGTCGTAGAGGGCCGCGACGTTGGGATGGCGCACGAGTGTCGCGATGCGCGCCTCTTCCTGGAAACGCCGCGGCTCCGGCCCCTCTCCGAGGGGATCGGGCTTGGTGACCTTGATGATTCGGATTTCGTCCAGGTGGATGTGGCGAGCCTTGTAGACCTCGCCCATCCCTCCCTCGCCGATTTTTTCGAGGATCTCGTACTTCCCGTCCAAGGTCTGGCCGGCTGACAGGCGGGTGGTCGCGTAGCCGCAGGACGAACAGAACTTCGCCTCCGCGGGAACGGCCGTGCCGCATCGCGGGCAGCTCGCTTGGCTTGTAGCCATTACGTTTATTGTAAGTCGGGGGCTTTCCGCCTGCGGGTTTTCAGTTCTCAGTTCTCAGTTCTCAGTTATTGGTTTCAAGCCGGAGAGGTGGCCAAACGGATAACGGAAATCTGTTAGCTGATAACTTCTCCCACGTGGTCCGACGCCCCGTTCTCGTCACCAGTCGCGCCGAGAAAGCGGTGGAAGCGAAGCGGCTGGGCTTCGACCTCGTTTGCGTTCCCCTCGGCCTGCCCGAGCCGCAGGCGCTCGACCCGGGTGAGATCGTCGAGACGAAGGCCCGAGCGGCGCACGCCGTCCTTCAGCGTCCGGTCATCGTCGAGGACTCGGGGCTCTCGATTGTCGCCTGGGAAGGATTTCCGGGGGCCTTGATCAAATGGCTGGAGAGGAGCGCCGGTGTCGCCGCATTGCCCCGAATGCTCGATGGTTTCAGTGACCGCAGAGCGACAGCGGTCTGCGCGATTGCGTACTTTGACGGAACTCGGATCGTGGCGGCTCGCGGGGAGGCGGCCGGACGAATCGTCTCGGCTCCGCGAGGCAGCGGTGGCTTCGGTTGGGATGCGCTCTTCGTCCCGGAAGGAAGTGACTGCACCTTCGCCGAGATGACGGGGGAGGAGAAGGACGCGCTCTCGCACCGCCGGAGGGCCTGGGAGGCGCTTGCGAAACGACTGGGTGAGATCGAAGGGGCGGCAGGACTTCAGAAAGGCCGGTAAACATTCGGATATTTGACGTGATGCCCTAATAAATGACGGTCTGCTTGGGTTTTACCCGATTCTCTCGCGAACGGAACGCGAGAGTGCCATGATGCGATCGGGCGTCCGTTGGTCACATAGGAACGGAGAGTGTATTGGGCTTGGAACTGGCGGAGGTCGTCGGGCATCTCGCCACGATGAACCGGTTTCCGGTCGAGCCTCTGGGCGGAGAAACCCCGGACGCCGCGTTGCTCCGCTCGGGAGGTCTGGTCGGGGACCGCGTCGGCACCCTTTACGATGCGGAAGCGAACCGCACGGTGACGGTCGACGCCGCTCCCCGGTTGCTATCGTTTTCGGTTCGCTACGTCGAGGATCTCGTAACGGATGAGTTCGAGCGCTGGTCGCGCGTAAAGACTCCGGCCGGAAAAGAATATCCACTGACCGACCCCGAGTGGCTCAAGGAAGCCGAAAGCGTGGTCGGCCGCCGCTTGCGACTCGTACAGCGAACGGGAGAGGTGGGCTCTTCGATCCTTTTGATCTCGCGACCGACGCTGCGGCTCGCCGAGCGGACCTATGGAGCGCCGCTGGAGCGGCAGCGGCTGCGAGCGAACCTGATCATCGAGATCCCCGAGGGCAAGGCGTTCGATGAACACGGCTGGATCGGCCGCAAGATCCGCATCGGAGACGCGCTGTTGGAGATCACGGGCGGAAGCAACGACTGCGTCGCGACCTATGCCTCCGGCCAGGGGGAAGGTGATCCTTCGCTTCTCGTGGGTCTGGCGACCGTGCGCGGAGGCCACCTTGGCGTGGTTGCCCGGGCGGTCGAGGGGCATCGCCTGCGCACCGGCGATCCCGTGGTGCTTCTGGACTGACCGTCGCTCCGCGTTGCACCCGCGACCTTCGCCTTGTGGGCGCACCGGCGATCGGCTCGCCCAAAGGGGCTCGACCGCTCGCCTGGTCTCGGGTCCAACGCTCCGCTCCCGCGGCGCGCGCCTCCTCCCTCGGTTACTTCGGGAGATACGCGCGCCGCGAGCAGACTGTGCCCCGGTCGGCCAATCAAGAGCTGTCTCGCCTTTCGCAACGGCCGAGAGTCCTCCTGGTTTCGCAGCGCTGCGTGAGCGAGGGAGGGATCAGGTGCGCGGTCGAGGCCCTTTGGCCGAGCCGCGCGCCGGTGGCGAAGCCAGATCCCGAACGAGCGGAAGCGACGTGCGTCCTGCTAGACTGCCGCGAATGCCGGATCGACCAATTCGGGTGTTGATCGCCAAGCCGGGATTGGACGGCCATGATCGGGGCGCGAAGGTGATTGCGCGGGCCCTCCGAGACGCCGGCATGGAGGTCATCTACTCCGGGCTTCGGCAGACGCCCGAGCAGATCGCGGCAGCCGCGATCCAGGAAGACGTGGACGTCGTCGGGCTTTCGATCCTCTCGGGAGCTCACAACACGCTGTTCCCCGAGATCCTGCGGCTGCTCAAAGGGCAGGGGGGCGAGGATATTCTCGTCGTCGCCGGAGGAATCATTCCTGACAAGGACATCGAGCCTCTGAAAAAGCTCGGCATCCGAGAGATCTTCCTGCCCGGCACGCCGACGCAGACGCTGGTGGATTTCATCCGCCGAGCGGCGGGGGAGCGGGTGCGGGGATGAGTGGAGCGGACGGGGTGACGGGGCGACGGGGGGACGGGGAGTCAAATATGCGGAGCCTTCCCCCCGTCACCCAGTCCCCCAGTCCCCCCGTCTGACTCTCATTCTGCATGGACCGCCTCGAATCCCACATCGACACGTCCTCACCGGAGTTCCAGGAACGCCGTCGCTCGATGGAGGCCCTCGTCGCGAGTCTGAAAGAGGAGATGTCGCGGGCGCGAGAGGGAGGGTCGGGGCGCTCCCGACACTCCGAGCAGAAAAAGATGTTCGTCCGCGACCGCGTCGCCGCCCTCCTCGATCCAGGATCCCCTTTTCTCGAGCTCTCGCCTCTGGCCGCGCATGGCTTGTACGAGGGGGACGCGCCGGGAGCGGGCCTCGTGACGGGAATCGGACGGGTCGCGGCGCGCGAGGTCATGGTCATCGCCAACGACGCGACCGTCAAGGGCGGAACGTACTTTCCGATCACGGTCAAGAAGCACCTGCGGGCCCAGGAGATCGCGGAGGAGAATCGCCTTCCTTGTATTTATCTGGTCGACTCGGGCGGCGCGTTTCTTCCGCTTCAGGCGGAGGTCTTTCCGGATCGCGATCACTTCGGCCGCATCTTCTACAACCAGGCGCGGATGTCCGCCAAGCGGATTCCCCAGGTGGCAGTGGTCATGGGCATGTGCACGGCCGGAGGCGCGTACGTTCCCGCGATGTCGGACGAGGCGATCATCGTCAAGGGAACGGGCACGATTTTTCTCGCGGGCCCGCCGCTGGTGAAGGCCGCCACCGGAGAAGAGGTCTCGGCCGAAGAGCTGGGGGGCGCCGACGTTCATACCCGGATCTCGGGCGTCGCCGACCACCTGGCGGAAAACGACGGGCATGCGATCGAGATCGCGCGCACCGTGGCGGCCAACTTCGGCGGCGCCTCCAAGCAATTGCCGGCGGACCGAGCCGAGTCCGAAGAGCCGGCCTACGACCCGAAGGAGATCTACGGAGTGATCCCGGCGAACGTGCGGCAGCCCTATGACGTGCGGGAGGTCGTGGCTCGGCTCGTGGACGGCTCGCGCTTTTCGGAGTTCAAGGCGCGCTACGGGACGACGCTCATCTGCGGCTTCGCCCGGCTCTCGGGTTTTTCCGTCGGCATCCTCGCCAACAGTGGAATTCTGTTTTCCGAATCGGCCCTGAAGGCCACGCACTTCATCGAGCTCTGCGCCCGCCGCCGTATTCCGCTGATTTTTCTGCAGAACATCACCGGATTCATGGTGGGCCGCCAGTACGAGCAGGGAGGCATTGCCAAGGACGGGGCCAAGATGGTTCACGCCGTGGCCAACGCCGCAGTTCCGAAGTTCACCGTGATCATCGGAGGCTCCTTCGGAGCCGGCAATTACGGCATGTCCGGCCGCGCCTACAGCCCGCGTTTTCTCTGGATGTGGCCCAACGCGCGCATCTCGGTGATGGGAGGGCCGCAGGCCGCCGGGGTCCTCTCTACGGTCAAGCAGGATCAACTCGCGCGGGCAAAGGAGCCGCCGATGAGCCCGGCGCAGGTTGCGGAGTTCGAGAAGCCCACGCGCGAGAAGTACGAGCTCGAGGGGAGTCCCTACTACTCGACGGCTCGCCTCTGGGACGACGGCATCCTGGACCCGGCCGAGACCCGCACCGCGCTGGCTCTGGCTATTTCTGCCTCCTACAACGCGCCGATTCCGGAGACCGAGTTCGGTGTGTTCCGGATGTGAGCTGTAACCCGGATGACTCATGGTCACCCGGCCGAAGCACGATCCGAGTCTGACGCCGAGAAGGCGATCCAAGAACCAAAATGCTCCGCCTCGATGATTGTTGCTCGCGACAGAGATTTTTCGTCGCGACAAGGAAGCGCGACGACGGCGATGCCGGAGCGCATCGGCTAGGAGCGATGACGCCGTGGCGGCGGAAAAGATCCGAGCGACGGCCGGAGTCGATCATGAGTCATGCGGGTTAAGATCGGGGCATGGTCTGCGCGCTCGTCTGCCTGCGGCTCGTGGCGGGAGCCGCTTTGGCGTGGGCCGCGGCCGGCCCCTCCGCCGCCGCGGGCGAGACTTCCCCCTCGGTCGGCGTCGAGATGACCTCGCTCGAGCTGACCGCGTTGTCGGAGAAACGCAGCGAGGCGCGCGCGGTCCTGAAGGTCTCCAACCCGTTTGCGTCGCCGGTGAGTTTGACGTCGGGCCGGTTCGTCCTTCGGGTCAACGGACAGGAGGTCGGGCAGGGACCGTTGTCCCCGCGGACTCTTCGCGCGCACAAGATCAAGGGCGTCGAGATTCCGATTCGAGTCGATCGGAAGAAGTTTCTGGCCGCCCTGGGAGGACAGTTCGATGCGGGCATGCAGGTCGACGCGGGCCTGTCGGGCGAGATCCTCCTACGGCTCCCTTCGGGGGATGTGACGCTGCCGCTCGACTTGCAGGGTCGCATGGGGACCGACGGGGCTCGTTCGGGGGTGTTCGCGCACCCGGGGGGAGGATCGCTCTCTCCCCATTGAGCCCGCAGCTCGACTCTCAACGCTAAAATCGCCACGATGACCGATCCAGCAGCAGGATTCCGTCTGCGTCTCGAGCGTGAAGGTCCGATCACGCGCGTGACACTCGCGCGCCCGGAGGTTCGCAACGCCTTCGACGACGTGTTGATCGCCGAGCTGACGCGCGTGTTCCTGGATTTCGTCCCGGACACCGAAACGCGGGTCGTCCTGCTCGCCGGCCAGGGTCCGAGCTTTTGCGCGGGAGCCGACATCGCCTGGATGCGGCGGGCCGGCGGCTACTCGCAAGAGGAGAACGAGGCGGACGCCGAGAGGATGGCGCGGATGCTCCGGGCGATCGATACCTGCCCGAAGCCGGTGATCGCTCTCGCTCACGGCGCGGCGATCGGCGGGGGCGTCGGACTGGTGGCCGCGGCGGATATCGCGATTGCCGCGGAGGGGACGGTCTTCTCGCTCGCCGAGGTCAAGCTCGGCATTCTGCCTTCGGTGATTTCTCCTTACGTTCTCCGCGCGATCGGGCAGAGAGTGGCCCGCGATCTTTTCCTGACCGGCGATCGTTTCGATGCGAAAGAAGCCCATCGCATCGGCCTCGTTCACGCCGTCGTCCCTCCCGCGGACCTGGAGCTCGCCGCCCGCCGTCGAGTCGAGTCGCTTCTGAGCTCCGGCCCGGAGGCCGTCGAGGTCGCCAAGAGATTGATCGAGCAGGTGGCCGGAAAAACGCCGGACGAGGCAATGTCTTTGACTGTGCGAACGATCGCCGAGAGGCGAGCGTCGGAAGAAGCGAAGGAGGGGCTCTCTGCCTTTCTGGAGAAGAGGCCGCCCGCTTGGGCGGCGAGAAAACCGTCTAAGGTCTAAGATTTGTAGGCTCTCTTCCGTCCTTGGACCTTGGACCCCTAAACCTTGGACTCCGGCTCCTGCGGCGGCGGCTGTGGCGCTGCAGGCGCCGGTGATGGAGCCGCGGCCACGGCGGGTGATGGCGGCGCCGGTGCAGGCGATGACGCCGCGGCGGGTGAGGAAGCCGCGGCTGATGCCGCGGGTGCTGCTGAGGGTGCCGCGGCAGGTGCTTGTGCCGCGGGTCCTGGCGGGGGAGGCGCTGGCGGGACTGCCGCAGGCGCGGGCTGCGGAGGTGGCGCAGGAGGCTGCCTGCGCGATGCGTCGTCCTCCTGCTCGTGTTTGCAGAAGTAGCATTTGACCTTGACACCCGGCGCCGTGTCTGGACGCCATGCGAAGAAGACCTTGCCGCACTTCTCACAGACGAAGCGCTTTTGGTCCCCCCTCATTCCACCTTCGATTGACAAGCTCTTCCCTCCAAAGAGCAATATATAAGAGCCCGAGAACCGATCGGTTCATCTGTCCATCGGTTCATCGGTTCAAGTACCCGGCTAAGCTATGTTCGGGGCAACTGAACCGATGAACCGATGAACCGATCGACCGATTCTCCAAAGATCCGATCTCTTCTGATCGCCAACCGCGGCGAGATCGCCGTGCGCGTCGCGCGAACCGCGCGAGAAATGGGCATCGAGCCTGTCGGCGTTTACGCCGATGCGGAGGCGGACGCCGCGCACATCGGGCAGATGGATCGGGCGATGTCCCTGGGATCGGGCTCGCCGCTCGAGACCTACCTCTCGATCCCGAAGCTGCTGGCCGCGGCCCACGGAGCCGGCGCTGACGCGGTGCATCCGGGATATGGCTTCCTTTCCGAGAGCGCCGAGTTCGCGCGCGCCGTGAGCGAGGCCGGCCTCCTCTGGATCGGGCCGCCGCCCGCCGCGATTGAGGAGATGGGTGACAAGGTGCGGGCCCGCCGCCGGATGCGGGAGGCCGGAGTCCCGGTCGTCCCGGGATCGGACGAGTCCGCGCAGAGCGACGAGGCGCTGGTGGCGCAAGCGGTGGAGATCGGCTTCCCGGTCCTGGTGAAGGCGTCGGCCGGCGGTGGAGGCAAGGGGATGTCTCGCGTCGATTCCGCTCAGGATCTTCCGGCCGCGCTCTCGGAAGCTCGCCGCGTGGCGCGGGCAGCGTTCGGATCCGACCGCGTCTATCTCGAGCGATTCTTCGAGAGGCCCCGCCACGTGGAGTTTCAGATTTTCGGGGATCGCTCGGGCAATGTCGCCCATCTCTTCGAGCGCGAGTGCAGCGTTCAGCGGCGGCACCAGAAGATCGTGGAAGAGACGCCCAGCCTCGCACTCGATCCGGCTCTGCGCGGGAAGATGGGCCTGGCCGCGGCGGAGGCGGCGCGGGCGGTCGGATACGTGGGGGCGGGAACCGTCGAGTTTCTGCTGGACGAGGCGGGCCGTTTCTATTTTCTGGAGATGAACACGCGCCTCCAGGTCGAGCATCCCATCACCGAAGAGACGCTCGGCCTCGATCTGGTCCGCGCCCAGATCGAGGTCGCGCAGGGCGACCTTCTTCCGGAGGCGTGGCGCCGGGGAAGCCTCGCTCCGCGGGGCCACGCGATCGAGCTGAGACTCTACGCAGAAGATCCGGTCTCCTTCCTGCCGCGCGCGGGGCGGCTGCTGGCGTGGGAAGAACCTTCCGGCCCGGGCGTCCGGGTGGACGCGGGCGTCCAGGAGGGGTCCACGATTGGTCTCGACTACGATCCGCTTCTCGCCAAGCTGGTCGTATCCGCCCCCGGCCGTCCCGCCGCCATCGCCCGCGCTCTCCGGGCTCTGGCGGAATGGGTCGTCCTCGGCGTCGAAACAAACGCGCCCCTGCTCGATGCGGTTCTGGCCTCGGAGGATTTTGTGTCCGGGCGCTACGCGACAGACCTGGTGTCGCGGCTGCCGCCGGCCGCGGTCCCTCCAACCCCGGATGCCGTCTGGATCGCCGCCGCGCTGGAGCTTTCTCACGGCGCTCCTCGCGGCGGCGAGGCACGCCGATTCCTGGAACCCTGGGACGAAACCTCGGGGTGGCGGCCGGGCTCGTGAAGATCGCCTGCGGCACGGAGTCGCTCGATGTCCGACTGGAGGAGGAGACGGCGCTTCTGGGGGATCGGCGCGTCTCCTTTCGAGAGAGACGGCTAAACGGCCGACTCGTTGGGATCGAGATCGAGGGACGCATCGTGTCTGTCCGGAGCGCGCGCGTGGGAGACGCTCTCCGAATCTGGTGCCAGGGACGCGCTTTCGAGGCACTCCAGGCGTCGAGCCTTGCCGCGCGCGCCCGTGAAACCGGCAATCTCGTCTCACCCATGCCCGGACGCGTGCGAAGAGTCGAGGTGGCTGCCGGCGACCGCGTCGAGCGGGGACAGGTCGTCGTCATCGTCGAGGCGATGAAGATGGAGCACGCCATTCGGTCGCCCCGGGAGGGGATCGTGGCGGCGGTTCGCTTCAATCAAGGAGATCTGGTTGATGCCGGCGTTGAGCTGGTGGAGATCGAGTAGAGCTTTCAGCTCTCAGCTTTCAGCTTTCAGCAAAGGACCGCGGAAGTCCGCTTCCGGCTGACAGCTGAGAGCTGACAGCTGATAGCTTTAGCCAGATGGACACCTGGGAAGAACATGCCATCCAGCGCCCGCACTTGCCGCAGCGCGTCACCGTTTACGAGGTTGGGCCCAGGGACGGGCTCCAGAACGAAGCGGAGCGCCTCTCAGTCGACGTGAAGGTCGGTTTCATCGACCGATTGACCGCGTCGGGGCTGCCGGCGATCGAGGCAGGCTCGTTCGTTTCGCCGCGGTCGATCCCGCAGCTCGCGGACACCGAAGAAGTCTTTCGCCGGATCCATCGAGCGAGCGGCGTGCGCTATCCGGCGCTGGTGCCGAACGTCAAGGGACTCGAGCGCGCGCTCTCGGCCGGAGTTCTCGAGATCGCCGTTTTCACGGCCGCCTCGGAGACCTTCAACCGGCACAACATCCACGCCGGAGTCGATGAGTCGATCGAGCGCTTCCGCCCCGTCGTCGCGCGCGCCAAGGAAGAAGGGATTCGCGTCCGCGCGTACGTTTCGACAGCCTTCGGTTGCCCGTACGAAGGCGTCATTTCTCCGGAGGCGGTTCGCGAGGTCGTGCACAAGCTGCTCGATCTTCCCGTCGACGAGATCTCGCTGGGCGACACGATCGGCGTGGCGACCCCTTCCGGCGTCTATGATGTTGTCGAAACGCTCTACGAGTCGGGGGTGACCCGCGGCGTGCTCGCTCTCCACTTTCACGATACGCGGGGCACGGCTCTTGCCAACGTCTACGCCGGTCTTCAGTGCGGGATCACCACGTTCGATGCCTCCGCCGGCGGCCTCGGGGGATGTCCCTATGCTCCCGGGGCAGCGGGAAACCTGGCCACCGAGGACCTGCTCTACATGCTCGGGGGCCTGGGCGTGGAAACCGGAGTGGCTCTGCCGAAAGTGGTCGAAGCATCGCGCTATCTCGCAGAAGCGATTGGGCATCGCCCGCCCGGACGGTATCTGGCCGCCGTGTGGGCCCCCGAGAGGACATAGATGGTGGGTGGTCGGTGGTCGGCGGTCCGAACGTTCCCTACGACCCAACACCTATCACCTAACACCTTCTCGATTGACAGTCTCCTCGAGCACGTGTAACTTTTTGAGTCGCTTTACCTTAAGCCCATGCCAAAAAAGATTCTGCTGGCGGACGATAGCCTGACGATCCAGAAGGTCGTGGAGCTGACCTTCTCGGACAGCGGCTACGAGTTGGTCTGCGTCTCCAATGGGCAAAAGGCGCTCGAGCGCATCCAGCAGGATCGCCCGGACCTCGTTCTTGCCGACGTCGTGATGCCGGAGAAGAACGGCTACGAGGTCTGCGAGGCCATCAAGAGCAGTCCCGCCACCGCTCGGATTCCCGTGATTCTTCTGTCGGGCACTTTCGAGCCCTTCGACCGCGAGAGGGCCGAGCGCATTGGCGCCGACGCGATCGTCTCCAAGCCCTTCGACTCGCAGCAACTGATCGCACAGGTCGAATTGCTGCTGGACCGCGGGCCGGCCGCATACGAGAGCGCGCCCTCGGGAGCGACGGCCCCGATGCCTGTCGCGTCCGTGCCACATGCCCCGGCCGAGGCCGAAGAAGCCCCGTTCGATGTCGGATTCTCCGCGGACGACTTTACCGCCGCGGTTCGGATGCCCCCCCGAGGCCTCGATCCGTTCGAGGAAGAATACGGGCGCGGGGGCGTGGACTCGGCGATCCAGGAATTCGAGAAGTCGCACCCCGACCCCACTCTTGCGGAGGAACCCCCAACCGCAGCCAAAGTGGAAGCGCCTGTTTCCTCGGGGAAGGAGGAGAGCGGGCAGGAAGCGCCGCCCCCGTGGCTGCGCGAGGAGTCGGAAAAAGCGGCGGAGCCAGAGTTCGCCACAGACGAGACAGACGAGACGGAAGCTCCACACGAGGTGGCGGCATTCGGGGAAGGGCGGGGCGACAGCGAGTCCACGGTCGCGATTCCGATGCCCTCTCCAGCGCCGGCTCCGCCGTCCTCCGAACCGGCGGCCTTCGAGCCTCCAACCGAGAAACCTCCGATGAAACTGCTCGCCGCACAAGAGGCGAGCGTTTCGTCGGCCCCTCCGACGCCGGAGGCGTCCGAGGAGCTGGAGGAGGCTTTCGAGGTTCACCATGAAGTCGAGGCCCTGGAATTCGAGCATCCGCCCGAGCGAGGGCTGGAGGGGTCCCGCGGTGAGGTTTCCCGCGAGATCGAAGCGCTGGCGCAGAAATCCTCGATCCCCGAGCTGACTCAAATGCTGTCGAACGTCGCGAAGTCGGGCGGGAACGACTGGAGCGATGATCAGATCGAAAAGCTCGCCCGCCGCGTCGTGGAAAAACTCTCGGACCGGGTCGTCCGCGAGATCGCGTGGGAGGTCATCCCGGACGTGGCCGAAATCGTGATCAAGCGGAGGATCAAGGAACTGGAAGCCTCGACCGAGTAAGCCGTTTACGGTTTCTGATATAGGAAAGGGCCGAGAGCCCTTTTTTTATGCCCGAAAATCCTCCCGGTTCGCCGGCAGACGACCCCGGGAAGCTGCCGAAGACTTTCGACCCCGCGCTGTTCGAAGAGCGCTGGTACGCCATCTGGGAATCGGAAGGCCGCTTTCAGCCTCAAGGCCCGGCCGGTTCGCCCCGCTTCGTGATGGTGATCCCGCCCCCAAACGTGACGGGCAAGCTCCACATCGGTCACGCCTATGGCCGCACGATCGAGGACATTCTCGCCCGCTGGAAGCGTATGAAGGCCTACCGGGTGCTGTGGGTCCCCGGCACCGATCACGCCGGAATCGCCACCCAGATGGTGATGGAGCGGCAGCTCGCCAAGCAGGGGATCCAGCGGCGGGAGCTGGGGCGCGAGAAGTTCGTGGAACGGGTCTGGGCCTGGAAGCGCGAGGCCAAGGACACGATCCAGTCTCAGATGCGGCGCCTCGGCTGCTCGCTCGATTGGAGCCGGGAGCGTTTCACCCTGGACCCGGACCTCTCTCGCGCGGTCCGGCGAGCTTTCGTGCAGCTCTACGGAGAGGGCCTGATCTATCGCGGCCGCTACGTCGTCAATTGGTGTCCCCGCTGCGGCACCGCCGTGTCCGACCTCGAGGTGGTTCACAAGGAGGTCGAGGGAACTCTCTACAAGATCCGTTACGACGTTCCCGGCGTCTCCTCCGGCGCCGTTGTTGCGACCACCCGCCCCGAGACGATGCTCGGGGATACGGCCCTCGCGATCCATCCGGAGGATCCCCGCACCGCAAGGCTGCGCGGCAAGACGGCGATCCTGCCGCTGGTGGGGCGGGAGCTGCCCGTCATCGAGGATCCCATCCTGGTCGACCGGGAGTTCGGCACCGGCATCGTCAAGGTCACTCCCGCGCACGACGCCAACGACTTCGCCAGCGGCCAGCGCCACGGCCTCTCGACGGTCGTCGTGATCGGGCCGGACGGGAAGATGACGCCGGAAGCCGGTGAGGCGTTCGCGGGACTCGATCGCTTCGAGGCCCGCAAGGAAGTCGTGGCCCGCTTGAAGGCGGAGAAACGGCTCGTGGCAGAGGAGCCTTACAAGATCAACCTCGGCACGTGCCAGCGCTGCGAGACGGTCATCGAGCCCTATCTTTCCGAGCAATGGTTCGTGAAGATCGCGCCCCTGGCCGCTCCCGCCATCGCCGCGGTCGAAGAAGGGCGGGTGCGTTTCGTTCCGGAAAATCCGTGGACGAAGGTCTACTTCGATTGGATGCGCAACATCCGGGACTGGTGCATCTCGCGCCAGCTCTGGTGGGGACATCGGATTCCCGCCTTCACCTGCGCCAACGGTCACTTGACGGTGTCGGAAGAGGATCCGACCTCCTGCCCCACGTGCGGGTCGACCGTCCTCGAGCAGGATCCGGACGTGCTGGACACCTGGTTCTCCTCCCAGCTCTGGCCCTTCTCCGTTTTCGGGTGGCCGGAGGAAACGGCCGACTACAAGGAGTTCTACCCGACGGACGTGCTGGTGACCGGCTACGACATCCTCTTCTTCTGGGTTGCTCGGATGATCATGGCGGGCCTCCATTTCACGGGCCGTGAGCCCTTCTCGACCGTCCACCTTCACGGCCTCGTGCGTGTGGGCGGCGAGAAAATGTCCAAGACCAGGGGGAACGTGATCGATCCGCTGGAAGCGATCGCGGAGTACGGCGCCGACGCGGTGCGCTTCGCGCTGGCTTCGTCCGCCGCCGCGGGCGACAGTGTCGCCGTCGAGAAGGCGCGCATGACCGGCTCCCGCGCGTTCGTGACGAAGCTCTGGAACGCTTCGCGTTTCACGATCGCGAGCCTGGAGGGCAGGTCCGTGCCCGAGAGTCTCGCCGGGCGAAGTCTGAGCCTGCCGGACCGGTGGATTCTCTCGCGGCTCGAGGCCGCCGCCCAGGGCGCCAACCACCACCTTGCCGCGTTTCGGTTCGACGAGGCCGCGCAAACCCTCTACGCGTTCCTCTGGCACGAGCTGTGTGACGGCTACCTCGAAATGGTCAAGCCGCTGCTTTCGGGCAAGGAAGGGGACGAGCCCGCGCGAGAGACGGCACGCGGGGTGCTGCGCCGGTGTCTGGCCGACTCGCTCGCCCTCCTCCATCCCTTCCTGCCGTTCGTGACCGAAGAGATCTGGGAAAAGCTCTCCGGGAAACCCGGCACCCTGATCGTCTCCCCCTATCCGGACGGCGTAGGGGACAGCACCGACGAGCGCGCCGAGAAGGTCGTCGAGGCCCTGCGGGCCGTGGTGACTCGTGTCCGCAGCTTCCGGCGCGAGCGCAGGACTTCCCCCACCGAGCGCATCGAGCTATGGATCGATCCGGAGTCTCCGGATCCGGCGCTCGCCTCGGATGTCGGAGAGCTCTCGTCTCTCGCGGTGCACCTGGCGCGCCTGTCGGGGTTCTCTTTCGAGGCTCCTCCCGCCGCGGCCGTCCGAGACGTCGTTTCCGGGATCGCCCTGGGGCTCGGGCTTCCCGAGAAAACGGCGAAGGCCGACGACGGGAAACGAGAGCGCACGTTGACCGTACTGGACGGAGAGATCGAGGAGCTCGCGACCAAGCTGCGCAATCCCTCCTTCCTGGACAAGGCCCCGCCGGCCGTCGTCGACAAGACGCGGCGGCGCCTGGTCGAATTGGAGGAGCGGCGGGCGGCACTCTCAGGCGGCCCCGCGTGATCGCCTTCGCGGACGGCGGTCTGATTGCCGGCCGCTGGGCAAACTTCGAGAACCTCGCCTGCCTGGCCGTCGCCGGATCCTCGAACGATCTGGCGCGCGAAGTCATCGAGCTCTACTTCGATGAGGATCAGAACCTCCCGATGACCGTGATTCTGGCGGAGGCACAGTCGTCGGCGCGCGGCCGGAAGGGCCAGTGGGTCGCGCCGGCCGGCCGAGGCCTCTACCTGACCTTCGTGCGCCCGGCGCGGCCCGAGGAGCCGCTGACGCTCATCCCGCTCGCGGTGGCGAGATGGGTGCGGGATGCGGTTGAGGATGCGACGGGAGTCGCGGCGCGGCTGAAGTGGCCAAACGATCTGTACGTGGAGAAACGCAAGCTCGCCGGGGTTCTCTCCGAGTCGCGAACGCAGGGGGAGGACACCTACCTCGCGATCGGGATCGGACTGAACGTTCTCGGCCGGGCGCCGGAGCTGCCCGTCCCGGGAGCGACGACGCTCGAAGAACAGGCGGACCGGCCGATCTCGCTCGCGGCCGTGGCGCAGAGCGTGCTGGACCGCCTCGACCGGGAGTTGTCCAACCCGAATTGGAAGGAAGAACCGTCGCGGTGGGAGAAGGTGGCGGTTCATCGCTCCGGGGACTCGATTACGGTGCGCCGCGGCGGAAACGAGATCACCGGCCAGTATCTCGGCGTGACTCCGGAAGGGTTCTTGAGGATTTCCACCAAGTCGGGGGAGGAAGTCATGACGAGCGGAGAGATGACACGATGGTGACCGCCCGAGAAAAACAGAATGCCTCGGCCCTGCTCGCGGTGGACGTCGGCAATACCAATACCGTGCTCGGCCTCTACGAGGGCGGCGCGCTCCTGCGTCACTGGCGCTTGACGACCCGGCGGGACGCGACCTCCGACGAGATCTCCCTGTCCGTTGCCGGGCTCGTGGGAGATCGCGCCGACCGTCCGCCGCTCGATGTCATCGTGGCCAGCGTCGTCCCGTCGCTCAACTTTCCGATGAAGCAGGCCTTCCGGCAGCTCTACGGTTCCGAGCCGCTCTTCGTCGAGCCCGGGGTCAAGACGGGAATGCCGATCCTCTACGAAGTTCCGCAGGAGGTCGGCGCGGACCGCATCGTCAACGCGGTCGCGGCGCATGCGAGGCTCGGCGGGCCGTGCGTTGTGGTCGACTTCGGAACCGCGACCACCTTCGACGTCGTGACAGCCAGGGGAGAGTACGCGGGCGGCGTGATCGTGCCCGGCATCACGATCTCGGCCGAGGCTCTCTTTGAAAAGGCGGCCCGGCTGTGGCGGGTGGAAATCCGCCGGCCCGACCGGGTCGTCGGAAGGACCACGTCGGCGTCGATTCAATCCGGGCTCTACTTCGGCTACCTCTCGCTCGTGGACGGCGTCATCGAGCGGATCGAAAAGGAAATCGGCCACCGGCCGCGCGTGATCGCGACGGGAGGGCTCGCCGAGCTCTTCGGGGCGGGATCGGAGCGGATCGAAGAGGTGGACCCGTTGCTCACGCTGACCGGGCTCTCTTTGATCCATGAGCGAAACCGCGGCGGATAGGGACTTCTACGCCGCGGCGGAAGCGGCCTTCATCCGCCGTCGAGGCACGCCCTTTCTTCTGTCGCCGAAGGACTTCGCCCTCCTGAAAGAATGGCGCGCCTTGGGCATCCCGATCGAAGCCATCGAGCAGGGTATCGACGAGGCTTTCTCTCGCCGGGAAGAGCGGGCGGCCACGGGGAGGATCAACTCGCTTGCATATTGCCGCGACGCCGTGCTGGCGGCCTGGGAACGCCGCGCGCAAGCACGCGTGGGCAGCGGGGAGGGCCGAGCGGAAACGGCGGAGGTCGCGCCCGCTCTCGCGAACCTCGAGGAGAAGCTCACGGACCTGGCGGCTCGGCGCCCCGACCTCTCGGCCCCGATCGAAGCGGCACGGCGGTCGGTCGGGCGGCTGGCTTCTTCCCCGAAGAGCCCGGCGGAGATCGAGGTTTCGCTCGCACGTCTGGATCGGAGACTCGCCGCTTCGCTGCTCGAGGGCCTGCCCGAGGCCGAGCGCGGCGGGATCGCGGAGGAGGCCGCGCATCGGGTCGCCGCCGCGAGCGGTCGAATGGACGAGGCCGCCGAGCTGAGGACCGTGCACGCCCTGGAACGCCGGCTGCTTCGAGAAAGACTCGATCTTCCTCGGCTCACGCTCCTGCCATGATCGCGCAAGTCGTCCGTCGACAGCTCACAGTCGACAGACAATGCAGCGGGTCCACTGTTGACTGTCGACTGTCGACTGTCGACTGTCGACTGAAACTGAAGACTGTCGACTGACTTCCCATGCGCGTCACGATCGAAAAGCTCGCTCCGACAGGCGAAGGAATCACGCGCACCTCAGACGGGGTGGGGTTCATCCCGGGCGTGCTTCCCGGCGAAGAGGTCGAAGCCGAGATTCGGGAGCTGAAGAAAAACTTCTGGAGAGGGGAAGCCCTGGAGATCCAGAAGAGCTCGCCGCAACGTCTCTCGGGGCCGCACGCTTCCTGTGCGGGCTGCGACTGGGCCTATTTCGAGCGGGACGCCGCTCTCCAAGCCAAGAGGTCGCTCTTCCTGGAAACGATGGAACGGATCGGCGGGCAGGCGCCCGAGCTCTTCGGCTCGCTGGCGGTCGAGAGCTCTCCGGCGAGGTACCGCATCCGCAGCCGACTCCATGTCTCCGGCTCGGGTAGCCACACGGTTCTGGGGTATTTCGCTCCGCGGTCGCATCGCGTCGAGCCCTTGACCGACTGTGAGGCGCTCTCCCGGCAGACTGTCGAGCTCTTGCCGCGCATTCGGGAAGCCATCGCCGCGAGCGGAGCCCGCGTGGCAGAGGTGTCGCTGCTCGAGACGCCGGACTCGCAACTGCGGCTCGGCCGATTCCTTCTGGATGGCAACTCGGCCGCCGCCCCGCGCCTCGCCGCCGAGATGATTTCCGTACTCGACGGAGTTCGTGTCGTGGAAGGGGAGCAGCTCCTCCAGCAGGAGGGAGAGCCAAGGTTGATGGTCGAGGTCTGCGGCCGGACGTTTCCCATTTCGGTCGACACGTTCTTCCAGGCCAACAAGCATCTGGTGGGACGCCTGTACGAGCACATCCGGGACCTCGCGCGCGAGATTCCCGCGGCACGAGCTCTCGACGCCTTCGGCGGGAACGGGCTCTTCGCAGGCGCGCTTCTGGACGCCGGACATCAAGTCACCACCGTCGACGCGGGCCGCAGCGCCATCCGCGACGCGCAAGCCGCGCGCTCTCTCTGGTCGGACGGGCAAAGTTGGGACATCGTGGCCTCGCCCGTTTCCTCCTTCGCTGTCCGAGACTCGACGGATTTCGATCTGGCCGTCGTCGATCCTCCAAGAGCCGGGCTCGGCCGAGAGCTTGCCGCTGTCCTGGCGCAACGGATCCCTCGCCGCATCCTCTATGTTTCCTGCGAGCCGGCCACCCTGGCGCGCGACCTGACGACGATTCTCGACAGCAACTACCGGGTATTCTCGGCGCGCCTGTACGATCAATTCGAAGGCACGCACCGGGTGGAGGTGATCGTGGCCCTCGAGAAAAAGGGCTCCGCTTGATCGGGCCCGTCGCCCGGTCGGGAAGGATTCCGGCGGCCTGGGCGGCGATGTTCCTGGCGGCAGGCACTTTCCTCGGAGCCTGGTCGGTCTCGGGCGAAGGACTGGCTGTTTGCCTGTTGCTGCTCACGGCGGAAGTCCTGGCGCTCCGGTCGCAGAGCAGCCACTTGCGCGTTGCTCGGCTCGCGTTCTTTGCCTTCTGGATTGGGACAGGCTTCCTCTCGGGATTGGCGCGCGTGTCGTTTCCGGCCCGTCAGGCGCGGGAGACATTCGCGATGCTTCCGGAGGGTCGGGATCGCGCGGATCGTCTCGAGGGAGTCCTGACGGACTTCTGGAGCGGCGCGCCGCCGCGGGCGCACGGCAAGATGCGCGCCGAGCGAGTTCAAACGGCCGGGCTCTGGCGCCCTTTCCCCGCGGAGGTTCTCTTGTTCGTTTCGGGAGAAGAGCCGATCGAGTCCGTCGCGGGGCGCGGCGATCGCATCCTTCTCGTCGGGCACCTGACGCGGGAGGGTCCGTCCGCTTCCGATCGGGACATCCAGGCTCCCTGGCCGGTCTACCGGCTCTCTGTCAAGAGCGCCGCGCGGGTGGAGCGCCGCGGCCGGACTCCGGGCTCGCTCCTGACGGCCGCCAACCGGTGGCTCTACGGCCGATTGCCTCCCGTCGGCTCACGCGGGGCCGAATTCGATCGCGACGTGCGAGGGCCGCTCGCGGCGCTGATGCTGGGCCGGACGGCGGACCTCGATCGCGGGATGGTCGCGCGCTACCGGCGCGGCGGCCTCTACCACATGCTCGTGGTCGCGGGCCTCCACGTGGCCCTGGCCGCGGGTCTTCTGTTGGCCCTGCTGCGCGCGCTCGGAGTACGGGGCAAGAAGCGGGACGCGCTGCTTCTCCTCGGTGTGGCCCTCTTCGTGCTCGCCGCCGGCGGGAATCCGCCGGCCACTCGAGCCGGCATCGTTTTTTTCGTGTATCTCGGCGCGCGCCTTCTCGAGCGTCCGGTGCGACCTCTCCAGGCGATCGGACTTTCCGCCATTCTGATTCTCCTGGCTGCCCCGAAGGAGATCTGGTCGGTCGGAACCGTCTTGACGTTCGCGGCAGTTCTCGGCATCGCGCTTTTCCTCGAGCCGATCCGAGAGGTGCTTCCGCGCCGGCCGCAGGGACTCTTCTCCGCCTTCGCGGCCGCGTTGTCCGCTCAGGCGGGCACGTCACCCATCCTCCTCTGGCGGTTCAACACCGTTTCGGTGGGCGGCTGGCTGACGGCGCCTCTCTGCGTGCCCCTCGCCGCGGCGCTGATCGCGCTGGGCACCGTTTTTCTGCTCTTCTTGTCTGGGGGCGTGTTCGCGACGCCTATCGCGTGGCTCTTTGGAGCGGGCTCTCGAACACTCGAGTTTCTCGCCGAGCGCGCCTCCGGCGTGGCGTTGATGAGGCCGACTCCGCCGCTTCTGCTCGTGGCGCTCGTGACGGTCGCGTCTTTTTCCGCAGCCCTGCTGCCGAGAAGATTTCGCAAGGTCAGCGCAGCGGCTGCGGCGCTGACCTTCCTTTTCCTCGCGGTGCGCCCGGGTCCTTCGGGTCCCATGCGGGGGCTGTCGGTCGAGACGCTGGACATCGGGCAGGGCGATGCCGTGCTGCTTCGGTGGAGGCGGCACGCCGTGTTGATCGACGGGGGAGGTCCCTTCGATCTGGACGCCCGCGACTTCGGCCGGACACATTTGCTCCCCAAGCTTCTGGACCGCGGCGTGGCCCGGCTGGACGCGGCGATCCTGACGCATCCTCATCCCGACCACGCGCTGGGGCTCTTCGCGATCCTGGAAGAGCTGCCGGTCGGTCTGTTCGCTCGATCCGACGGCGAGGATGAGTCGAATTTCTTCCGCGACCTCGACGCGCTCGCTCGGCGCCGCGGCGTTCGATCCTCCACTCTGCCGGCTGGAGCCGCGCTCGTCTGGCCGGACGCGAAGCTGACGGCGATCCACTCCGGAGGACCGCGGCTGAAGTCCGACGCCGTCAACAACCAGTCTCTCGTACTGCTCTTCGAGCGGGAGGGCCGACGCGCCCTTCTAACCGGGGACGCGGGCGCGCCGGCCGAGACCGCCCTGCTGCGCCGCGGGCGGGTTCCGCGCGCCGATCTTCTCAAGGTGGGGCATCACGGGAGCCGCACGGCGACGACTCCCGCTTTCCTCGCGGCCGTCGCGCCCCGGGCGGCTCTGCTTTCCTGCGGCCGCGACAATCGGTTCGGTCACCCCGCGCCGGAAACTCTTGGAACGCTCGCTGCCGCCCGGATTCACCTCTTTCGCACGGACCTTCTGTCCGACGTCCGTCTCGAGATGTCCTCGGGAGCCACCCGAGTGACATGGCGAGGGCTTCCGTGAAGCTCATCGCTCCGCCGCCCCTGCTGATCATTCTCGGGCCCACCGCCTCGGGCAAGAGCGGGATCGCGCATCAGATCGCGCTCTCCCGCAACGGCGAGGTTGTTTCAGCGGACGCATTCGCGGTTTATCGCGGGTTCGACATCGGAACTGCCAAACCCTCGGCCGATCAGCGCGCGGAGGTTCCCTATCACCTGGTCGACGTCGCCGATTGGCGCGAGCATTATTCGGCGGGGCGGTGGGCCCGGGATGCGCGGGCAGTCCTCGCCGAGATCTCACGCCGCGGGCGTCTTCCCGTCGTTTGCGGAGGCTCTGGCTTTTACCTCGAAGCGCTCCTGGAGGGTCTTCCTCCGGGCGAGGCGGCGGACCCGGATCTGCGCGCGCGCCTGGCGCAGTGGGCCAGGGATCGTCCGGCGGAGGCTCATCGATTCCTCCAGGTCAACGATCCCGTAGCGGCCCGCCGAATTCCTCCGGCGAACCTCCGCTACATCCTGCGGGCACTCGAGATTCTTTTGACGACGGGAGTCCGCGCTTCCGAGCGCCCCCGACCCGGCGGAGGCTGGCTCGCCCGGTGGCGAGTGATCAAGATCGGTCTCAAGCCATCGCCCGAGGATCTCTATGCTACGATCCGCCAACGGGTCGCCCGGATGATGAACGCCGGTTGGGCCGAAGAGGTCCGGCACCTTCTCGAAGAGGGGGCGCCGCTTACCTCCAACGCCTTCCAGGCAATCGGCTATCGGGAGATCGCCGACTGGGTCGAGGGAAGGACGGACCGGGCGACAGCCGAAGAAAGAATCGTGGCGGCCACACGACAGCTCGCAAAAAAACAACGGACCTGGTTCGCGCGTGAGCGCGATGTCGAGTGGGTGAATCCCGCGCAAGCCCTCGGAGCCGCGCTCGCGCGCCTGGACGGGGGAGAAGCGGAGAAGGAAGCGGATAGTCGATGAATAAGGCGCCGATCAACGTTCAGGACTCCTTTTTCTACAACCTGCGCAAGGACAACGTCGCGATCACGGTCCGGCTGACGTCCGGGGAGGAGCGCCTGGGACGGCTGCGCCGATTCGACAAATTCGCCCTGGTCCTCGAGGTCGATGGCCGCGAAGAGATGATCTACAAGCACGCGATCGCCTCCATCCGATCGGAGAATCTGCCCCCGGGGTCATGAACAGTCGACAGTCGACAGTCGACAGTCGACAGGTCGCTTCGGTCCGCTTTCATCTCTTTCTCGGACTCCTTCTGGGCTCGATCGTCGCTTCCTGCGCGACTGTACCGGTCACCGAACAGGAGGTCTTCCCTCTGGACCCGCGCGAAGGGCTCAACGGCCCTTTTCCCTCCGCGGTAGCCAAAGGGTGGCAGGATCTGCTGGCAGGAAACGCAGGCCGTGCGGAGGCGGAATTCGAGGCAGCCGGGCGAGAGGAACCGAGGCTTGCCGCGGACATCGGCCGCGTCGAGGCGATGGTTCTGTCCGACCGGGCCGGGGACGCCCGGCTGATCTGCGAGAAGTTGCTTTCCGGCTCCGAGCTGACCGCTCCCTTGCTGGTTGCTTGCGCCGAAGCGCAGGCTCGGCTGGGAGATCCGGTTTCGGCATACCCGCTCTATCGGAAGGCGCTCGTTCGAGCGCCCGGCCGGCCGCGACTGGTCGCCCGGGCCGAGGAGGTGCGTTCCGCCGCTCGAGACCGGCTCGTGGAGGCGGCCCGCGAGGAGGCGCAGGCGCAAGACTGGAACGAGGCGCGGGCGGAGATCTCTCGAGCGCTCGAGCTCGCTCCGGAGAGCCCCGCCGTGCGGCGGAGCGCCGGCGATCTGGAGAACGCGGCCGGCAACAAAGAGAGAGCGCTCCTTCTCTACCGAGAGGCGATCGATCTCGGCGCGAACGATCCGGAGACGGCCGAGAAGGCGGGGGACCTGGCCTTGGAATTGGGAGACTACCCCGTCGCCGTCTCGATCTTCGACGCTCTCGCTGCCCGGGATTCCCGATTCGCTCCGCACGCCGAAAACGCGCGCCTCACTTTTCGCGTGGCGAATTGGCCCGCTCCCGAACGCGAAGCGGCTCAGTCCGCCAGATTGACCCGCGCCGGCGCGGCGATTCTGCTGTGGTGGATGTATCCGGAGATTCGTGAGATGCGAGTTTCCGGCGGCGCGATCGCAAGCGACGCTCTCTCCCGAAGGGACAGCCGGGCGATCACGCGCGCCGTCGCGCTGGGACTGCTCGACGTGGACCGGGAAACACATCGAGTCAACCCCGGGGCACGCCTGGCACCGGCGAGCGCGGCCCGGTTGCTCTTGAGGCTCCTGGTCCTGGTGAGTCCTCCGGACCGGGAGCTGACCTGCCTGGGCGAGTCGCGCCGGCTGCCTCGGGCGGCCTCCGAGGCGCTCGCCGTCGCGGAGGGTTGCGGTCTCCTGCCCGAGCTGGACGCGGGAGGCGTCAGCGGCCCGGTTTTCACGAAGGCGCTGGACCGCGTGCGCGCGCTTGCGGCCGGCTCCGAGGCGGGGGAGGAGTGAGATGAAGGGTCCCTGGACGCTGCCCAACTTCATCACACTGCTTCGCCTCGCGATTCTGCCGTTCTTCCTCTACTCGATCTCGGTCGGCCGGTTCGATATCGCTCTGGCGCTTTTCATCGGTGCCGGGATCTCCGACGGGATCGACGGCTATCTCGCACGCCGCCTCAACATGAAGTCGGCTCTCGGCGCGTATCTGGACCCCATCGCCGACAAGCTCCTTCTGATGAGCTCCTATCTCTTTCTGGCGATTCCTTCCTTTCCGGCGAGCGTCAAGGTGCCTCTGTGGCTCGCGTTCATGGTGGTCTCCCGCGACCTGCTGCTCATGACGGTCGGCCTTCTGATGATCCTGACGTCGAACAAGAGGCGTTTCCCGCCGACCTGGCTCGGCAAGGTGACGACCGTTACGCTCATCGCCACCGTTCTGTTCGTGCTCTGCGCCAACCTGTGGGACTGGCCTCGCCCCGTCGTGCTCGTCGCCTTCGGCGCTGCGGCCACGACGACGTTCCTCTCCGGATTCGACTACATTTATCGCGCGGCCAAGAGCGCGGAGCCGGAAACCCCCTGGAAGGAATGAAACGACCCGAGCCGATCCGGCTGCGGCTGTACAGCCGCCCCGGCTGCCATCTGTGCGATCAGATGCGGCGAGAGGTCGATGAGCTGCTGGCGGACCGCCCGCGCGAATGGGAGGTCGTGGACGTCGACGGGGACCCCGACCTCATCCGTCGCTACGGAGAGACACTCCCGGTCCTTCTCGTCAATGGAAGGATGTTCGCGCGCGTCCGCCTGCCCCGCCTGGCGCAGCGGCTGCGGCTCCTCCGTGCCGCGGATCGGAAAGCGGACCCGTTGAGAACGGGTCTTGCATAAGGGGCAGCGGTGAGCGAACAGAGTTTGCAGGTCCGGTGCTCAAACTGCACGTTTTCCTTCGATCCGCTGGAGGCGTCCTGGTGCAGCTGTCTCGTGCCCACGCGGAGCCTCGTCTGCCCGCACTGCCTGCGCTGCTTCTGCAAGGCCTCGCATCAATACAAGCAGAGCTTCTGGGCCGGCGCGCCGGAAACCCTGTGGGACCAGCGGATGGAGCTTCACGCCGGGGCCGCTCACTTGTCCGGCGAATCCGCGCCCGACCCGAAGAATCTGGCCCGGCCGCTTGTGCTCGTCGTCGAAGACGATCCTCAAATCCAGCGGATGACGGCCGAGGCTGTCGACGAGCTGGGGTACGGCCACCTGGTCGCCCGCGACGGGATGGAAGGGTTGGAGCTCGCGAGGCGCTATGGCCCCGACATGATCCTGACGGACGCGCTCATGCCCAGGCTGGACGGCAGGGAGATGTGCCGTCTCCTCAAGGAGGATCCGGCGACCTCTGGAATCAAGTGCGTCGTCATGACGGGGCTCTACACGCGCACCCACTACCGCAACGAAGCCGTCAGCCGCTTTCACGTGGACGACTATGTCCACAAGCCGGTGGACTTCAATCAGCTTCGTGCGTTGCTGCAGAAGCACGTGGGCTAGTCTTAGCCGTCAACTCTCGACACGCTGTTCCCCTCGAAGCCGCCCCGCGTCGTGCCGCCTCGCGGAACCGCTCGTCTCGTCGTCAGCGGGGGGGTCGGGCGGGCACGGATCGCGCGCGATGACCGGCCGCCGCTCCGGTGCTTAACGCGGCGCGGCACGGCTCGGGCGCGGGCACGCAGGCGGTCACCGAGACCGTTCGAGTGACGACGTTCGAGCCGATTGAGTTGGAGGCCGTGAGGCTGACCGTGTAGACGCCTGCCGCTCCGTAGACGTGAGTCGGATTCTGCGCGATTGAGCTTGCGCCGTCTCCGAACGTCCAAAACCAGGAAGTCGGGGCACCGGTCGAGGCATCGGTGAACAGAACGCTCGTGTTGATCCCGGCAGCCGCCGGCGCGCTGAAGTTCGCTGTCGGCGCGGTCAAGAGCGGCCCATCCGTCCCGTAGTACCACTGGATTCCCGCAATGTCATCGACCTGCGGTGTCGTTGCCCCCGTCAGCGTCGAACGCATGACCGCGGTGCAGCTGGCGAAAGGGCAGGGCGCGCTATGGACGCTCGCGTCCTGGTCCGGATGTCCGAGGCCGAGCGTGTGGCCCATTTCGTGGAGCAGGCCGCTTTCGAAGCTGGCGATGGGATAACAGCCCGCGCCGCCGGTCAGATGGCGCATCCAGACCATGCCCGACGGAATCGCGTAGTAGGGGCCATCGCCCTTGAAGTTACCCGCGGAAGGGCTCGACCCCGGTCCGCCGTAGCCGACGACGCCGCCGGTGCCGCAAGCGAGTGAGGTGGTCCAGGCCGTTCCCTGGTTGTCCACGTCCAGATTGACGACGATGTTGCCACCCGTCGCGACGTAGCCGATCCGAACATCGGAGGCGGCCACGCCCCGCCAGGAGCTCGCCGCGTTCTGCACGCGGGTGCTTCCATTGGAGCCGTCGCTCAGGTTCGATTGCGTTCCGCTGACGGAGACAGTTGCGTTGGGGGAGCGCCCGGTGTCCCAAAACCATCGGAAGAGCGCGCGGCTCCCGTTTTCCACTCCGCCGATGTTGACCCAGAGCGCCCGCGCGCGCGGAGGCGTGGAACGAAGCTCCCCGGCCGGGGAGGCGTAATCGATCCGCATCGCGCCACCGGAGGAAGAAGACCGCAGAGAGGCGAGACACGACTCCGCGTCCCTCCTGGCCCACGCCGTGCCGGAAAGGGCCGGAGCGGGCGCGGGGATTCGCTCCGCGAGGAAGTCGTCTTCGTCGGCCCCAAAGGCGGGACGGACCGCGAAGCGGCGGTGAGCCGGGTCCTCGACGACTTCGAAGTGAGACAGCCCCAGTTCCGTCAGACTGTGGTCCGCGTCGTGCCATCGGGAGGGGGCGAGAAACAGGATGACCTCGCCGCTCGCGCCGAAATCCGGAGTTCCCGGGAACTCGGTCCGCAGCCCTCCCATCTCTCCGCCGGGAAGCTCGACCCGGACCGTGTCGGAAGAGAGGCTCCCCTTCAAAGTCTCGAGAACCCGGAAGGTCGTCAGGGTGCACACCAGCTCTTGATCGCCTTCCAACTCGAGGCGGCTTTCCTGCGAAAGAACTTCCGCGCGCACGATCAAAGGCGAGCGGCGGGCCAGGTCTGCGTCGGAGAGAGGGGCGTACGTCGCCGCACGGGCGGCCGACGGAAGCATCGCCATCAAGCTGGACAGAGAAAGATAGAGCGACGCCCGATATATGTTCGCCCGCATGAAAGCCCTCCCGAGGCCCGATCCGGTTTGCTTCGCGGCGAATGATGATACCCGGCAAAACCGAATTCTGTCCACAGACTGACTACTTCGGGCGTTTGCTGCCTGAGTTATATTCTGGGGCGACCTGGGCG
>JBKPDV010000016.1:0-10697 GCA_046728075.1 Acidobacteriota bacterium | reverse complement strand
CCGCGATCGAGGAGAAAGCGTTTCCGGCCAGCATCAAGCCGCCGGAGGCAGGCGCCTTGAAGACAGCGCTGGCCCGAGACGGCCACGTCGCGCTGTATGTCAATTTCGATTTCAACAAGGCGACGCTGAAGCCGGACGCCGCGCCGGTCATCGCCCAGATCCTGACACTGATGAAGGACGATCCGTCGCTCAAACTGGAGGTCAGCGGTCACACCGATAACATCGGCGAACATGATTACAACGTGAAACTCTCGGCGAGCCGTGCAGCGGCGGTCGTTGCGGCAATCGTCGCCCAGGGCATTCAGGCAGGCCGACTGTCGGCAACGGGTTACGGACCTGACAAGCCGGTTGCGGATAACGGCAAGGAAGAAGGCCGCGCGAAAAACCGGCGCGTCGAACTGACGAAGTCCTGACGCGCAACCCGGGCGCGGAAGCGCATGTTCGGGCCGCCGTGCGAGCTGAGCTTGAAATTCATCTAAAGCATGAGCCTGGGAAGAACAAGCCGTAGCCGAACCTGCGACAAACCCGACGCGGTTCACCCTAGACTGCTTGCGTCTATGCCGAGATGGCCTGGCCGGTCCGAATGCAAGGAAGGCCACTCAGAAGCGAATCGAGTTTCTCAGCAGTCTGATCAGTGTCGAGCGGCGTGTAGACAATGAGCTTCATGTCGCCGTGATCCGTTACAGCGAAGCTAGTGTACTCAAACATCATCTGTCCGGCGACGGGGTGTTTGATGCGCTTGTGGCTGCTCAACGAGCGCAGGACATCTTGTCGCGGCCACAGTTCGCGAAATTCGGGACTGATCCGTAATAAGGCGCCAATCAGCCGTTCGAAGTCGGGGTCGCCAGCATAGCGTGCGCTGTCGGCCCGGAACATGGCGAGAGCCGTGGAAGCAACCTCTCGCCAATCAACGAGCAATTTCCGGTGCGCCTTGTTGGCGAACACGATGTGCATGATGTTGCGTTCGTCCTCGGCAAGCTCGCCATAATCGCCGAACAGCAGTTCGGCTGCCCGGTTCCACGCCAGCACATCCCAACGGCGACCCAGGACGTATGCTGGTTGGCCGTTCAAGCTCTCAAGCGTGCGGAGGACAGGTTGCGGCACCTTTTCCAGGCCAGTCGGACGTGGCTCCGGAGGCGTCCGATCGTTCAGGACGTAGAGATGCCGCCTTTCGGCACCGTCGAGGCGCAACGCATCGGCGAGCGCGGAGAGCACTTCAGAGGACGGGCGAACATCACGACCCTGCTCCAGCCACGTGTACCAGGTCGTTCCGACTCCTGCGAGCAGAGCCACTTCCTCACGCCGCAGGCCTGGCGTTCTGCGTCGGAAGCCGTTGGGCAATCCGACGTCTGAGGGCGTCAGTCGCTCACGGCGCGAACGAAGGAATTCGCCAGCTTGGCGACGACGCGCAGAGATGGAAGAAGCAGAACTCATGGCTCAAGCATAGCAGTATCAATACCAGTATGCAGCAAGAACTGTTTGGGTTTTATGGACGGGTGCATCTTGCCGGCATCGAAGCTTTCCAAACGGGTGGCCACATGTCGGCATGCCAAAGAACCATACTGCTCGTCGGACTCCCGACTCCGCCCGAGCAGGCGTCCTGAAGCGCAGCTCGCCGCTCCACCGAACACCCCTCAGCAAAGAAGGACGAGAACGCATGTCATCTCAACATAGTGTCATCATCGGCGGTTCATCCGGCATCGGTCTTGCCACAGCCAGCGAACTCATCATGGCAGGCCACAAGGTTACGATCGCGGGGCGGAATGCAGAGCGGCTCGAGAACGCGCGGGCGTCCGTGCCTGGAGTGGAATGCGTCGTCATGGACGCGGCCGCCGTGGACACCGTGAGTGAGGCACTGTCCGGCATCGGTTCGTTCGACCACCTTGTCCTCGCCCTCGGCAGCGGCAAGGGCTTCGGTCCCTTCACATCCGTTAGCGTCGCGGATGTCCGCAAAGGCTTCGAGGAGAAGGTCTATCCGCACTTCGCCGCTGCCCAGGCGGCGCTTCCCCTGCTTCGCAAGGACGGGAGCATCACCTTCATTTCCGCCGTGAGCGCTCACGCAGCCTCGCCTGGAACGGCCGGCATCGGCGCTGCGAACGCGGCCGTCGCGATGTTCGTGCCGATCCTAGCCGCGGAGCTCCGCCCCCTGCGGGTGAACGGTGTCTCGCCGGGGGTGATTGACACGCCATGGTGGGACTTCCTGCCGTCCAACCAGAAGGAGGCGGTGTTCGCAGAATATGCTGGCAAGGCACCGGTCGGTCGGGTGGGACAACCGGACGACATTGCTCAGGCGGTCGCTTTCCTGATTTCCAACACCTTCATGAGTGGTCACGTGATTGTGTGCGACGGCGGTTTGCGTCTCGTCGCCTGAGGATCGGCAAACCAAACGCTCGGTGGGGATCCCGTCATCCTCGCCAGCGTCAGGCGTCACTGACATTCCGCGAGTGGCTGGGGTACGAATACCTGGATGCTAAACCGACGCACCCATTCTTCGACCACTTGGCGCGGCGTCATCGGCTAAGGCTTCATTTCGGTGTCGTGTGTCGACTTGGGCTGAATCAGGTCCCAGCGGTTACCATAGAGATCCTCGAAAACCGCCACGATACCATAGGCCTCACGCCGTGGCGCCTTGACGAACCGCACGCCGGCGGCGGTCATGCGCGCATGATCGCGCTCGAAATTGTCCGTTTCCAGGAACAAGAAGACCCGCCCTCCAGTCTGGTCACCGATGCGCGCCGCTTGGGCCGGACCGTCCGCCCGCGCCAATAGCAGGCCGCAGCCGACGCGGCCCGGCGGGCGCACGACCACCCAACGCTTGCCGCCGCCGAGCGGTGTGTCTTCGCAGAGCTCGAAATTCAGAGCGCGGGTGAAGAAGGTGATCGCTTCGTCATAGTCGGCGACCACGAGACTGACGAGGGAAAGATACTGATTCATCGCCCAACCAAGCGGATTGCGACAGGTGGCCGTCAAGAAAGGTAAGATAACATGACATCGGCTTAGTTGTTGCAACGCCTAAACCGAGATCGCGGCGAACCTACATTGATATTCACGCAGCACAACGCCACCACGAAAATCGGAATTGGTGGAGCGTTCCGCGTGCGTCCACTCCTGGCGCACCTCTTCGCCTTGGGATGGATCGGTACAGTGGTTATCGAAGGGGGAGCGGACGGTGTTGCGATATCGCGAGACCGCCGCGAAGGTCGCGCGAAATCGAAGGCTGTCGCAGCATGACCGACTGGTGCGCGCGGCAGGTTCCGGCATCATAGCGCCACGGCGATGCAATAGTCTTGCGCGACAACTTGCTTTCAATGATCTCCTTTGGTTGTTAAAGTTTCCGCTGCCGCGTCCATAATTTTCGTGCGAGCTCAGTTGGTAGGTCGCGTGACAGCAACTCACGAGGTCCAGCGTCGGCGCCTCCTCGTCTCAGGCGCCAAGCTTGGGTTGGCGACCGTCGTCGTCCCATCGATTGGCGCAGCTCTTGCTCACGCCACAGCTGAGCCATCGTCTGGAAGCGGCTACGCCGCCGGCGATGGTGTGCGGCTCTTCTTTGTCCGGGGCGGTGAAGGCCCACTCATGCTGTTCCTTCATGGCCATCCGGACAGCGCCATGCTCTACGAATCCCAGTTGCGAGAATTCGGCCGCGATCACCTGGCGGTAGCTCCCAACCTTCGCGGCTACCCGCCGTCGGACGCACCCCAGGCGGTCGAGGCTTACGCGATGCCGCGTCTGCTTGGTGACGTGCACGGTCTCTTGGACCATTTCGGCATGGAGCGGTGCACGCTCGTGGGCAATGATTGGGGCGGTTACGTCGCGTGGGTATTCGCCTCCGCTTATCCGTCCCGCGTCGAACGCCTGATCATTCTCAACGCGCCGCATCCGGTGGTTCACCTCCGCGAGATTCGTACCAACCCGGCCCAGATCGAGGCGTCTCAGTACGAACGGGAGTTCAACACGGCGGCCAGCCCATATCCCGTTTGGTACAACTACTATCTGGCGGATCCGATCAAGGTGCCGGCCTCGCTCGAGGAGGGCGCCGCCCGGATGGCGCCAGATCTCGCGGCCCATTTCTTCTCCGGTGTTGGCACGCCACCCGCAACCACCTCGCTTCAGGTGAAGGTACCGACGCTGGTCATCTGGGGGATGCGCGATCCCTATACCCTGTCGCAACAGCTCGACGGTCTCGACGCGTATGCGCCGGATCTGACCGTGGTGCGGATCGAGGACGGCGGCCACTACCCTATGCGCTCCCATCCGGAGCTTGTGAATCAAGCTATTCGGGCATTCAAGCAGCGCCCGAACTGACCGCCGGTTCGAGAAAGCCGCATCAACGCTTGAGCTGATGTTGCCGGCCCGCGAGATACGCAACAGATGGGTGGCCCGATGCTCCCGCATCATAGCGCCACGGCGAACAAGTACTGCGCATGTTCATCGACCGTGGTGCCGCGGCAGCCGTCTCACGCCTTCGCCGTCGGCAGCGGCCTTTTCACCCGCTTGATGGTGCCGGAGAAGGTGAACACCAGCCGCTCGCCGCTTTTCAGCTCGCCGCGCATGAAGATCAGCGAGCCTCCGGCGCGGGTGATTTCAGTAAAGCCTTCGATCAGTTCGCCCTCGCGCCCGGCGGCCAGAAAGTCGCAGGCGAACGAGACCGTCACGCCGGGTCCCTGCAGCATGGGCGAGGCGGTCGCGAACAGGCAGTAGTCGGCAAAGGACATGAAGCAGCCGCCATGGACGTTGCCCGAGCCGTTGAGGTGCTTCTTCTCGACCCGGAAGGCGCTGCGGATGCGGCCGTCTGCCTCCATCCGGTGCCAGAAGGGCCCGTTATGGGTCTCGAAATTGTCGCGGCTCCAGGTCCGCCAGCCAGCGAATTCGCCCTCGGTGCCGACATGCAGGTCGGGGCGGTTGAGGAATGCCGTTTGAGTAAGGTCGTCCACGCGATTTGCTCTTGGTTTGAGGGATATAGCCCTTAAATCCGATCTGCCGGCCGGTTGCAAACCGCTGGCGCCGCAAAGCTCTGGACAGCGGGCAATTGAGGCCTAAAAGGCCTTTTCCAGCCCTCTCGATGTTTCTAAGAACGCTTGATGCAGACCAACGAGCCGCAGATCACCCCCCACCTCGTCGCCAGCCACGGGCTGAAGCCGGACGAGTATGAGCGCATCCTCAAATTGATCGGGCGGGTGCCGAGTTTTACCGAGCTCGGGATCTTTTCGGCGATGTGGAACGAGCACTGCTCGTACAAATCCTCGCGCATCCATCTGCGCGGATTGCCGACCAAGGCGCCCTGGGTGATCCAGGGGCCGGGCGAGAACGCCGGCGTCATCGACATCGGCGACGGCCAGGCGGTGGTGTTCAAGATGGAAAGCCACAACCATCCGAGCTATATCGAGCCCTACCAGGGCGCGACCACGGGTGTTGGCGGTATTTTGCGCGACGTCTTCACGATGGGCGCGCGGCCCATCGCGTGCCTCAATGCGCTGAGCTTTGGCGCACCGGAGCACCCCAGGACGCGGCACCTCGTCTCCGGCGTGGTCGCCGGCGTCGGCGGTTACGGCAATTCGTTCGGCGTGCCCACGGTCGGCGGGCAGGTGCGCTTTCACACCCGCTATGACGGCAACATCCTGGTCAACGCGATGGCGGTCGGCCTCGCCGACGCCGACAAGATCTTCTATGCGGCAGCGTCCGGCGTGAACATGCCGATCGTCTATCTCGGCTCGAAGACCGGCCGCGATGGCATTCACGGCGCCTCGATGGCCTCGGCCGAGTTCGACGACGATTCCGCGGAGAAGCGCCCGACCGTGCAGGTCGGCGATCCCTTCGCGGAAAAGCTGCTGCTGGAAGCCTGCCTCGAAATCATGGCGGCCGATTGCGTGATCGCGATCCAGGACATGGGCGCGGCTGGGCTGACCTGTTCGGCGGTCGAGATGGGCGCCAAGGGCGATCTCGGCGTCGAGCTCGATCTCGATCGCGTCCCGACCCGCGAGACCGGAATGAGCGCCTATGAAATGATGCTCTCGGAAAGCCAGGAGCGCATGCTCATGGTGCTGAAGCCCGAGAAGGAAAAAGAGGCCGAGGCGATCTTCAAGAAATGGGGGCTCGACTTCGCCGTGGTCGGCTACACCACGCCGAGCAAGCGCTTCGTGGTGAAGCATGGCGGCGGCGTCATGGCCGATCTGCCGATCAAGGAGCTTGGCGACGAGGCGCCGGTCTACGATCGGCCGCATGCGGCGTCCCCCGCATTGCCTGTCATCCATGCCCGCGACATCGAGCCGCCGATGGGGATGATGCCGGCGCTGGAGAAGCTGATCGCCGGTCCCGAGCTTTGCTCGAAACGGTGGGTCTGGGAGCAGTACGACCACGTCATCCTCGGCAATACCGTGCAGCGGCCGGGCGGCGATGCCGCCGTCGTGCGGGTGCAGGATGGGCCCAAGGGGCTCGCGCTGACGGTCGACGTGACGCCGCGCTATTGCGACGCCGATCCGTATCAAGGCGGCAAGCAGGCCGTTGCCGAGGCCTGGCGCAACATCACCGCCGTGGGCGGCCGGCCGCTTGCGATCACCGACAATCTCAATTTCGGCAATCCGGAGCGGCCGGAGATCATGGGCCAGTTCGTCGACTGCCTGAAGGGCATTTCGGACGCCTGCCGCGTGCTCGATTTCCCGGTCGTGTCCGGCAACGTCTCGCTCTACAACGAGACGAACGGCAGCGGCATTCTGCCGACGCCTTCGATCGGCGGCGTCGGGGTGCTGGAGGATTTCACCAGGTCGGCGACGCTGGCCTTCAAGGCCGAAAGCGAGGCGATCCTGTTGATCGGCGAGACCCATGGCTGGCTTGGGCAATCCGTCTATCTGCGCGACGTCTGTGGCCGCGAGGAGGGGGCGCCGCCGCCGGTCGATCTCGCGGCCGAAAAGCGCAATGGCGACGTGGTGCGCGGCATGATCCATGCGGGCACCGCGACCGCCGTGCACGATGTTTCCGACGGCGGGCTGTTGATCGCGCTCGCCGAGATGGCGATCGCAAGTGCGATCGGCGCGCAGCTGTTGCCAGCGCCCGCGGCCATCGTGCCGCACGCCTATTGGTTCGGCGAGGATCAGGCGCGCTACATCGTGACGGTGCCGGAGACGAAGGCGGGGCTGGTCCTGGCGAAGATGAGGGGCTGCGGCGTGTCCTGCACGCGCATCGGCACCACCGGCGGCGACGCGATCGCGCTCGCAGGCGAGGTGGTGGTGTCGGTGGCATCCCTGAAGGATGGCTTTGAGCGCTGGTTTCCGGCCTATATGAGCGGCAAGGCATCTTAGGTCATTCCGGGATGGTCCCAACGGGTCCGCGCAAAAGCGCGGCCCGATGACAGGCTCCGGACCAGACCACAGATGCGCAATTGCGCATCGGGGAATCTCGAGATTCCGGGTTCGATGTGGAGCCTGTCATCGGGCCGGCCAACAGGCCGGACCCGTTGGCATCGCCCGGAATGACGGCAACCGCTCACAATACGCGGGTAGCGCCCGGGATTTTTCGGAGCGCAGCCGTCGCGGCCCAGCTCAATGCGACCGTCAGCACGAACGCGATCGCGGCCTTGACGATGGCCGGCCAATCGAAATCGAACAACCAGTATTGCAGCCACAGCACGATCGGATAGTGCACCAGAAACATGCCGTAGGCGTCGGCCTGCATGCGATCAAGCAAGGTCGGCCCGGGCGTTTTCGAGTGCAGGAAGAAGGCGAGGATCGCGAACAGGATGGCGGCGCTAAACAGCACGAAGAACAGGCCATAGATCGCCAGATACCAATCCGGCAGCGGGTAGGGGTTACCCAATATCTCGCGCTTGATGTAGATCATCCCCCACATGAGGCAATAAGGGATGAGCGTCACGATCAGCCAGAACCAGCGGATCTCGGGCAGCTGTCCATTGGAGCTGAGAACGCCCCGGTCGAAATTCGCGGCTCCAATGCCCGCGCCGATGAAGAAATAGGCCGCATACAGCAGCACGCGGCTTGCCTGCACCGCGAACGGTCCGTAGAAGTCGAACCAGTCGTTCTGTCCGTAATAGACCACAAGCGGAATATAGACGATCGCGGTGGCCGCCACGAAAAAGAGCCAGAAGATGGCCGGCCGTTCGTACGCCTTCAGCGACAGGCGGTTGATCGGATCGAGCAGCGTGGATGACAGCCGGTAGAGCAGGCTCGCCGTCAGATCGAACGCCAACAGCACCCAGAGGAACCATAGCGGGCCGCTCGGCCATGGCCCGACCGTGACGGTCTTCCACCAGAAGGTGGCGAAGCTGGTCTCGGGATGTTGGCGCAGCTCGATGGCGTAATAGGCGATCGGGATGATCGTGAAGGCTGCGACCGCAAACGGCAGGCCGAGCCGGATCAGGCGGTCGCGCACGAAAACATGCGGCGCCTTGCGTCCGAGTCCAGGCCACACGAACAAGCCAGAGAGGAAGAAGAACATCGCCATAAAGAAACTGTCGGTGGCGAGAACGACGCAATCAAATCCGATCCACGATCTGGGGTCGGTGTGGCCGAAATGCGTGTAGGGAATGACCGCGTGGTGCAACAGGACCACCAGCGTCAGGAAGGTGCGGGCACGGTCGAGCGAGGCGTTGCGCGCCTTCGTCTTGGGCGCCGCCCGAATGTCTGCGGCCGTTGCCGAAGGGGGGATTGATGTCATGACACTGGGCCAAGCTATCCGGGTGGGATGTTGCCGCGGGGGAGAGGATTCAGCAAGGTCCAATTGCCGGCGGGAGCGCAAAAAGGCGGGGAACCGGTCGCGTCACCGGAAGTTAGAGGAGGGAATTCGTCAGGCGCCGCGGCGCGCAAGCTGGAGTAAAAACTGTGACACTTCTGAAATGGGCGCTGCTTTTCTTCGTGATCTCGGTTGTCGCCGGCATTCTCGGCTTCACCGGCATTTCGGCCGCCTCCGCCGACATCGCGCGCTTTCTGTTCTATGTCTTTGTCGTGATCTTCCTGGTGCTCTTGATCCTGGGGCTCACGATATTCAGGGTCTAGTGGGAATGAGCGCCGGGCGCAGCATTCATCAGCAGCACACCAAAAAGCAGGACCAGATAGAGCATCGAAAACACGAACAGGCGGCGAGCGGGCCGCCTTTCCTTGTCATCGCTGCGATGGACTTGCCATGAGAGAAAAATCATGATCGCGCCAAGCGCCGCCGCAGCCGCGCCATAGACAGGCCCCGCAAATCCCAGTGCCCAGGGTATCAGTGAGATCGGAACCAGAACAACGCTATAGAGAAGAATCTGGCGCGTTGTTTCGGCCCTGCCGGCTACGACGGGCAACATCGGCACACCGGCGCGAGCATAGTCGCCGGCAAGATTGAGCGACAGTGCCCAGAAGTGGGGTGGCGTCCAAAGGAAGATGATCAGGAACAGGATGAGCGGTTCGAGCCCGACATTTCCGGCGGACGCGACCCAGCCGATCACCGGAGGGAGTGCGCCAGCCGCACCGCCAATAACGATATTTTGCGGCGTTCGGCGTTTGAGCCACATCGTGTAGACGACGACATAGAAGAAAATTGTGAAAGCAAGCAGCGCAGCGGCGGCCGCGTTCAGCAGAGCGCCGAGGGCCAGAACGGCGCATATGCCGAGCATCAGTCCGAAAACCAACGCTTCCGAGCGCGATACACGACCGCTAGGAATTGGACGCATGGCGGTGCGCGCCATCGCCGCATCGATGTCGGCGTCGTACCACATATTGAGCGCACCTGCGGCGCCAGCTCCGGCGGCTATGCAAAGAAGAGCAACGACACCAGTGAACGGATCGATGCCGCCTGGTGCGACCTTGAGACCGACGAGTGCGGTAAAGACGACCAGCGACATAACGCGCGGTTTCGTCAGCGCGACATAGTCCCCGATGCTGGCATAGCTCGCGCGAATGAGAATTGAACGATTGATTTGCATGAGATCAATGCCTCCTCTTGCCGGCGACATGCGGCATCAGCTGGACCCTTGCGAGCTTGCTTCCGGGGACAATCCCCAACTTCTGCGGACTAGCCCAACGAGTTGATGACTTCCCGATAGGCGGCTTCAGGAAACGCTTTCAGCGTGCGTGTCCGGATGTTTCCCAGCATGCCCAGCTGCAGGTTGAAACGCGCCGCCACGGCATCATCAGGAGCCTCGTAGATCGCGACCATGTCATAGTCGCCCATGGTGAGGAAAAAGAGTTTGAACTCGCCACCCATCTCCTTGAGTGCTTTCTTTGCCGTATCCAGACGACGCGGCGAGTCCTTCACCTTCTGGATGCCCTGGTCGGTCCAGTTTGCAAGCATGACGTATGTGGTCATGACCTCCTCCTTCGGATGCGAGGCGGCAGTTTCTAGGTCGGCGCCGCGAAGAACAGGACGCGGATGAGGTGCGTGTATTCGGATTCGAACACCATGATGGCCACGAACACCAGCACCAGCACCGGAGGCAGCAGGATGGCATAGGCGAGCGCCAACCGCTCCCAGGCCATATGCATGAAGACGGCGACGATCAGGCCGGCCTTCAGCACCATGAACAGCAGGATCAGCGACCATCTGAGATAGCCTTGCAAGCCGAAGTAGTCGACGAGATAGGAACAGGTGCTGAGGACGAACAGCCATCCCCAGACTACGAGATAGAGCTTGATCGGGTGCTGCTGCCCCTTTGCGTGCACAGCTCCAGTTGCGACTGCCTCATGCACATGGGTTTGCAGCAAAGGTTGTTG
>JBKPDV010000015.1:0-12314 GCA_046728075.1 Acidobacteriota bacterium | reverse complement strand
ATGACGAACCGTCCCGTCGGATTGACGTGGAAGGTCGTGTCGCGCCGGAGCAGTTCCCGCGGAATGGCCGGTTTGATGATCTCCTCGATGATGGCCTCTTTGAGAGCAGCATGCTTCATCACCTCCGCGTGCTGGGTCGAGACAACCACCGTCTCCACGCTGATGGGACGAGTCCCCTCGTACTCCACGGTGACCTGCGACTTGCCGTCGGGCCGCAAGAAGTCCATCTCCCCTTTTCGCCGAGCCTCCGAGAGCCGCTGAACCAGCCGGTGGGCGAGAGTCAACGGCAGAGGCATCAGCTCCTCGGTCTCCCGGACGGCGAAGCCGAACATCAGACCCTGATCGCCCGCGCCTCCCGTGTCCACACCCTGAGCAATATCCGACGATTGCGGGTCGATCGAGGAAATCACGGCGCAGGTTTCGTAGTCGAACCCGAACTTCGCGCGGGTGTACCCGATCTCCTTGATGGTGTGGCGCACGACGGAGGGAAAGTCCACGTAGGTCTTCGTCGAAATCTCCCCGGCGATGAACGCCAGCCCGGTCGTGACGAGGGTTTCGCACGCCACTCGGCCCGTCGGATCGTCCCGCAGAACCGCGTCCAGAATCGCGTCGGAGATCTGATCGGCGATCTTGTCGGGATGCCCCTCGGTGACCGACTCGGAAGTGAAATAGTGTCGTCCGTTTTGAAGCATTCCAGCGGCTCCTTCGTAAAGGGGAGGCGTTAGACGTCAGCCCGAGTCGTGCCTGCCACGGGCGGGTCCCGGGGCCAAGATCGGGCAGGCTAGCATTTCCGGCTCCTTCGGTCAAAAAGGGACGCCGAACCGGCTCGAGACCGGCGTTAAGAAAAGAAAGACGTTGCGGCCATAGTCCCGGCGCTGGACCAGGCTCCACCCGGCCGGCTCCGAAAGAGCGCCGGCAAGCTGATCGATTTGCAGGATGAAGAGACCTCCGGGCTTGAGCAACCCTGCCGCGTCGGGAGGCACCAGGCACTCGGGGGGTGATCCGTAGGGGGGATCCGAGAAAACCAGGTCGAAACGGTCCCCGCGCCGCAACAGCGTTCGGAGAGCTTCCTGGACATCCCCCCGCAGCACCTCCGACTCGGTCTGCGACGCACCGATCTGTTCGAGGCTGCGGTCGAGGGACGCCGGCCGATTCTCGACGAACACGGCCCGCGCGGCGCCGCGAGACAACGCCTCCAGGCCCAGAGCACCGCTCCCGGCGTAGAGGTCGAGCACCCGGGCTCCGGGGAGCGAGTCTCGCAGGATCGAGAAGAGCGCCTCGCGAGCGCGACCCGAGGTCGGGCGAGCTCCGTCGGGGACTCCCAGCTGCCGTCCCTTCCACCGGCCGGCGAGAATCCGGACGCGGCTCAAGGCGCCGTCCTCGCGGCGGCGCGCTTCCCCACGGCACGCGGCGAGACCGTCACCGCGTTGCTTCCGGCGGCGGCTCGAAGAAGAAGCGGAGCTCCTCGATCTTGCGGAAAAACGAAAACGGTTCCGAGACGCCCTGGAGCTCGACGAGGCCGCGCGCCTCATCCATGAGCGTCACCCGAAACACGGCCCCATCGAAGCGTTTCAGCAACGTGCCGCGGGCGAGGGTCGCGGGGGTGAAACGCGAGGCCGGGGCGATGCGCTCCGCGAAGGAGCGCTTGAGACCTTCGAGCGACGAACGCAGCGGGCCGGCCGCGGGAGCCAGGGAGGAGAGCTCATCGAAACGGATCTCCTTCACCGATCCGTCCGGTCGGGCCAGCCGAACCCTCGACTCGGAGGCGAACTGGCCAGTCAGCCCGGTGCGCATATCGTCGGGCAGGTCCCAGAATTCGACCCTCGCGAAATAGTCGCAGTAGAACTTCCGCTCCTCCGCGTCGAGAGTCTTGCGGCGAACATCCTCGACCTCGCCGCGTCGGGTCTTCCAGATCAGCGTCCGGTCGGAGAAGAGAGTCAACCGCTCGTAGCCCTCACTCGACTGTTTGACCCATTCCGCGCAGAACGTGGGGGCGGGCATCGGCGCAGCCGAGAGGGTCATCACGAGGGACAGGATCGACGCAGTCAGGAATGTCACGAGGCTTCCGGATGGCTCGCCGCCTTCAAGGCGTAGTCGAGCTCCTCTTCGCGTGGGATCTTTCCATCCCGGCGAGCGGCCAGCGTCCTCGCGAGAGCCCTGCCGACCTCCGGTCCGGGTGAGACGCCCGACCGCACGAGGTCGCGCCCGCCGATCGAGAGCTCCACGGGCTTGCGCAGGAGCTGTTTCCCAAGCAGGGCGCGGACCTCCTTGCGGCCAGAGCTGGCTGCCGCGGCCGCGGTCTCGTCGGGCGTCAGGCGCAGAGCGGCGATCTGCGAAGGCCTCAGCCGCCGGTCGGAGGCGGCAAGACGGCCGAGAGTTTCGCGCCAGGACGTCAGGATTCTCCTCTCTTCGCCCGCGAGAGCCAGTCGGTCCGCCAGTTCCTCCAACTCCCCCGCCTTCAAGCCGGAGGACCACACGAGAAGATACAATATCCAGCTTGTACTGTTTTCTGCCCTTGCCGCCAGCCTTCCGGCGGCCACGAGGCGGGAGAGGGCGGGTCCGTTCGTCGGCAGGGAGGGGTGGAGCGTCGGCACCAGACCCAGCCGGGTCATCTGCCGCACGGCTCCGGCCGGGCGGAGCTCCGAAAACATCAGGCGCAACTCACGGCGGCGCCGGTCTCCTGAAATCACTTCGAAGAACCCGGCGGCGACGGCGTCCCGCGCCGCCTTCCGCGTCCGCGGCTCGATCGAGAAGCCCAGGCGATTGGCGTATCTCGCGGCGCGAAAAGCGCGCGTCGGGTCGTCCTCGAATGATCGGGGATGAAGGATGCGCAGCCGCCGTCGCGCGAGATCCTTTCGGCCGCCGAATGGGTCGAGCAGGCGTCGCCCGCGAGCCGGAGCGAGCGAGAGAGCCATCGCATGGACCGAAAAGTCGCGCCGCCCGAGGTCCTCTTCGATGGATGCGGGTGCGACGCGCGGAAGCGCGCCGGGTCTCTCGTAGGTCTCGCTCCGTGCCGCCGCTAAGTCGAGCCGCTCTCCGCCGGACGCGACGGTCGCCGTTGCGAAGCGACCGTGCACGCGCGCCTCGACGCCGAGCTCTCGCGCGACGTCCCTGGCGACCGAAACGGCGTCTCCCTCGACCGCGAAGTCCAGATCCCGAACCGGTATGCCCAGCAAAAGGTCTCGCACGGCGCCCCCGACGAGGTACAGCGCAACCCCCCGGCGTTCGGCGACATCCCGTGGCAACTCCAGGCGCCTGGCGAGCGCGGCCGGAAACCCCGGCGCCGTCGTTCGTCGTTCGCCCTTCGTCCTGCTCTGCGAAGCAGCGCTTCGCTGCGCAGCACGAGGCTTTCTAGTCGAAGATGTATTCGACGGAGTCCTCCCCTGCCAGCGCTCGGATCTCGCTCGTGAGGCCGGCGGAAAGCGCGATGCGCATGGAGTCGGCGGCCTTCAGCGTCGCCTCGAACTCGCCCGGCCGGAACAGCCGGATCGAGACGGGGGTCGTGCCGGGATTCGACGTGAGCTTGTCCTTGAGACGAGCGAGAACCCGCTCGTCGGCAAAAGCCAGGTTGACGCGGATCTTGACCTCCCGCGCCGCCCGCTCGTGGATCCCTTCGAGGGGACGGATGTCGGAGACGGTGATCTCGTGCGCCCCGCCCGACTCGCGGACCGTTCCGATGACGAGCACCGGCAGGTCCGTGCGGACCCACGAGCCCTCCTTCTCATAGAGGCTCGCGAACACGCAGATCGAAACGCTGCCCGTGGTGTCCTCGAGCATCGCCTTGAGCATCGTCTTTCCCTCGTTGATGCCCTTCTTGATCTTCTGGCGCTTCAGGTTCGTCAGCACGCCGGCGATGCGGACGCTCTGATCGACCCGATCGAAGAGCTCGGTGACCTTCGCGTCCGCGAATCGCGAGATCTCCGCCGAGTAGCGGGCGAGGGGATGGCCGGTGACGTAGAAGCCCAGGACCTCCTTCTCCGCCGTCAAACGCTGGTCCAGGGTCCATTCGGGTTGCTCCGGGAAGTCATCCTGCGGAGGGCCCTCGTCGGCGCCGGCGGCCGAAAAGAGATTCGACTGGCCCTGTTCCGCGTCCTCCCGGCTGCGCGCCGCTTGAGCCACGATCCGCTCGGCCGCGGCGGAAAGAGTCGCGCGGCCGCGTCCGAACGAATCGAAGGCTCCGGCGCCGATCAGGGCGTCCAGCGTCCTCTTGTTGACCAGGTGCGAGTCCAGGCGGAGCGCGAATTCCGTGAACGAGTGGAAGCGGCCGCCCTTCGAGCGCTCCTGGAGGATCGCATCCGCCGCCGCCTCGCCGACTCCCTTGATCGCCGCCAGGCCGAATCGAATCGAGTCGCCGACTCCCGCGAAGCGCTTCTGCGATTCGTTGATGTCGGGAGGCAGGACGGGCACCGCGCACTCCACGCAGTCGCCGATCACCTTCACGATGCCGTCGGTCGAACCGATCTCCGCCGAGAGGGTCGCGGCCAGGAAATCGACGGGATAGTGGGCCTTGAGGTACGCGGTCTTGTACGCAACGAGCGCATAGGCGACCGCGTGAGACTTGTTGAAGCCGTACCGGGCGAAGGGCTCGATCAAGGCCCACAGATCCTGGGCCTTTTTTTTGGGCGTCCCGTGCTCGATGGCGCGGCGGAGGAACTTCTCCGCCTCGGCCTGCATGATCTCCCGTTTCTTCTTGCCGATCGCCTTGCGCAGCAGGTCCGCCTCGGCCAGCGAGTAGCCCGCCACCCCCTGCGCGATCCGCATCACCTGCTCCTGATAGACGAGGATCCCCAGCGTCTCCTCGAGAATCGGCTGCAGCTCGGGCAGGGCGTAGCTCACGCGCGAGGTGCCGTTTCGCCGGCGCACGTATTCCTCGACGGTTCCGGCGTCGAGCGCGCCCGGCCGGTAAAGGGCGTTCAACGCGGCGAGGTCGGCAAAGACGCGAGGCTTGGCGCGGCGAAGAAGGTCGCGCATCCCGCCCGAGTCGAACTGAAAGACACAGGCTGTTTTTCCGGACCGGAAGAGCTCGAAGGTCTTCTCGTCATCGAGCGCGAGATGATCCATATCCAGCGTGACGCCGTGACGCTCCTTCACGGCAGCGACGGTCGCATCGAGGATGTCGAGCGTGATCAGGCCGAGGAAGTCGATCTTCAAGAGACCCATCTTCTCCACGGCGTTCATGTCGAACTGGGTCGTGATTTCGTCCTTGTTCGTTCGGTAGAGAGGGAGGTAATCCATGATGGGGCGCGGCGCGATGACGACGCCCGCGGCGTGCATCCCGGCGTGGCGCGACAGCCCCTCCAGCCGCTCGGCGATCTGCACAACTCTCCGAGCCGACTCGTCGGAGGCAAGCAGTTCCTTCAGGCCGGGCGATTCCTTCAGCGCTCTCTCGAAATTGACATCGGGCCCGTCCGGCACGAGCTTGGCGATCCGGTCGCCCAGCGCAATCGGCAGCGACAGCACCCGCGCCACGTCCCGCACGGCGAGCTTGGGCTTCAACTGGGAGAAGGTCACAATCTGCGCGACGTTTTCCCGGCCGTACTTGCGCGTGACGTACTCGATGACTTCCCCTCGCCTCTCCTGACAGAAATCGATGTCGATGTCCGGCATCGAGATGCGCTCGGGGTTCAAGAACCTCTCGAAGAGCAGATCGAACTTCAGCGGGTCGATCTCGGTGATCCGGAGAGCCCAGGAGACGATCGATCCGGCGGCGCTGCCCCGCCCCGGTCCTACCGAGATTCCCTGTTCCCGCGCGTGCCGGATGAAGTCCGAAACGATCAGGAAGTAAGAGGGGAATCCCATCTTCTCGATCACCGAGCCCTCGTAGGCCAGCCTCTCGCGGTACTTCTCGGGAGGAATGCCGGCGGCCGCGCCCTCCTCGGACAGTCGTCGCTCCAGGCCGGCGGCCGCGAGCTCACGGAAGTGCTCCGCCGGCGTCTGGCCGGCAGGCGCGGCGAAAGTCGGCAGGTGAAGACTCTCGGTGTCGAAGGCGATGGAGCATCGCTCCGCAATGGCGACGGTATTGGAGACGGCCTCCACGCTCCAGTTGCGGAAGCGCTGCTTCATCTCATCGGCGTCCTTGACGTAGAACTCATCGTTGTAAAAACGCATCCGCCGCTCATCTTCGAGCGTCTTGCCCATGCCGATGCACAGCAGAACCTCATGGGCGAAGGCGTCTTCCCGCTTCAGATAGTGACTGTCATTGGTGGCGACCGGAGGAGCTCCCGTTTCGCGCGCGAGCCGCAGGAGGTCGGGCACGATCGCGGTCTGCTGCGGCAGGCCGTGATCCATGATCTCGACGTAGAAATTGCCCTTGCCGAAGATGTCCTCGTACTCGAGGAAGGCCTTCTTGGCCGCCTCGTAATTGCCGCGCGAGAGAGCGCCCGCGACCTCCCCCTTCAGGCACCCGGAGAGCCCGATGAGTCCTTCTGAGTGCTGTCGCAGGAGTGCCTTGTCCATCCGGGGTCGATGGTAGAAACCCGTCAGATAACCCTCCGACACCAGGCGAACCAGGTTCTGATACCCCTTCTGCGTCGCCGCGAGGATGGTCAGGTGATACGCGTACCCCTCTCCCGATTCGCTCGCCGCCTGCGCTTCCCGGTCTCGCCGGTCCGCCGGCGCGATGTAGGCTTCGACTCCCACAATCGGGCGAACACCGTGTTTGAGCGCCTCATGGTAGAAGGCGAACGCTCCGAACATGTTGCCGTGATCGGTGACCGCGACGGCCGGCATCGAAAGCTCCGCCACCCGTCGGCAGAGCTCCGGCAGCCGGTTGGCACCGTCCAAGAGCGAGTACTGGCTATGAAGGTGGAGATGAACGAAGTCGGAGGGCACGTGCCGATTGTAAGCCACAGCAACTCGACCAGTCGTGCTTTCCTTTCCAGCGTAATTCAGCCAGGAGTCGCTGTTCGGACTCGGGACTCGGGACTCGGGACTCGAGATCCGACGAGAGTCTCCAAGAATTTCGAGTCCCGAGTTCCCAGTCCCGACTCCCGCGCGCGGAGCTATGCTCCGCGCGATGAGCTTCCGCCGCGCGCTCGGCCCTTTCGACGCGACGATGGTCGTCGTCGGCGGCATCATCGGCTCCGGAATCTTCATCAACCCGCATCTGGTCGCGCAGAGGCTTTCTTCCGGCACGCTCGTCCTCGCGGCGTGGATCGTCGGAGGGGCGATCGCCCTGGCCGGAGCGTTTGCGTTCGCGGAGCTCGCGACGCTCTTTCCCCGCGCGGGGGGAGAGTACGTCTACCTGCGGGAGGCCTATCACCCCCTCGTGGCGTTCCTCTTCGGCTGGGCCTCTCTCCTGATGATTCAGGGAGGAGGACTCGCGGCCGTCGCGATCGCGTTCGCCGAATACGCGCTGCGCCTGACGGGCCGTAGTCCGAGCGGCGCCACGGTGCTGGCCGTCGTTTCCATTGCCGTCGTGGCCGCAATCAACGTCCTGGGCGTCAAGCCCGGCAGCCGCCTGTTGAATGTGCTCGTGATCTTGAAGCTCGCCGCGCTGGCGATATTGATCGGGGGTGGTCTCTTCCTTTCGAGGCCGGCCGCCGCATCACGGGCCGCCGTTTCCACCGGCGGGGCCGGCCTCGTGGCCTTTGGCGCGGCGCTCGTTCCGATCTTTTTTACGTACGGCGGATGGCAAAGCGTCAATCTCGTCAGCGAGGAGACGCGCGACCCGAAGCGAACGCTTCCGATCGCGCTGATGGCAGGAATCGCCATCGTCATCGCGGTCTATCTCCTCGCCAACATCGTTTACCTCCTGGTTCTCTCGCGACCGGGTCTCGCGGCGACGGCGACTCCTGCGGCAGAGGCCGTGAGGGAGATCTTCGGCTCGGGCTCGGACCGCCTGATCTCCGCGGCCATCGCGATCTCCGCGTTTGGCTTCCTGGACTTGACGCTGCTCGCTCAGACCCGCATCTACTATGCGATGGGAAAGGATGGAGTGTTCTTTCCGAGCCTCGGGACCCTGCATCCGCGATTCCAGACACCGGCTGTGGCAATCCTGTTTCAAGCCGGATGGGGAATCGTGCTCGTCCTGACGGGGACCTACGGCGAGCTCGTGGACTCGGTCGTCTTCGGCGACGCGATCTTTTTCGCTCTGACTGTCGCCGGGATCCTGGTCTTTCGCCGGCGCTTTCCGGTGGAGAAACGGGAACCGGGGACTTTTCGGAGTCCCCTCTACCCCGTTCTGCCCGCTCTCTTCGTCGCGGCGACGGTGGGGATCGTCGCGAGCACGATCGCCTCCAACCCGCGGCGTTCCGCCTTCGGCGCGGCGCTGCTTGCCGTGGGCGTGCCGTTCTATTTCTGGTTCACCCGGGGTACTCGGTCGCAAGCCCCAGGCTCCCAACTGACGGAAGAGCCATGACACAGAGCCGCGCCCCTTACATGGAGTGGGCGAAGACGCGTCCCGTGCCCGGCATCGACCTGGCCGGCTCGAATCTGCTCGCTTGTTCGCTGTCCGACCTTCCCGGCGCGCGCGAGGCGGTCGACATCGCCGGGGAGAGCCCGGACGGCTACGCTCCGCTGATCGAGGCGATCGCGACGCACTCGGGTGTCCCGCCCGAGAGGGTGGCGACGGCCGGCGGCTGCTCGGGGGCGAATTTTCTCGCGATTGCGGCTCTCGTCGAGGCGGGTGAAGAGGTCCTCATCGAGTCGCCCAATTACGATCCCCTCCCCGGCGCCGCGCTCCTGGTCGGCGCCGGCGTCTCGACGTTCGAGCGCCGATTCGAGCAAGGCTATCGGCTCGATCCCGAGCGGATCGCCGCCGCGATCGGACCGGAGACCCGTCTGATCGTCGTGACCAACCCTCACAATCCCTCCGGCGTTCTGGCAGCGGAAGAGGAGCTCGCCGGACTCGCTCGAGTCGCGGAGCGAACCGGAACTCCCATCCTCTTCGACGAGGTCTATCTCGACACGGTGCTCGAGGACCGCCCCGCTCCGGCGGCCACGAGGTCGCCGCTTTTCTTGACGACGAGCAGCCTGACCAAGGCCTACGGCCTCGCCTCGCTACGCTGCGGCTGGATCCTCTCCTCGTCGGAGATCACGCGTCGCATTCTGCGGACCCGTAACGTCATGGACGTCTGGAGCCCGATCCCCTCCGACCGGCTCTCCGTCGTTGCTTTCGGGCAGATGGATCGACTCGCTCAGCGAACGCGGCGAATCGTCGAGGCGAACACGCGACTGGTTCGAGCGTTTCTGGCCGGCCGCCCGGAGCTCTCGTGCGTGGAGTCCCGGTCCACGATCGCGTTTCCGCGCCTCCTCGGCGTCGCCGACGCTTCCGAGTTCGTGCGCCGTCTTTTCGAGCAGACGGGAGTCGCCCTCGTGCCTGGCACTTTTTTCGACTCCCCCGCCCACTTCCGCATCGGTTTCGGCGGCGCGACCGATCCGCTCGAGCGAGGCCTCGCCGCAATCGGGCGCGCTCTTGAGCAGGGCGGTTTCTCCTAGCAGGCTGCTGAAAAAGGGTGTGAGGCGGCGTTGCGAGCGCCGCGGGATCGGATGCAAGGAGCCGCGACGAAGGCGATGCCTCTGTGCATCGGCGAGGAGCGGCGACGCCGCAGACGGCCCGCGCGGCTTTCGGCTGCGGCGGTCGCCTTGCGACCGGCAGCCGAGAGTTTTCAACAAGACCGGGGGCCTTGCCCCGGTAGCAGAATCTCTCGGCCGCTGTTCGCGCAGCGAACGCCTGCGGCCGAAAGTGAGACACGACGCCCGCATCCATTTTTCAGCGGCCTGCTAGGCGAGAGTCGAGGGAGGACTCCGCCACTCCTCTTCCAGCACCGCGTAGAGGAGGGTGTCGTGCCACTCCTGCCGAACGTATTCGTCCCGGCGCAAGTGACCTTCGAGGCGAAATCCGAGCCGCTCGAGAAGTCTCGCGGAGGCTTCGTTGCCGGGAGAGACCTGGGCGTAGATCCGATGCGCGCGGATGTTCCGGAATCCGAAATCGACCAGGGCGCGAACGGTCTCGGAGCCGATGCCTTTGCCCCACCAGTCGCGCCGCAGGCAATAGCCCGTCTCGTACTCTCGGGAAGGTTCGCGGCGTGAGTGAAGGCCGCAGCCCCCGATGAGCTCGCCGCTGACACGGTCAATCACGCCGAGCTCGAAATCGCGACGCGGGCGCAACAAGGCGTGCGCGTGTGCGCGGAGGAGAAAGGCGCGCGTTTCCGCCTCGGTGTTGGGCCCCCAGGCGAGATAGCGTGTCACCTGCGGATCCGAGGCATAGCGGTGAACGGATTCGAAGTCCTCCGCGACGAGGTCGCGAAGTTCCAGGCGGGCGGTCCGGATGGGAAGCTCGCTCACGTTCAGCGGCGGAAAGCGGACATCCAACAGCGGACAGCTACTCCCACTCGATCGTGGCAGGCGGCTTCGAGGTCACGTCGTAGACAACGCGGTTGATTCCGCGGACTTCGCGGACGACCCGGTTGGCAATGGCGTCGAGAACTTCGTGCGGCATGCGGAACCAGTCCGCGGTCATGAAATCGGTCGTCTGAACCGCCCGGACAGCCAGGACGTACTCGTGCGTGCGGGCATTACCCATGACGCCCACCGTCTTGACCGGCAACAGCACCGCGAACGCCTGGGAGATCGCGTCGTAGAGCCCGGCTGCGCGCACCTCATCGAGCACGATCTCGTCGGCCTTCTGGAGCAGCGCGACCTTCTCGCGGGTCACCTCACCGGGAATCCGGACGGCGAGGCCCGGCCCGGGAAAGGGATGCCGGCTGAGAAAATCGCGCGGAAGTCCGAGCTCCGCGCCGAGCTGCCGCACCTCGTCCTTGAAGAGCTCGCGGACGGGCTCGATGAGCTCGAGGCCGAGCTTCTCCGGCAGACCTCCCACGTTGTGATGGGTCTTGATGACCGCCGAGGGGCCCTTGATGGAGACCGACTCGATCACGTCGGGATAGAGCGTTCCCTGCGCGAGAAATCGCGCGTCGGGGATCGACTTGGCCTCTTTCTCGAAGACCTCGATGAAGGTGCGCCCGATGATCCGCCGCTTCTCCTCCGGATCCGTGATGCCCGCGAGCCGCGAGAGGAACAGCTGCGACGCGTCGACCTTTCGCACGGCGATCCCGTGGTGGCGGAAGGCCTCGATGACCTGGTCCGCCTCGTGCGCGCGCATCAGACCGTGATCGACCAGAATCGGATGCACGCGATCGCCGAGCGCCTCTCGCAGGAGAATCGCCGTCACCGAGGAGTCGACGCCGCCCGAGAGCGCGCAGACGACCGCGCCGCTGCCGGCCTGCCGGCGGATCTCGTCGATCTTCTGTTCCCGGAAGGACGCCATCGTCCATTCCGGCACGATTCCGCAGACTCGGAAGATGAAGTTCTCGAGGATCTGGGATCCATGCTCGGTGTGCCGAACTTCCGGGTGGAACTGGACTGCGTAGAAGCCTCGCGCGCGGTCCTCGAATCCGGCGACCGGGTTGGAGGGGGTGGAGCCGATGATCCGGGCTCCCGGCGGAGGCGTCTTCACCGAGTCGCCGTGATTCATCCAGACCGTCTGCTGTTCTTCGAGGCCTGTGAAGAGAGGCGAGTCGATCGCGACCCGCGCGACCGCGCGACCGTACTCCCGGCCGTCGTTGGCGACTTCGCCCCCCAACGCCTGCGCAAGCCACTGCATGCCGTAGCAGAGGCCGAGGGTCGGCACCCCGAACGCGAGCGGATCGGCCGCCGGGCGCGGAGCATCCGGCTCGTAAACGCTCTGCGGGCCGCCCGAAAGGATGAGGCCCGCCGGATTCCACTTGCGAATTTCGGCTTCTCCCGACGAGGGGGGGAGGACGACAGAGAACACACGCGCGTCCCGGATCCGCCGCGCGATCAGCTGCGTGTATTGGCCGCCGAAGTCCAGAACGACGATGCTGCGGGCTGCCGGGTTCATACGGTGCCAGCCCGCTTGAGCAGAGCCAGCGGCCCGGCCAGAACCGCTGCGAGCGGAAAGGCCACGATCGCCGCGCCGAAAGGAGCCGCAGCGACCAAAACCGGCGCGACGAGGGCGCCGGGCGCGACTCGCGCGGCTGTCTTCTCGCCCAAGACCACCAGGACCCCGGTCGAGACCAGGAGAAGCCCGGCGTACGCGAGCCCGAAGGCTCGGCGGTAGGCGGACCGGGCCGGCTTCGGGCGTGGGCCGAAGAGCCCGGACTCGGCGACGGCGATGAAGAGGACAAAGAGCAGCGTCACGAGGTAGGCCGGAGCAAAGAACAGCGCCGACTGCTCGACAAAGCGGGCTTCGGGGCCGGTCGCCACGAACCGGCCGCCCGCCCATTGCTCGAAGAAGGGATAGGCGCCGAACCCCGGATCCTGGTGACCGTGGGTCAGAAGGAAGAGGAGAA
>JBKPDV010000014.1:0-5042 GCA_046728075.1 Acidobacteriota bacterium | reverse complement strand
GGGTTAAGCAAAGACTGACCAAAGATGATGATAAGATAGGGACCGATCGAACAGATAAGAGACTGGGGAGGAGTCGTGACCGAAGCGCGTCCTGCGCCCGAGACAGGTCTCGCAGGCCGGTTGCGGGTATTGGCACAGAGGTGTCGTGAACTGTCGCAATGGACTACTATTCCAGAAGTGACACGGGAACTTGACGAATGAGGCAGAGCGAGTCGACAGAAGATAGCGCATGATTACCGGCAGCCTGGATCGTCGCGCCCGCGCATCCGCGCAGGGAGCGACAATGCCGCCTACGAACATCGATGATCCCACCTACTTTCACAAGGTCGTCGACTGCCAGTGGGCCTGCCCGGCCCATACGCCGGTGCCGGAATACATCCGGCTGATCGCGGCCGGCCGCTATACCGACGCCTATATCGTCAACTGGAAGTCGAACGTCTTCCCGGGCATCCTCGGCCGCACTTGCGACCGGCCGTGCGAGCCGGCGTGCCGGCGCGGCCGGGTCGAAAGCGAGCCTGTGGCGATCTGCCGCCTGAAGCGCGTGGCGGCCGACAACAAGGGCGACATCTCCGGATGGCTGCCTAAACCGGTCGCGCAGAAGAACGGCAAGCGGGTGGCGCTCATCGGCGCCGGCCCGGCGTCGTTGACGGTGGCGCGCGACCTGCTGCCGCTGGGCTACGAGGTCGTGCTGTTCGATTCGGACGTCCGTGCCGGTGGCATGATCCGCAGCCAGATCCCGAAATTCCGCCTCCCGGAATCGGTGATCGACGAGGAGGTCGGTTACATCCTCGACATGGGCGTGGCGCTGCGCCTGGGCGAGCGGGTCGACAGCCTGAAGGACCTGCTGGGCGAGGGCTACGACGCCGTCTTCGTCGGCACGGGCGCGCCCCGCGGCCGCGACCTTGACATCCCCGGCCGGCGCGAGGCCGCGGTCCACATCCATATCGGCATCGACTGGCTGTCGAGCGTGTCGTTCGGCCATGTGACCGGCATCGGCAAGCGCGTCATCGTGCTCGGCGGCGGCAACACCGCCATGGATTGCTGCCGCACCTCGCGCCGCCTGGGCGGCGAGGACGTGCAGGTCGTGGTGCGCAGCGGCTTCGCCGAGATGAAGGCATCGCCCTGGGAGAAGGAGGATGCCATGCATGAGGGCATCCCCATCCACAACTTCCTGGCGCCCAAGGCCTTCACCCACGAGGGCGGGCGGCTGACCGGCGTGCTCTTCGAAAAGATGGCGGCGCGCCAGGACGAGGGCGGCAGGCGCAGCCTGCTGCCATCGGGCGAGCCCGACCTGCACATGGCCTGCGACGACGTGCTGCTCGCCATCGGCCAGGAGAATGCCTTTCCCTGGATCGAGCGCGAGATCGGCCTCGAATTCGACCGCGGGGGCATGCCGAAGGTGGATCCGCTCACCATGCAATCGAGCCTGCCGACCGTCTTCTTCGGCGGCGATTCCGCCTTCGGCCCCAAGAACATCATCTGGGCCGTGGCCCACGGGCATGAGGCCGCGGTCTCCATCGACAAGCTCTGCCGCGGCGAGAACCTGCGCGAGCGGCCGCCGCCCGACATCAGCCTCATCAGCCAGAAGATGGGCATCCACGAGTGGAGCTACGACAACGACATCGCCAACGACCAGCGCTACCGCGTGCCGCTGCGCGACAAGGCGGTCGCCCTCAAGGACGTGAAGATGGAGGTCGAGCTCGGCTTCGACCGCGAGCTTGCCTATCTGGAAACCCAGCGTTGCCTCAATTGCGACGTGCAGACGGTGTTCAATACCGCGCTCTGCATCGAATGCGATGCCTGCGTCGACATCTGCCCCATGGATTGCATCACGTTCACGGCCCCCGGCCCCGAAGGCGATTTGCGCACCCGCCTGCAGGCCCCGGCCGTGAACCTCGGGCAGGATCTCTATGTCTCGGGCGGGCTGAAGACCGGCCGTATCATGGCCAAGGACGAGGACGTCTGCCTGCATTGCGGCCTGTGCGCGGAGCGCTGCCCGACCGGCGCCTGGGACATGCAGAAGTTTCTCCTGGAGACGGCGCAGGCCGGCAAGCCATGCCACGCCCGCTAGAAAGCACCAACGACTTCGTCGTCAAGTTCGCCAACGTGAATGGCTCGGGCTCGGCCAGCGCCAACCGGCTGTTCGCCAAGTCGATCCTGCGCATGGGCGTGCCGATCAGCTCGCGCAACATCTTCCCGTCGAACATCCAGGGCCTGCCCACCTGGTACGAGGTGCGGGTGTCCGAGACCGGCTATCTCGGCCGCCGCGGCGGCGTCGACCTCATGGTCGCCATGAATCCGCAGACCTGGGACAAGGACGTGGCCAGCATCGAACCCGGCGGCTACCTGTTCTACGATTCGACGAAGCCGGTGCCGGCGTCGAAGCTGCGCGACGACATCAACGTCGTCGGCGTTCCCCTGACCGAGATCTGCAACCGCGAATACAACGACCCGCGCCAGCGCCAGCTGTTCAAGAACATCATGTATGTGGGCGCGCTGTCGGCGCTGCTCGACATGGACGTGGCGGAGATCGAGCGGCTGATCGGCGACCAGTTCAAGGGCAAGGGCAAGCTGATCGCCGCCAACAATCGCGCCCTCCAGATCGGGCGCGACCACGTGCTGACGCAGCTGAAATGCCCGCTCGGTCTGCGGTTGAAGCGCGCGGAAGCCGTCGGCGATCACGTCTTCATCGACGGCAACAGCGCGGCGGCGCTGGGTTGCATCTATGGCGGCGCCACCGTGGCGGCCTGGTATCCGATCACGCCCTCGACCTCGCTGGCCGAGGCCTTCATGCGCTTCTGCCGGCGCTACCGCAGCGATCCCGTCTCGGGGAAGAACCGCTTCAGCATCGTCCAGGCGGAGGACGAGCTCGCCTCCATCGGCATGGTCATCGGCGCCGCCTGGAACGGCGCCCGCGCCTTCACCTGCACCTCGGGACCGGGCATCTCGCTGATGCAGGAGTTCATCGGCCTCGCCTATTTCGCGGAGGTGCCGGCCGTCATCTTCGACATCCAGCGCGGCGGCCCCTCCACGGGCATGCCCACGCGCACGCAGCAATCGGACATCGTCACCTGCGCCTACGCCTCCCACGGCGACACCAAGCATGTGCTGCTGCTCCCGGCCGATCCCCATGAATGCTTCGAGTTCGCCGCCCTGTCGTTCGATCTCGCCGACCGGCTGCAGACCCCCATCTTCGTCATGCTCGATCTCGACATCGGCATGAACGAGTGGCTGAGCGCCCCCTTCGCCTGGGACGACGCCCGGCGCATGGACCGCGGCAAGGTCATGGATTTCGACGATCTCGAGGCCGGCCGCGAGTTCGGCCGCTATCGCGATGTCGACGACGACGGCATCGCCTACCGCACCTATCCCGGCACCCACCCGACCCGCGGTGCCTTCTTCACCCGCGGCAGCAGCAAGGACGCCGACGCCCGCTACACCGAGGAGGGCGCCGCCTACGTCGAGAACATGCAGCGGCTGCAGAAGAAGTTCCGCACCGCCTGCAATTTCCTGCCGCCACCGGTCCTGGGACGCACGCACAAGTCGGCGCATTTCGGCGTCATCTACTACGGCTCGACCGCGCCGGCCATGGAGGAGGCCCTCGATGCGCTCGAGGACCACGGCGCCGTGCTCGACCTCATGCGCCTGCGCGCCTTCCCCTTCCACAACGAGGTCGCCGCCTTCATCGCCCGCTACGACAAGGTGTTCGTGGTCGAGCAGAATCGCGACGCCCAGATGCGCATGCTGCTGGTCAACGAGTGCAACGTCGACCCCAACAAGCTCATTCCCATCCTCCACTACGACGGCACGCCCATCACCGCCCGCTTCATCATCCGCGAGATCGCGGGGCGGCTGGCCGCGCTCAACGTCAGGCCGTTCCGCAAGGTTATCGCATGACCTTCATCACCAAGCCGACCTTCCATCACCCCAAGCTGGCGCCCAACAGCCTCGGCTACACGCGCCGCGACTACGAGGGCGCGGTCTCCACCCTGTGCGCCGGCTGCGGCCACGATTCCATCAGCGCCGCCATCATCCAGGCCTGCTTCGAACTGGAGATCCCGCCGCATCGGATCGCCAAGCTCTCGGGCATCGGCTGCTCCTCGAAGACGCCGAACTACTTCCTCGGTAGCTCCCACGGCTTCAACAGCGTGCATGGCCGCATGCCCTCGGTGCTGACCGGCGCCAACCTGGCCAACCGCGATCTGATCTATCTCGGCGTCTCCGGCGACGGCGATTCAGCCTCCATCGGGCTCGGGCAGTTCGCCCACTGCATTCGCCGCAGCGTCAACATGACCTACATCGTGGAGAACAACGGCGTCTATGGCCTCACCAAGGGCCAGTTCTCCGCCACCGCCGACCGCGGCTCCAAGAGCAAGCGCGGCGTCGTCAATTTCGACGAGCCGATCGACCTGGTCAGCCTGTCACTGCAGCTCGGCGCCAGCTTCGTCGCCCGCAGCTTCTCCGGCGACAAGGGCCAGCTGGTGCCGATGATCAAGGCCGCCATCCAGCATCACGGCGCCGCCCTGATCGACTGCATCTCGCCCTGCGTGGCCTTCAACAACCACGAGGGCTCCACGAAGAGCTTCGACTATGTGCGCGACCACAACGATACCGTGAACCATCTCGATGTGATCGTCGGCCGCGAGGAAATCACTGCGGACTATGCGCCCGGCACGGTCGAAGAAATCGTGCAGCACAACGGCGCGCGCCTCCGCCTGCGCAAGCTGGCGGAGAGCTACGATCCCCACGACCGCATCGCCGCCATGAAGTACCTGCAGGAGCGGCACGCCGTGGGCGAGATCGTCACCGGCGTGCTCTATGTGGAGCCCGAGCCCACGGACCTACACGACTACCTCAACACCGTCGATCAGCCGCTGAACCAGCTGGCCGACGAGGATCTGTGCCCTGGGGCCGAGGCGTTGGAGCAGTTCAACGGGTCGCTTCGCTAAGAACAACCCCAACTCGTCGACGCCGGTCGCGCTCGCCAACCATGCCGTATGGTCAAAAAATTGAAACTTTAGAAAAGACGGTGAGTCCAATCC
>JBKPDV010000013.1:0-12717 GCA_046728075.1 Acidobacteriota bacterium | reverse complement strand
GAATCTATACGAGAAAGTCAACATTGGTCGACTTAGTAAGATGCTGATAGAAATGAACTTATTTAGGAAACGAAAAGGCGCCTCCGCGGCGCCTTTTCACAATCAGCAGAGTTTAGGAGAGCCTAGTTGTCCGGCTTTCGCTCCCGATCGTCTTTCTTCGGCTCTTCCTTCTTCTTGTCGTCCTTTTTCGGCTTCTCGTCTTTCTTCTGATCGGAGCCCTGCCGCGAGCGATCCGGCGGTTGGGCCTGCTGCCGCTCGGCCGACGGGGGAGCTGGAGCGGCTCCCTGCGGCGGAGGGGGCGGAGGCGGCGGAGGCGAGGTGGGCCGCGCCTCGCGGATGGGCTGCGGACGTTCCTGTGGCGCAACGACGTTCTCTCTTCCGCGATTCTGCGGTTGACCGCGGTCATTTTGCGGCGCGGGGGTCGGGGGCGGCACAGGCTGTGCCCCACGCGCGCGATCCTGGCGTTCGACGGGCTGCGGTTGAGGTTGGACCTGCGGCGTCGGGACGCCGCGAGGCGGGACTGCGGTTGGCCGCTCGCGGCTGCGGAAGGACTCGGGCTGAGGATTCTGGTCCCGGCCGCGCGGAGGCTGCGGAGTCGGCGCTTGCTGTTGAATTGCGCGCTCCGGAACAGGAGCCTGCGTCGGAGGCGCCACGACCCTCTCGTTGGAGGGTCGGACTCTCTCAACCGGAGCCGCCTGCTGCCTCGGAGCGACCTCACGGGAAGCCGGAGGCGCGGGCGCGTCTCCGGAAGTGACGGGCGCCGCAGAGACGGGCTGTTGCGACGTCGCGAGCGAACGGCCCCTGCCGGGCGCCTCGTTGACTGGCTGGGGACGGGCCTGGTTGGTCTCCGCGGCGCGTCCTCGCGGAGCGAGAGTGATCTGTCCCTCGCGAGCGATGACGGAACGGACAGGGGCGGCGGCCTGAGGCCGTCCTCGGTCTTGGATGGCGATTTGGGCGGCCTCCGCCGGAGCCACGGGCGCGCCGCGATTCTCGCGGATCACGCCGACCTTTGCCTGAAACGTCGGAGGGGCGGGAGGGGGCGCCAGGCGCGCGACGACCGCGCGCTCGACTACCTGCGCCGGAGGCCGCGCGACGGCTTGCATGTTCGGCTGAGCCGCGACGCGAAGCGAGGCCTGCGTGGGCATGAACGGCAGCGGACCTCGAAGAACCGGAGCGGCGCTGACCTGCTGCACGACGGTCCGGTCACGCACATATGCATTGGCCACGAGCCCGCCCGACACAAACGTGTTCTGGTTGACGACCGTCACATAGTTTCGATTCACGTAGGTGACGTTGGTGACATTGACGTTGGATCGCCGGGACCACCATGGCACGAGAGGATCGCGCGGGCCCAGGGGAAACCAACCCACGAAGCCGCCGCCTCCTCCGAACGAAACAGAAGCCGAAAAGCCCGGTCCGCCTCCGACGAAGGCGACGAGCGCCGGCGAATACGTGACGTAACTTTCGCGGCGGGCAACCGGCACCCAGTACCAGCGCGAAGAGTAGTTCACCCACCGGCCATAGTGGTAAGGGGCCCATCCCCAGGACTCGTTGGAGACCCACGTCCAGCCCCAAGGGTCCTGCCAGATCCAATGCCCGGAGCGGTAGGGGGCCCAGTCCGACGCGACAGAAACGGGACTCCAGACACGGCCGTACTGCGGGATGTCATCCCAGCGGCCGTACTCGTCGAGGTCGTCGACGCCGACGATATCAGCGCTGACATATTCATAGGACCGCGCTTTCGCGGTCCGGTCCTCACGCACTTGCACCCAGCGGTCCCACCCGTCCGGCCTTCCCAGCGACACGATGTCGTAGCGCGGAGAATCGATTCCGTCGATGTCCATCTCGTCGCCGGAACGAAGCGGCACCTGGCCGCCTCCCGCGGCGACGGTCGCCTGACCGCTTCGAACCGCGACGCGGGTGTTGCCGTCGCGATCCACGTCGACCCGGAACACTCCCGGCCGGTCGATCGTGATCGCGGCGTTGGGCGTATCGATTTCGAAGATCTCGTCCCGGGAAACACGCCGCACCTGGAAGGACGCGACTCCGCCCTGGACGGAGAACTGTTTGGTGTCGTCTGTCAGGTTCAGCGCGGTCAGATCCGTCTGCGTGCCCAGGCGGACGAAGCTTCCGCCGTGGATCTGCAGCTCGACCCGCCCTCGGTTCCCCGTATAGACGCGGTCCCCGTTCGTCATCGGAACATTTCGATCCGCGGCCTGCCAGTTGTCCGGATCGTCTCCGCGGGCGAAAGACGCACTCCCATCGATATAGGAAATGCGCGCGACGGTCTGGTGGATCTCGCCGCCGTACTCGTCTCGGGCCTGACCCGAAGCGAACCCCGGAAGCAGGAATGCCGCCGCGATCGCCAGAAGCGTCCAGAGTGGTCCCCGACGCGTGTTTCTCATGAGTTCCTCCCTCTCGTCCTGAGCATATGTGCAACGTTCGTTCCCACAGGAGAAGGAACGATGATTTCCTGCAAGGCACTGAACGGCATCAAGTTATGTGCAAGTCCCATGGCGAGCCGAATGTCCGCCGGTGGTGATCGAGTGTCCCCTGTAGGAGATTGCGCTTTTTCCGCATTTGCACCATGGTCGCGAGCGTGAACGTTGCCTCTCGGCCGCCAAAGCCTCTGCTGATCTTCGACGGCGGCTGAACCTTCTGACGCCACTGGATCCGCAGGTGGCGGATCACGACGGGAGATCGGGTCGAATACGCGCCGTCGCAGGAGGCCGCGGCCCGCTTTCCGGAAATTCCGCCGGAGACGTTTCGACGCTCCGTGGTCCTGGTGTCGCCCGACGGCGAAGTCTTCGAGGGCGCCGAGGCGGTTTTCCGCTCGCTGGCGGAGGCGCCGGGGCGCCAGTGGCCGCTCGAAGCCTATCGCCGCATTCCAGGCTTCGCGCCAATCGCGGAAGCGGCCTATCGCCTCGTCGCCCGCCATCGGACGGCCGCCGGGAAGTTCAGCAACCTGCTTTGGGGCCAGACGGTCGAACGTCCCACGTATCGGATCGGCAATGCTCTCTTCCTGCGCGCGGTGGGTCTCTGCTTCTTCGCCGCTTTCGTGTCGCTCTGGGTGCAGGTCGACGGCCTGGTCGGGTCGCAGGGAATCCTGCCCGTCGGTCGACTGCTCGAAGCGGGGCGCTCGCAACTGTCACTCGGCGAACGTTGGGCGTTCTTGCCGACACTCTGCTGGTGGAACGGATCCGACGCGTTTCTCCATTTTCTCTGCGGCGCGGGAGCCCTCGCCTCGATCGCGGTGATCCTCGGGCTCGTGCCGGCCCCCGCCCTTCTCCTCTGTTGGGTGTCGTATCTCTCGCTCTGCGTCGCCGGGCAGGATTTCCTCGAGTTCCAGTGGGACCTTTTGCTGCTGGAGACGGGTCTTCTGGCGATCTTTCTCGCGCCGGTGAAGCGGTGGCGGATGGGGGCCGCGCTCGAACCGGATCGCATCGCGCGCCTTCTGCCGTTGTGGCTTCTCTTCCGTCTGGTTTTTTCCTCGGGCTTCGTCAAGCTCGCCAGCGGCGACGCCGCCTGGCGGAATCTGACGGCGCTGACCTATCACTACTGGACGCAGCCGCTTCCGCCCTGGACAGCCTGGTACGCCAGCCATCATCCTCTCTGGTTCCAGAGGCTCTCCTGCGTCTTGCTCTTCGCGATCGAGCTGGGAGCGCCCTTCTTCATCGTCGCGCCGCGGCGATTGCGCCTGCTGGGGGCCGGCGCGATGGCAGTTCTGCAGGCGATGATCGCGGCGACGGGCAACTACGCGTTCTTCAACTTCCTGACGATCGCTTTGTGCCTGCTTCTCATCGACGACGCCGCCTTCCCGGTGCGCCTGCGCGAAAGGGCCGCCGCCGATCCGCGCGCGGGATCCGGACGATGGCCCCGCCTCATCCTCTTCCCGGCGGCTGGCTTTCTCCTGCTGATGAGCTTCATCGCTTTCGGCGCGACGCTGCGGTTGCGAGTGCCGTGGCCCGGATTCGCGATCTCGATCGCGCGGGCTGCCGTGCCGTTCCGTTCGGTCAATACGTACGGCCTTTTCGCCGTGATGACGACTCAGCGGCCGGAGATCGTGATGGAGGGAAGCTCGGACGGCGTCACGTGGAAGGCATACGAGTTCCCCTGGAAGCCGGGAGACCTTGAGCGCCGTCCGCGTTTCGTCGCGCCTCACCAGCCGAGGCTCGATTGGCAGATGTGGTTCGCCGCGCTCGGATCTCCCACGGAGAACCCATGGTTCTTCTCCTTCTGCGCGCGGCTTCTCGAGGGAGAACCCGCTGTGACGCGCCTTCTCGCGACGAACCCATTCCCGCAAGCCCCGCCGCGCTACCTGCGGGCGGTCCTCTACCACTATCGCTTTACCAGCCCGGTCGAACGCCGCGCGACTGGAGCCTGGTGGGTCCGCGAGGAAAAAGGGCTGTACGCGCCGGTCCTCTCGCGCGAGATGCTGCGGCGGCGCGAGTAGCGCGAAAGTTCCCGCCGTCGCCTCCGCTGTCATTCCGAGGAGCGAAGCGACGAGGAATCTGCCCGGGTTTGAGATGCGGCGAGAGTAGATCCCTCGCTGCGCTCGGGATGACAGCGACAGCGGATGGGCCTTCCGGCTGAAAGCTGAAAGCTGAGAGCTGCCGGCTAATTCACACCCCGAACCGCTCGGCCTCCCACTCGAGGCCGAGCTCGTCTGGCGGGGCGAGGTATCCGATCAAGGCCGAAGCGGCCACGACCGCAGGCGACGCGAGATAACCCTCGCCGCCGACGCCCATGCGGTTCTGCCAGTTTCGATTGAAGGACGTGATCGCTCGCTCCCCCTTTTTTAGGGCGTCCGGTCCCTGACCGAAACAGGGGCCGCACCAGGATTGGCGGATCTGGCCTCCCACAGAACGGAAGACTTCGGCGATCGACTCGCCTCCAAGCCTCGGATCGGACCTCTCGATCTCTGTCTTGACGCCGCCGGAACCGGGAAAGATCGCGAAGGGCTTCGTGACCTTGCGGAATCCCTGGTCGCGCGCGGCGCGGATGACGAGCGCCGCGGAAAGCAGGTCGTCATAGCTGCCATTGGTACAGGAGCCGATCAACGCCTTGTCGAACTCGATCCTCTCTCCCGCGACCTCGCCGGCCGCGTAGGCGTTGCCGGGGGAGTAGGGCTTGGCGATCATCGGCACGACCTCGTCCAGCCGCAGCTCCTCGTCGAGGTCGTAGACGGCGTCTTCTCCGGGAGAGAGGCGCGGATAGGGAAGATCGAGGATTCCCTTGGCGCGGTACCAGGCCTCTGTGATCTCGTCCTGCGCGAAGATGCCGTTCAACGCCTCGGCCTCGGCCATCATGTTGGCGATCGTGTTGCGGTAGGCGATCGGGAGCTGCCGGTCGGCATCGACGAACTCGACGGACATCCCCTGCGACTGTTTCGATCCCCAGCGGCGCAGGAGCTCGAGCACGATGTCCTTGCCCGAGACCCAGGGCTGCAGGCGGCCCCGGAAGCGCACGCGCCGCTGCTTCACCATCGTGAAGTAGACGTAGCCTGTCGCCCACCCGAAACCCAGCGTGGTCGATCCGACCCCGTAGCCGACCGCTCCGTAGGCGCCGTAAGCGCGGCTGTGCGAGTCGGCTCCGGGGATGAACTGGCCCGGCAGCACCAGCCCCTGCTCGGGGAAATAGAAATGGAAGATGCCGTCGCCCGGCGTCGCGTAGTAGGGCTTCTCGATCCCATGCCGCCGCGCGAACTCGCGCCCGATGGAAGTCTGCTTCTCGTCCGCGTCGACACCGGTGAAAACGAAGTGATCGTTGGCGACCGCCGCCTGGCGCGGGAAGAGGACGTTGCCTCCGGTGATCTGGTTGAACGTGTGGATGGCGAACGGGGCGGTGCCGTCGGAGGCGGGCAAGAGATCGGCGAAGACCCGAATTGTCGTTCCCGCCTGGATGCGGGCGCTCTTGTCGACGCGGTGAGCCCAGACGATCTGCTCGGTCGTCGAGAGTTTGCGCGCGGTCTCGGGGTTCGGCCACGCGATCGCGATGGGGCGAGTCACCGATTCCCGCAGCTCTCGCCGCCCGACGGCGAAAATCCCGCCGCTCGCCCGGATCTCCTCTTCCTTGGGCGAGAGAGGAATCGGCGCGTAGCTCTTCTCTTGGGTCTCGTTAACGAGTTCGCGCGTGGCCGGGTCGAACGAAAAGGTGTCCCCGTCCTTCGCGTCGGCCACCGCATCCGGGCTCTGGACCACATGCAGCCCCAGGTTCAACGCATTCCTGCGGAAGATGTCTCCCATGTTCCCGCCGCAGACGACGACCAGCTGGAGGCCAACCTCCTCCGCGACGCTTTTCAAGCCTGCGGGGCTCATTTCGCGCGAGGAGCCGATCGCAAAGCGGTCGCCGGCCACGAGGAATGTCTCCCCGCGATGGACGCGCTGCCGGAAGTCCGGCATCAGATGCCGGAAGGATCCTGTCTTCCAGCGCTCGTCCAGCGTCTCGAGGCTCTCGGAGACGCAGTCGGCGGACGGAGTGATCTGATCCGTGTCGATCGCGTCGCGCTTCTTACCGGCGACCTTCGGGTCCCAGAGAATGAGCGCGCGGCCGCGGATCTTTGCGGAAGCGGAGGCGCCGGGGACGTCGGCGGTTCTCCCCGCCGGGAGGCTGTCGGGGGTGACCCCCGGCTTCAGTCTGGCCGCCTGAATCTCTTGCACCGTCTTTTCCAACAGTCCTCCGGCCTGCGCCATTGCCGCGGCGCGAGGGGCCCGAATGGTAACAGGGGCGGAAGTCAGCGCGGAGAGTCTGCGGGGACGAGCTTGACCCGCCGGACGCGCTCCTCATGGGCCGCGTTCTGGGCCTCGCGGAAAAGAGCCGCGGCGCGCAGGAAGGAACTCTGAGCGGCGGTCCAGTCCCGCTCGGCGAAGAAACGTTCGCCCTCTTTTTCGCTCGACCGTCCGTTGGAGAAGGCATCGGCCGCGAGCTGCGAGGCTTCCACTCGCTCCGCGTCGATCCGCGCGAGGGCGGCTCCCAGCCTCGTCGCTCCCGCGCTCCGGCGCGCCGAATCGTTGTTCGAGACCGACGCGGCGGAGGCGATGCGCGTAACGGGAGAGGCCTCGGGCTTGCGCGACGCCGCCCGGTGGAGAGAGAACGAGCTCGAGGGCTTCTTGTCGGCCGAGATCGGGGCGGAAGGCGGCGGCGCTGCGGGCTTCGGCGCCGCTGGCTCCGGCGCTCGCTCGCCGGGTGGGGCGGCCGTGGCGACGGATGCGACCGGCGTGACCGCGGCGGTTCGGGTGGAGGGAAGCCTGCCTACCGCGATCATGCCTACGACCAGCGTCACTGCGGCAGCCGACACGAGGACCGCCCAACGGGTCACCTGCCGCGGCGGAGTTGGAGGAAGCGCGAACGGGGATTTTCGAGACAAGGTCGGGACCGATGGGGCGGTCGAGACGGGGTTCACGTCCGGCGCCGCGGGCCGCGGTGGCCGAGGCGGAGACGTCTTCTCGACGATGGGCGAAACAGGAGCCGGCGCACTCTCGATCTGCTCCGGCGGAAGAGGCAGGTTCTGATCGTGCGTCGTCGAAGGAAGAAGCGGCGTCATCGCTCGCTTGCGGCGCTCGGAGAGAAACGGTCCGGACGAATCCGCCAATGCCTCGCTGATCGAATCCCCTCGTGACGGCGGAATCTCGATCTCGACCGGGTTGGTCGACTCGGCGTCGGTCATCGGGACAGAGTAACTTTCGGGATTCAGGAGGTTGTAGAGAAAGATCCCGAAGCTTGCTGTCGAAAGGGCATAGGGGTTCGAGGCCAGCAGCTCCTGAAGCGCCCGATGCATCTGCACAACCGAGGAAAAACGCTCCGCCGGATCGGCGAAGGCCAGCCGCAGGCAGGCGCCTACCTCTGTCGAGAACGAATCGCTGGAGCGCAGCTCCGGCAGGCGCCGGTCCAGAGTGGCCCGGCGGCAAGTCAGGAGCTCCAGCAGCAGAACTCCAAGCGAGTAGACGTCCGAGTTCGCGCCGATCTTTCCGCTTGTGCGGACTTCCGGCGCGACGTAAGGCGCGATATCGCGCAGCAGCCGCGGCCGGTTGAGAGCCGGGAGCACGGCCTCGGCGAGACCGAAGCCGCCGACGCGAACTTCCGCTTCGTTCGAGATCGAGATGAACCCGGGCCAGAGGAGGCCATGATGGAAGGGCACGCCGTCGAGGACCGCGAACCAGGCGTGCGCCACCGCCGCCGCGGCGCGCTCCGTGATCAGGAGCGCGTACTCGACGGGGATCTGCCGGCCCATCGCGCGCAGCTTCGCGAGAACGACATCGAGCGTCCAGCCCGCGCTCTCGTACCACGCCATGAACGGAACGCCTTCGAAGATTCCCATCTCGGGGCGGAGCACGATCGTCTTGTGCTCGATCGCCGTCGCGCGCTCCGAGTTGTTTCGGATCGCCGAACAGACGGACTCGGGCAGGAGCTCTGGCGACTGCAGGACGCGCAGCCGCATGAAGCGCTTCTCGTCGCTCGAGTGGAGCGCGCGGTAGACAGTCCCCAGGCCGTCGTCGCCCAGCTGGGCGACCAAAACGTACTCGCCAAACTGCCTCGGAAAAGACAGCTCGGAAGTCATCGCAGACTGCTCCGCGATTGCGGGTCGGAACCTGCCCTACGTCGCATCGTTATGTTGGTTCGCGATCTATTTTAACCGGACTTCGGAGACTACGGCCGCTGAGCTCCGCGCCCGCACGCATAAGTCCATGAAGAATCAGCGGGATCGACACGCACATCGAAGTCCGGATCGCCGCTGCGCTTATGGCATGAAACATTCATTCATAACTTTCAGCCACAAGAAAAGCCGGAGATAAAACATACCCTCTCTCTTTCGCGGTGGAATAATTCTGAAAACGTTTCTATCGCTCGGCCCACGCCAAGCAGTTTCTCTTGCGGCGAAAGGAGAAGGGTCATGGGTAACAGTTCCACGCAGACGGTCCAAGTCCCTCAAGAAAAGCCACGGGAAGGTCATTCCGCCTCCAACCCCGAGCCCGACCGGAAGGGAAGGAAGCCAAGATTCTCGGTAACGATCGTGAGTCAGGTCCCTGTGTAGAATCCGATCGCTTAGAATTAATAGCTTCGATGCTGCTTCCTCCTCGGGAAATGACAGGAAACGACCGGTCTCGAGCAGACAAGGTCAGGTCGATTCTGAGAGGCACTGCTCGCGTAGTCGAATCAACCCTCCTCTCGTATTACGCCCTTCCAACGGAAGAGGCGCACAAGATCGAGGAGGAATTGTTTCTATGGTTTGAACGACTGTCACGTCGGCCTGGAGTTCCTGACTCGTTTCGAGCGCTGCGTACTCACCTTCTTTCGATGACGTGCAAAGTCGCGCACGTCTATTGGTTTGGGAAAACCAGCTCTGAACTACCTAAGAATGAAATGCTGCGTCGGACTCTCGCTCTCGGCCCAGAGATCATCGCTTCGGAACTAGAAAAGGATATCGAGGCCCAGGAGTTGAAGATAAAACGTGACAGCTGACCTTATTCGATTCCCCAGAAAGTCGGTTGTGTCGACTCAGGAAGCCGCGTTAGCGGTTGGTCGAATCTTCCATGTCCCTAGTGATCAGCGTGCCACAAAATCTGATGAGCTCCGGCTGGAAGATCCAGAGGTACTTCTGGGCATTTGCCAGTATCTTCGCGACCGGCTCGAGACAAGCCCTCTTTCCGTTCGGCAAGAGGCGGTGTTTTTTTACGGGTTTCTGAAAGAGCCGGAGAGACCAATCGGCAGTTTCGACGAGCGAGACTACTACTTGGCTGAGTTCGCGTTGATTGCCGGCACGGCTTGCAGAGTCTTGGCTCTGCGCGACGATGCTCGCCATTGGTTCGATCTGGCAGAAGCCAATTTTGTCCTTGCCCACAACGCGAATGCGCACTTCGCACGACTCGCCTATCAGCGCCTCGCTCTCCGCATCGAGGAGCGTGATTTTGAGCAGGTTCTGATGCTTGCATCTCACTGGGCGACGGCGTTTCGGCGCCTTGATTTACCGGAGGATGCCCTCAAGTGCCGGTTCCTCGAGGCGATTGCTTTTAAAGAGACGGAGCGCTTCGACGAAGCAAAGAGGGCCCTCGAAGAGATCCGAGATGACGCTCTGATTATGAAGAACGATCGGCTAGCAGCGATCGCGTGTCAAAATCTTTTCCAGATCCACTCTTTTCTGGGCCAAGCAGATCTGGCGATCAGCGTCGCTCAGGAGGTCATCCCTGTCTTCGAGCGGCTCGATAATCGGGTCGGTCTCGCAAAACTGCAACTCGGGTTGGGCTACTTATTTCGTTCTCAGTCGAGGGTCTCTGACGCCCTTGCGGCGTACCGCACGGCCCAAAGCGAGTTCCGCCAGCTCGGGATGCACGCCGACGTCGCAGGAACCCACCTTGTCCTGGCGGATCTTCTCCTTGACGGAGGCCAGCCGGCGCAGGCGGAATGGGAGATTCGAGCGGCACTACCGGTGATCGATGAGCTGAAGCTCGTGCCAGAAGGAATCGCCGCGCTATCGCTGCTGCGTGATTCGCTCCGTCGGAGGCAGATCGATCGCCAGGCCTTGCGGAGCCTCAACGGCTATTTCGAAGAACTGGGTTCCTGACCGCTCCCGCCTTCCTTTAGAATCAATCACTTCCGTCTCGCGACAATAGGTATCGGAGGGAGTGTCGCTTTGAGCGACCTGAAGGGCGGCTTTGCGGTGCGGCCGGCGAAGCGAACGGCTTCGGGCGGGTTGCCCCCTGTCGTGCTCGCGTCTGCCGAGGCGCTCGACGCTTTCTATCGCGATTTATTTCTGCCGCTCGTCTGGCGCGCGACTTGGAGACACGGGCTTTCGAAGGAAGACGCACGAGATGTTGTGCAGGAGGCTTTCCTTCTGGCAATGGTCAAAATGAGCGGAGAGGGAAACCCGCGAGGGTGGCTCTTTCAGGTCGTGGACAACCTCTGCGCAAATCACCAACGAAAGACCTTCCGCCGCGCGCGTCTCGCTGCGAAATGGGGTCTCGAAGGACTGGCCCGGGCAGAAACAGAAGAGGAGGCCAGCGATTAGCGAACAAAACCATCTCACTTCCTTGATTCCCGCATGGATCGAAACGAGCAAGGATGCTGAGATTCCGACCGGACTCGGCGTCGATAAGGCGCTCCGGAGGGCGCTCGAGCTCCGCGATCGCCTGCGGGGAACGCTGTTGGCAGCCAGCTTCCGAGTGGACACGGAATCGGTTGAAACGTTCCATGCCCTCTGCACTCTCCTCGATCAGCCTGGCAGCGACCCCAAAGTGTTGCTCGCCGATGCCTCTGCAGCCTTCGAATTCATCTCGCCTCTCGATTGGCCGAGCGGTAAGTTCGGCGGCCGAGCCGATCTCCTTTCGCGACTCGCATTCCTCTGCTGGCGCTTCGCCCGGCAAGCCGAAAACGCGGTCGCGGAAGCCAAGTGGAGGGGAGCGCATTCCTTGATCGAGGGCTCAAGCGTTGTTGCTAACGCCAAGCGAACCCTCGTAACTATGGAAAGTCTCCGCTTAGAGTTCTCGGAGTCGGACTTGGAGGGATCCGAGCAACTGCTGTCTCTCTGTACATTGCTTTGGGGTCTTGGCGAAGTCGAGCCGGCAAGAGCTCGTAATGAGGCCGTGTTGCTCTACGGATTCCTGGAAAAATCGAAATGCTCTATCGGAATCTTTGACGAGCGCGATTACTACCTTGGCGAGTTTGCGTTAATTGCTGGCGGCACCTGTCGGATCCTCTCCAAGCGCAAAGAAGCCTCACGATGGTTCGACGTGGCAGAAGCAAACTTTGGCCGCTCTCGCAACGCTAGCGCTCACAGCGCCCGGCTCGCCTACCAGCGTCTAGCTCTGAAGCTAGAGGAAAGAGACTTCATCTCGGTCTTGGAATTGGCTCCGAGATGGGTCGAATGCTTTTCGCGCCTCGGGCTGGCAGAAGATGCTCTTAAGTGCCGTTTCCTTGAGGCCCACGTGTTGAAAGAGACAGAGCGGCTCGAGGAGGCGAAACAGAAGTTCCGCTTGATCAAGACGGATGCAGAAGCTCTGGGACTAGACCGTCTGGCGGCAATCGCTGGTCAGAATCTCTTCCAGATTCATGTTTCTCTTAACGAGGTCGAGCAGGCGATTATGGAAGCAAAGGGAGCGGCGTTGATATTGGCCCATCACAATAATCGCGTGGGACTCGCGAAGATTCATTTGGGGGTCGGCTTTCTTCTGCGTGGACAGCGGCGACTCCCTGAATCAATCGAAGCCTTTCGAGAATCCCAACGCCAGTCTGCCAAACTAGACATGCGCGCCGACGTTGCAGCCGTCAATCTAATTCTCGCCGATCTGTTCCTCGATGCGGGGCAGCCCTCGTACGCTGAAAGAGAGATTCGGGCGGCGCTTCCGGCGATCGATGAATTGAAGCTCGTTCCCGAAGGCATCGCGGCGCTATCGCTTCTGCGCGATTCCTTGCGTCGGCGTCAGATCGACCATCAGGCCTTACGAAGCCTCAGTAGTTACTTCGAGAAACTCAGTTCCTAGAGCTGACCGAGCTCACCTTCACCCGCTGGACCTAGTAGCGAGGACCGCGGAGCGGCGGTAAGGTTGCATCAGCGTCAAAGTCTTTTTCACGAAGAAGTGCCGGGTCGTCCTCGTCGTACTCGCGCATCATGAGGAGACTCTGGTCGACGTTGATGGGAGAGGACCGCACGAAATCCCGACGAAGTTGCCGCTCGCGCTCGGGCTGCATCATGTTCGCTCCTTTCGAGTCCCGCGGTCTTAAGCG
>JBKPDV010000012.1:0-9933 GCA_046728075.1 Acidobacteriota bacterium | reverse complement strand
TTCCACGTCCGGTGACGGTCCGGCGCAACGTCTGCGAGAAGGACCGCGAAAAAGAGGTCCGCTCGGCCTTGCTCGCTCGGTCGCGGTCGATCAGGAATAATCCGATCATGAAAAAGCGGGACTACTACGAAGTCCTGGGCGTCGCTCGCGGCGCTTCGGAAGCCGAGATCAAGAAAGCCTATCGCCGGTTGGCCCGCAAGCTCCACCCCGATGTCAACCCGGGCGACAAGAACGCCCAGAAGAAATTTCAGGAGATTCAGGAAGCGTACGACGTCTTGAGGGAAGGGGAGAAGCGGCGCGCTTACGACCGATTCGGACACGCCGGGCCAACCGCGGGTTTCGATCCTTCGGCGGCGGGATTTGGGGGCGCAGGCGGCAGCGGGGGATTCGGCGGCGCGGCTCCCGGGTACGAGGGCTTTCATTTCGAGTCGGGAGACCTGGGCGATCTCTTCGGAGATCTGTTCGGGCGCGGTCGATCCGCGCGCGCCGGGCCGCGCCGCGGAGAAGACACGGCCGGCACGATCGAGGTTCCGTTTCGGGACGCGGTCCTGGGCGGCACCGCGTCTCTGGCTCTCCGCCGCGAGAATCCGTGCCCTCAGTGCGGCGGGACCGGCCGCGCGGGCAAGGTCGTCTGTCCCACCTGCCGCGGACAGGGAGTCGTCGCGGAATCCGAGTCGATCAAGATCCGGATCCCCGAGGGAACCGAGGACGGTGCCAGGATCCGAGTCCCCGGCAAGGGAGTTGCCGGAGAGGCGGGCGGCGTGCAAGGCGATCTCTACGTGACGGTACGCGTCCAGTCGCATCCGTATTTCGAACGGATCGGCGACGACATCCACGGCGTCGTTCCGATCACGATCAAGGAAGGCTATGCCGGAGCCGAGATCGACGTCCCGACTATCCGGGGAATGCGTCGGGCGAAGATCCCTCCCGGGACGCAGGGACGCCAGAGATTCCGCCTCCGCGGCCAGGGCGTGAAGAATCCCCGCACCGGTCAAGTGGGCGACCACATCTACACGGTGCGAATCATGGTTCCCAAGCGCGGGACGCCAGCCGGACTCGACGCCGCGACGCTGCTCGAGTCTCTCTATGACGAACCGGTGCGGAAGGATCTCCCCAGAGGGTTGTGAAGTCGACAGTCGACAGTCGACAGTCCACAGTCAGAAACTCATCCGAAACGAAAAAAGCCCAGGGGTCCCGGGCTTTTCTGTCGACAGTCGACTGTTAGCTGTCGACTGTTTTCAATTCTTCGTGGCCATGTCCTGAACCAGGCGGATCGCCCGGTCGTAGGACATCGAGTCGCTCAGCGTGATCGCGTTGACGTCGGACCACTTCCGTCCGTCGAATCGGATGAAGCGAACCGCCTTGTCGTCGCTCCACACGAACGTCGGCTGGTAGCTCGCGCCGATATAAGTGTTGATCTCCACTCCGTCGCTCGGAAGCGAGCTTGCCAGCGGTCCCTTGCCGACGATCCCGACGATGGGCGTGTGCCGGCGCAGCCACATCGGATTTCCCGAGCCCGGTTTTCCGAGTTCTGTCGGGAAGCCGATGTGAACGACATACTGGACGTTGCCCTGAAGATCCGCGAAGCTCGCGAGGATTCCTCCTCCCGGACCTTCGAGCTGAAGCGAGGGATATCGATAGGCCGAGGGCGGCACTCCAGTCGAGCCGCTGAAGCCCGAGCTGCCGACCGCAAGGGGAAGGTCGAAGATCTGGAAGTCGGCAGCGCTCGAACCTTCGTCCAGGAAAATCGGAGCGTAGCGTGCCTGGATCGTTCCGGACTCCTCGAGCCAGACGATGGAGAGCAGAGACTTGGTCGTAGCTACGTCGCTGCCATCGGCCGCGGTCGTGTGCACGATCGGGTGCGAGAGCAGCATGCGCGGGTTGTAGGCATGCGGGAATCCGAGGTTGGGCAGCAGGTCGGAAACGGTCCACTGCCCGCCTCGGAAGATTCCCAGGTGAAGCACGTTCAGCAGCGAAACGTCCTCGCGGAAGAGGACGATCAGGGAGGAGCTCGGCTCGTCGTAGGCCAGGTCGAGGTTGCCCTTCACCGTGGTGCCGCCGACTCCCGGGATCAGGCCCGCCTGGCGGGTCCCGTCCTGCCCGAGGCTCTCCCATGTGATCACGTTCTCGTTGGCCGAAGCGTAGTTGCCCGCGACCCGGAGCTCGCTCGCGGTCCCGGCGCGTACGACGTAGAGAGTGCCGGTCGGCGCCAGGATGGAAATCTCCTGGAACGCGAGGAGCGGCGCGGCTCCTGCCATCACAAGGGCCAGCAGGGTCAGCGGAAGAAGTCGGCGCATCCTCACGTCATGCCCTCAGGTTGATCACGTCCATCAGGCTGATCTGCCGCAGGTAGTTCTTCAACGCCGGGAAATTGGGATAGAAGTCCGCAAGGGCCTCATAGTGCTCGTCCGCCTCCGGTTCCTTCCCCATTTCCGAATAAGTCTCGGCCAGCAGATAGTGAGAGTTCTTGACGACGTCGTTACGCGCGAATTCTTTCCCGAGCGCGAGGGCTTGAACGCCCCACACCTCGGCTTCTTCCAGCTGCTTCGTTTTCACGCTCGCGAAGCAGATATCCAGGCAAGGGTAGTCGAGCGCCTGCCGCGCGCCATGATGCTCGAAGAGATCCACGGCTCGGCGGACGAGCGGAAGTCCCGTTTCGACGTGATCCAGCGCGATGTGGCAATAGCCGAGGTTGTCGGCGTACTGCGCCGCCAGGCAGGAGGTTTCGTCTCCGCGCCCCTGGAGATGGCCGAGCGCTTCTTCGAAGAGATCGCGCGCCTCTTCGAAGCGGCTCTCCCGCAGCTCCAGGTTTCCGAGAACGTTGTAGGAGCTCGCGAGGATGTCGTCGAAGCCGAGATCGCGGCTCTTCTGGAGGGCAGTCTGCGCATAGAAGCGGGCTCGTGCCGGCTCCCCCCGCAACTCGTGCGCGCGCGCGCAGGTGTGAGCGGCGAGCGCCCCGTTGAAGTTCATCGGATTGCGCAGCAGGATCTCCTTCAGGCGAGAAAGATCGAAGTCCTGCCGGTCCATCTCGAGGAGCGTCGTCGCCCGGTTGCAGGTGAACAGATCCTCGAGGTCGCGATCCTTCCAGCCCCGGGCCAGTCCCAGACCGTCGTCGTAGAGCGTCAGAGCGCGCTCGTAATCGCCCGCCCAGATGGCATCCTTCGCGGTCTTGCGAAGAAACTCGAGGTGTTTCCGGCGATCGCTCATCTATTTTGCAACTCGGCCGATTCTAAGGTGTCGGCCCACGAGATCAAGCCTTTTCGTCTTCCGGACCCTCTGGCATCGAGTCTTCGGGCTGCTCCTGCAGCTTCTTGAAGCGGACGAAATCACGGACCTCGCGCTGGGCCTCTTCCGAGAGCGTCTGAAAATCGGCGACCAGGCTGCGGGCCTCCGGGGTCGTGGGACTCTCTGTCTCGCCGAAGAACTCCGCCATCTTCAGGTCGAAAACCTGGAGGATCTTGAAAAGAGTGTCCAGGCCGACCTTGTACTCGCCCTGCTCCATGCGCGAAAGATCCGACTGCGCGACTCCGATCATCTCGGACAACTCGGTCTGGGTGAGGCGCCGCCCCTTGCGAAGCTCCCGAATGCGGGAGCCCACGAGATGGACCTTACGGGGCGATTGGGAGGACGACATGGATAGAGGAAATGCTATTGCGTCATAGGAACGCACGACTATAATGCGCCTCCTTCGCAGCATGTCAAGCACGAAAAGCCTCCTCTCCTCCAGGCTCTTTCTTTTGAAGGAGATGGTGATTCGGGACCTCCGGACCCGTTACGCCGGCTCCAGCCTCGGCCTGATCTGGGCCGTCGGTCAGCCGATTCTCTGGATGGTGCTTTACACCCTGGTCTTCTCGGTGATCCTCCGGGTGCCGGTGGAAAAGGGGTTCGCGAGCTTTCCCGAGTTTCTCCTCCCCGGTCTTCTGCCGTGGACGGCCTTTCAGGAGGGGGTTTCCCGATCCGCCTCGGCCCTGATCGACAACGCCGCGATGGTCAAGAAGACGGTGTTCCCATTGGAGACCCTCCTTCTTTCCGTGATTGCCGCGGCCGTGGTCAATCAGATCATCGCGTTCGGCATCTTCATTCTCTATCTCGTCTGGCTCGGCCACTTCTCCCTCGCCTGGGCCGCCCTGGCGATTCCCGCGCTGCTGCTCCAGACTCTTCTCACCTTCGGCCTCGGCTGCTTTGCCGCGACGGTCGTCACTTTCGTGCGCGACGCGGCGCACGCGATCACGATTCTGCTGACGGTCGTCTTCTACGCGACGCCGATCGTTTATCCGGCCGCGCTCGTCCCGGCGCGCTACCAATGGATGCTCGCGGCCAACCCGCTCGCGCATCTCGTCGAGTGGTACCGAAGGGCGTTCACGCTTCACGTGGCGCCCGAGCCGTCTTCCGTCCTGTATCTGACCGTCGTGTCCGGTGTGGTGGCCGCGCTGGCCGGATCCCTTTTTCTCCGGGCCCGGCCCCATTTCGCTGACTTGATTTGAAAGCGGGGAGCACTGCCCGGGCCGCGAGCGGAACAAGCCGGGCTCCGGCCGCGTTACGGGCGAGCGTTCCCCTTCTGTCTTCTGAGTTGTGCCTTCTGGTTGTTCAAGCTCTCGAGGAGGTTTTGTGAGAAAGAGACTCTGGCGGCTTCTCGGCGGTGGTCTGGGAGTTTTCTCGGCCGGAATGATCGGATGCTCGTCGCCCAAGGCGAGCCCGACGGCCGTCCCTCCCAGCCCGACCCCGTATTCTCTCTCCCGGACCAATCCCAACATCGTCGAGGAAGACGAGGTTCACATCGTCGAGAGATTCCCGAAAGAACAGTACATCCGAGTGGATGACCGCCACATTCGCAATCCGCTGATCTCTGCTCCAGTCGAGTTCTACAAGGAAGACGACAAGTACTACTACGTTTTCAGCTACAAACGGAACGCGGAAGCGGACGCGATCCAGGCGATGCTCCATCCCTCGCCCACGCCGGCGCCCCCTCCTCCGGGAAGCACTCCGACTCCGGCCGGTCCCTCCCCTTCGGACTTCGAGGATCTGACTCCTCCGCGCGTCTCGGGAAGACTGCGCCTGGAAGCCGTGACGCAGAGCGGATTGCCCGACAACGGTCTCTGGCGCGCTTCGTTCGTGGTCGCCGACATGAATGGCGACGGGATCCCGGACATCGTCTCCCCTCCGCCGCGACTGGGACCCGGAGGTCTCTACATATGGATCGGGGACGGGAAGGGGCACTTTTCCCGATGGCCGATGCAGTACGTCGAGAACGGAAAGCCGGATCCGAGTTTCTCCGCCGACTACGGAGCCGTGGCTGTCGGAGACATCGACGGAGACGGCAAGCTCGATATCGTCTCGGCCTCGCACGGATTCGGCCTGGTCTCGCTCTTTGGGGACGGGAAGGGAACATTCCGGGTCGTGCGAACGGGGCTTCCGAAGCAGGATTTCTCCTCGCAGGCTGTCGTGCTCGCGAAAGCTGGCGGCGAAGGAAAGCTCGACATCATCGCCTCGACCGACACCTTGGGGGATAACTCGGCCAGTCAGGATCAGGTGCGCGTCTTCCTCTACAAAGGCAAGCAGGGTTGGGAGTACAAGCGGGATGGCATTTCCGGCGCCTTCTACTCGAACTCTCTTCACGCCTGGGACTTCGATGGCGACGGGAAGGCCGACATCCTGACGGGATGCCATTTGATTGGCGGGCTCACCTTGCTCTGGAAGAATCTGGGCGACGGCACCTTCGCTCCGATCCGCTTTCCGGAAGTCGAGATTTACGCTTACCACTTCGCGACCGTGCCCGGCACCTTCGGGAAGTCGCGCGCGCCCGCCTTCGCCGATGCCTATTACATGTTCAACAACACCCCGCCGTCCCGAGCCACCGGAATCACGCTCTACAGCCTCGAGCAGGGAAAATGGATTCGCCATCGGGTCTGGCGAAAGAAAGAAGGAAAGAGCGCGCAGTTCGCGCTCGCGATGGGGGACCTGGACGGCGACGGCCTTGATGACATCGTCTTCCCCGACAGCGAGCTCAATCGCCTTCGAATCTTCCTGCAGCGCCCCAACGGCACCTTCGCGGAGATCGCCGAGAATCAGGAGCCGGTGCTCGATTCGTCGCCGCAGTGCGTGCGATTGGTCGATCTCGACGGCGACGGAAGGCTCGACATTGTGTTGTCGAAGACCGCCGTCTCGTATCGCGCCGATGACCGTGGGGGGTGGAGTATCTATTTGAACAGGCCAAGTGATTGATTCGGGCCGCGTTACTTCGAGTTTCATGAGTGGAAAGCATAAAATGTGCTTTTTCCTCTTGACAGCGCCCTCGGCAGGGCCGAATATCGCTACAACTCTTGGGAGGTCAAGAACTCCGATCTGACGGCTAATATCCGGAGTCTCGATTTGGGCTCCAACTTTGAATACACGGTTTTGCAAGAACGTCATAACGGGAGGTGATGGGATCGCGCGAGGGAGGAAGACCAAGCGTGTGTTTTTTCCGCAGTTAACTGTAACGAGGAGATCTCAATGAAGAAAACCCTAGTAGCGTGTTTGGCGGTGGCCGCCCTCTTCGCTGTTGCGACGAGCGCGAGCGCCATCACCTGCACGCAGGACCATCGGCCGTCAGCGACGCTGCTGATCCCGTACTTCCAGGCCACGTTCAACGCGGATGGAACGATCGCCGGAACAGGCGCGAGCTCGCTCGACACCCTGGTGACGATCGGAAACGCCTCCGCGGCGCCGATGATCGCGCACGTCAGCGTGTTCAGCGAGCGGACCGAGCTCGTGCTCGACTTCAACATCGCGCTGACCGGCTTTGACATCCAGTCCTTCTCGGTTGCGTCGGTGCTTCGCGGCAACCTGCCGCAGACGCCGATCAACCAATCGCACGTCTCCAACGTGAAGGACAGCAACCAGGTCACGATCACTGGCGACGTCTGCCAGCGCAATGCGTCCTCCGTTGTCTACCCGGCGACGGGCGGCTTCCTGCGCACCAAGCCCACGAGTCCGGCCAACCCGCTGGACAACGCGCTTGCTACGGCGCAGTACCCGGCGGGGCCGTTTGCTTCCGCGTTCCTGTTCCAGGTCTTGGACTCCCTCGACACGACGCCGGACTCCAACATCTGCGGCGGAACCAACACGACGATCGCGAACCCGATTCACGGGTACATCACGATCGATCACGTCAACTACTGCACGCTCGCCAACCCGAACGACAACACGTACTACACCAACGACGCGATCGGGATGGAGAACAACCTCTGGGGCGACTACATCTTCACGTCGGGGGCCGGACTCAACACGATCGGTTTCGCGGCGGTCTCGATCGAGGCCGATGCCTCGCTCTCCGATGTCACCGCGGCGCCGACGACCATCTCTTCGGCGGCTCCCGGGCGCCGGACCTTCTATCGCCGTTATGTGCAACCTCTCGGCGATCCGGCTGGATGCTTGAACATCTTCCCGCCCCCGCAGAACGCTTTCGACTGCGGCGGCGGCGACCAGCGCGAGCCCCTGGGCCTCAAGTACGCGGCCCGTTGGTTCGACAACGCCCCGAGTGTCACGTCGTTCTTCAACGTGTGGCGCGGGTCGTCGGTCCCGGCTTCTGTCAGCGGCGGTCTGGCTGACCTGACGGGTTTCGCCGTCGGTAAGTGCAATACCTCAGAGCCGACCGTGACACTCACCTTCTACGACGAAGACGAGAACACGGTCACCTCGGGCGTCTGCCCGTCTCCGTGCTCGCAGCCCACGTTCAACTTCCCGTTGGAGACGCAGCGGACTCCCATCACGACCTTCTCTCATCCGAACTGGCCCGCTGGCTGGGTCTCCATGAGCTTCTTCAACGGCTCGGGTCCGGTCGGCGGCGTCCTGGATCAGGCGTACGTGACGTACGACTTCCAGGGCCCGGTGGCGTTCCTGTCGGCCGGTGTCGAGGCGAATCAGCTCGATCCAACGGCTTGCCAGCCGCTCAGCGTCATCACGCAGCCCCTTTCGGGCGGCGTGACCGTGACGGCCCCGGTGATCCCGGCGATCGTGGGCACAGGCCCATAGTTTCGATTCCCGGAAAGTGGGCGGGACGTGAGTCCCGCCCACTTTTTTTCTCTGTCTTTGCAGTTCGAGGAAGGTCGCTCAAATCAAGGGAAACGGGACCGAATCCGCTTAGCCCGGGGCTCGATTTCAGATTCCTCTCAGCGAAGGAGTCAGGAATGTGAAATCCGGCCCGGCCGGAAATCGGTAACCCAATGATGTACCCGAATAGGGCAGTCCCGGAGGTCTTGTCGCCAATGCGTTCTCTCATCCAACTTCGCCGTCTCGCCGCCGGCTTTCATGGCGTGAAACTCGGTTTCCTTCTCTCGCTTGTCTTACTGCCGGCGGTCCTGTCGGCGCAGGACGTTCATTACACGGCGCCCGGTCCCATCGGATTGACGGTTGGGACGGCGAAGTACAACGGACCGTACGTCCTGATTCAATCGGACTTCGGATTCTTTTGGCTCGACGTGACGAATCCGAATAGTCCGTTTCCGGGCCACGTCCAGGCGCTCTCGAAGTGCCCGCCCTGGCCCCCCTCCGACAGCAACATCTACGTGACGGGCGACTGCAACGGAATCTCGGACATTCACACGAACGGAAGCCTCGTGCTCGTTCGAAACCTCTCGGGCAATTGCGCGGGCGGGTTGAAGTCCGGCAGCTGTTCGGGAGCCAACGCGGGTCCCCACTCCTACTTCTTGTTCGGCCTGGGGACCTGGGGATATCAGGGGGACGGCTCGGACATCGGGGATTCGACCCAGACGGCCGATCCTCAGGGGAGAACGTGGACGATCACCGTGGACACGACCTGCCCGACTTGCCCCGACGCCACGCATTTCGTCTGGCACGCGAGCGGCAATCCCACCGCTCCGCCGACCGCCGGCGTGACTGCAACGAACTTCTCCGCGAACGTCCCGACACGCACCGACAAGACGAACTATTTCGGCGACATCTGGACGCTCAAGGACACTTCTTCGGCGATCTCTCCGGTGACTAGGATTCAGTGGGACTTCAACTACGTCGCGCCCACCTTCACCATCGACCGGGATACTCCGCCGGCAACGCCGGGTGAGACGTTCTCGGTCTATTTCCCCTGTGACCCGACCTCTGGAGGAAACGTCACGACCGGCGCTGGCTGCTCCGCGAGCGTCGGCGGCGCCGCCGGGAGCTACAGCTTTGCGCTGAAGGCGACCAACCAGTACGGGACGACCCCCTATACGTCCGCGGCGATCAGCGTCGCCGTGCCGCAGGTCGCGATCGCCGGATATTCTGGCGGAGTCCTGAATGTCCTGACCGGCGGCAACGCGGACGCGAGCGCCACCCAGGGCAACCCGACCGGGTTCACCTGGACGTTCAATCCCGGCTCGGTCGTTCTGTCGGGCGCGATCGTCGCCGTCCCGGCCAGCGCAACCTCCTTCTCGCTGCAGGCGACCTATGCCGGCTATACCCCGGCTCCCGTCGAGGGGACCGTCCATCAGGTGGATCTGGTCCCCGCCTTCGCGGCGTCCCCCAACCCGGTGTTGATCAACGCGAGCCTGACGGTGACCAACCAGATGCAGAAGGCGACCGGCGCGACGCTCAAGTCCGTCGACTACAGCATCACGACGACCTCGACGCCGGGCACCTTCTCCTCGCTCGTGTCCTGCCCGGGAGCGTCGTTCTGCGGCGGCGGTGGAACCGCGACCGTTCCGGCGCCGGCGACCAAGGGCAGCTACTTCGTTCATCTGCGTTACAACTTCACGCCGAGCGCCGGTCCACCGGACCAGAACCTGATCGCGTCGAACCCGTTCTCGGCGACGGACTGGGCAGCGAACCCGCAGCCGTCGATCTCGCCGGCGCCGTTCTGCACCGGGAGTTGTCAGCTGCAGACCGGCACGAACTACAGCCTGTCGGATGTGGAGAACATTCTGATCTCTCCGCATCCGCCCGCGAACTGGGACCTGA
>JBKPDV010000011.1:0-16585 GCA_046728075.1 Acidobacteriota bacterium | reverse complement strand
CCTTTGAGGAGGGTGTCGGTCTCGCGCAGGTCCTGGTCCACGGCGACCGTCAGCATTCCGATCGGCTGGACGGCAAGCCCGGCCCGCAGCGTCCGGGGCAGGCGAATCGATTTGGGGGCGCCGGACAGCGTCGGGTCGGTCGGATCGTTGCGCACCGAGAACTCGGGCTCGTTGATGGCGGTCGAGACGAGGCCGATCCGGGCCTTGCCGAGGATATTCACCATGGCGCCGACGTCGAAGGCGAACTTGCTCGTATCCTCCGCATTGTGCTTGAGCGCCTCGCGCGCGAGAGCCACCGGATCGGAATCGCCGACCTGGAAGACCCCTTCCCGCACGAAGTAGGTTCGACCGGCAATGTAGCGCGCCGTCCCTCCCACCAGGAGAACCTTCGCGAAAAAGGAGTGGGCGTAGGAGAAGCGCACTTCCCGCGCCTCGAGTCCCGCGAAAGAGATCCCCGTCTGATTGAACGCGAGGCCCGTGTTCGGGTCGTTGCCCGGCAGGACTCGCACCAGATCGATCGTCGGGTAGACACCCGAGTAAGCGAGATAGCCGATCGCCACCGCGAGCCCGCTCTTTCCGAACACGGCGCCCGCGGCCCCGGACCCGACGACCCCCGTGCCCGACTGCTCCAGCAGGTTCAGGTCCCGCAGGCCGCGGCTAATCGTGGCCGGGTCCCCGGCTCGAACCGCCTGTAAGTCGAGAGAGGAAAGGCGATCAACGATCGACGTGAACCCATTGCGGTTCGTGGCGACACCGCCTCCGAAAATCTCCAGGTCCAAGCGCTCCGCCCGCGCGAGCCCTGCGGGGTTCGTCCAAACGGCCGTGCCGTCGTCCGCCACCGCCGTCGCCGCCCCGGCCATCCCCATGGATCTCGGACCGATGAATGGCGCTTGAGCGAAGAGAGGGGGCGAAATCGCGAGAGCCGTGAGCAGGTAGGCGCAGAGGAGGCAGCGTTGCTTCAACCGAAGCGATGGTAGCAGGAGTTGTCAGTTTTCAGTTGTCAGTTTCAGTTTTCAGTCCTGAACTGATCACTGATCACTGATCACTCGTCTTCACGCCATCGCCCGACCCGCGATGCGCTCGAGGACGGCGATCGGCGAGACCTCGGGAAACAAAAGAGACTCGCGCGCGATCAAGAACGTCTGCTCGAGGGCGTACTGTCCCGACAAGACCGAGTGCGTCACGGCGTCGGTGAAGACCATCCACGTCGAACCGGGAGGGAATTGGATCTGCTCCGCGCGAGCGGACTTCTGATAGGCCTCGTTCTCTTTGAGAAAGTTGTGAAAGCGGTGCATGAACTCGTCGTAGGGGGGGCGCACGGGAACCCGGAAGCCCGCCGACCGGGCCGCGGAGAGAAATCGGCGCGCCACGCTCGGACGCGTTACGCCGGAAAGGATTCCCGATGAAACGGCGTACCGCTCCGCCAGCTCGGGAAAGGTCTCCCCCGTCCGCCAGACGCGGGGAGCCGCCGGATTGACGTTCGTGAAGAAGCGAAAGATGCGGTCGCCATGTGTCGGGCGCGTGGGAAAGGAATCGACGTGGAGCAGGTCGTTGCGCGCATGGGTGGAGAGCCGCCGCCCGGCCTCTTCCTGGGGCCGGAAGCTCGCATAGTCGACCCGCCACTTTGTCCCATACCGCGGCAGAAGACCGGCCGCGAACCGGACCGCCCGGGCCGAATACGCGCGCAAGAGCTCTTTCAAGCGGCGCTCATCCTCCTGGTTCTGACGTGCGACTCCCGTGACGCGGTCGGCGGCAGGCCGGTAGGCGATGTTCTTGTGGTATCCCCCTTCCACCTGGCGGCGCCGAAGCAGAAACTGCCGCTCGGGCTCCGTCAGCTCGAAGGGGGTTTCGGGGAAAAGAAGAATGTGGCCGCCCTCGAGCGCTCGGCAGGCTTCGCGCTCGCGGTCGACGCCCTCTCGTGGGAGTGTGGAGGCGTCGACGACGGCCATCGATCAAGTGTAGCGGATCGGTCGTGAGGTCCGCGCTGGCACGGTTATTGACCCCCGAAAACTCGCATGCTAGGGTTGGCCGCCTCTCGGGGGTGCGATGCCGGATCTCGGAAAAAAGTACGAGTGTTTTCGCTGCGGAACGAAATTCTACAACCTCGGCAAGCCCGAGGCGATCTGCCCGAAGTGCAGCGCGAATCAGAAGGACGCCAAGCTGGAAGAGTCTCCCCCTCCCGCGCCTCGGCCGCCGCGGCGCTCGATCCTCATGGAGCCGATCCCCGACGAAAACCCGGAGTTCGAAGAAGGAGCCGGAGGCCCCGGACCAGAAGATCGTGAGCCCGTCGACGACGAAGACGAGTTGGACGACGAAGAAGCCGTCGAAAAAGAGGAAGAGGAAGAGTTCTAGCTCGCGTTCCGCCGGGCGGGTCCTTCTGGGATTGGGTTCCAACGTCGGCGACCGCGGGGCCTACCTCGCGGCAGCCCTCGACGCCCTCGAGCAACTCTCTCCCGGGATTCGAGCGTCTTCGATTTACGAGTCCGAACCGGTCGGCTACGCGGACCAGCCTCTCTTCTGGAACATGGCCGCGGCGATCCGGTGGAGCGGCGAACCGGCGGCTCTACTGGAAGTCCTTCAGCGGATCGAGCGACGCGTCGGGCGGCGGCGGCGATTTCGCAACGGACCTCGGGAAATCGACATCGATATTCTGGACTTCGCTGGCCTCGTGTGGGCCTCTTCGGATCCGGTGCTGCCCCACCCGGAGCTGTCCTCTCGGCGTTTCGCTCTGGCCCCCGTCGCCGAGATCGCGCCGCGTTGGCGACATCCGGTGACCGGACTCACCGCCCGACAAATGATGAGGGCCCTGCCGGCAAGACCGAGTGTGAGGCGGCTTAGAAAGAATTTGTGATTTGTGATTTGTGATTGGTGATTTGCCAGGGAAGGGCTCCGGGGCTCAACTCCCAAATCACAAATCGCAAATCGCAAATCGCAAATCGACGTTACCGCTTCCACTGAGCCAGATTCCTCTTTGCCTCTTCCTGAATATGAATCTCCTCGACGAGATGAACCGGCGATGGCGCGGCGGCCACAACCTGCTCTTCGATCTGGATTGCTTCCGCATGCTCGGCTGCCGAGCCATGGGCCAGCGCCTCGGCCAGAAAGTGGCGGTTGACGATATTCTGGGGGGCGATTTCCAGAGCGCGGCGCAGGTTCGCCAACGCTTCCTTTCGAGAAACCCACCATGTCAGGACCGGGATCTTCGGAGCCTGATCGTGGAGGCGCCCCAGAATTCGGTTGCCTCCTCCCTCCTCGAACGTCGGATCGAGCGCGATGACGACATTCGCGTCGTCCCGGATCCGCGACGCCGCGCCCATGCGCGCTGCCGCCATCTTGCCCACGTAGAGCGACCATTCCCCCCACGAGACGGCCGCCCAGAAGAACGTCGGCAACGCGTCGGTGTCATTGCGCAGCGCGTCCGCGGTCTTCGCGGGAGGCTGTTCCTCCAGTTTGGCAGCGCCACCGGCGCGCCGTCCGAGGATCCCGATCGCTTCCTCGGAAACCCGCCGGGCCATCTCGAACACCGCCCGGCGTTGTTCCACCGCGAGCCCGGTGTACTCGCCTCGGAAGTAGAGAGCCCGCGCCAGTTTCCAGCGGGTCTCGGCGTTGTCCGGCGCCTCGGCCGCGGTTTCGAATGCCGCGATGGCCGCCAGGATTTCGCGGCTGTCGGCCCGATCGCCTGCGTGCCCTTCTTGCCGCCGCGCGTAATGCGCGTCCCCTTCGGAGACCAGTGGGTTGAGGGCCGGCGGAGTCAGCGTTGGATTGGAGGGCTCGATGCGCTGGCGGGCGGCCATTCTCGGGCCGGCGATCAAAATCGCCACGACGCCCAAGAGGCAAGCCGACAGCCGACAGCTCACAGTCGACAGTCTACCGACTACCGACTACCCACTACTGACTTCCCCTGTCGACTGTAGACTTCTTCCCGGAGGCCCGCATGAGCCAGGACAAGCCCGTGTCTTTCCAGGTCACGATCGACGACTCGACCGCGCAGGGGCACTACGTCAATTTCGCCAACATCTTGCACAACCCGACGGAGTTCGTGCTGGATTTCGGTCGCGTCGTGCCTGGCCGCACGGACGTGAAAGTGATGTGCCGCATTCTGACGACTCCCTTCCACGCCAAACAGTTGCTCCGGGCTCTCCAACAAAACGTCGAGATCTACGAGAGAAACTTCGGAGAGATCCGATCGGAGTTTCCGGGACCGGCAGTCGAAGGAACCGATACGACCAACTGAATCAGTCGGTGGAAGGGAGTCGGTAGTCGGTAGGTTCGGGAACGGGCCCGTTCTGCACTGTCGACTGTCGACTGTCGACTGTCGACTTCTTCAAGACTCCCCCGCCAATCACCACGTCGCCGTCGTAGAACACGCACGACTGCCCCGGCGCGACAGCGCGCACGGGCAAATCGAAGCGCACCCACGCGGATCCGTCGCCTCGGGGCGTCACGGTCGCCGGGACTTCCACCGCCCGATGACGGATGCGCACGGCGGCGCGAAAGGGTCCCGCCGGCGGCGGACCGGAAGGGAATCGAAGAGCTGCCACCTCGGCCTCCCGCGTTTCGAGCTCTGCGCCGCTCCCGATCACGACGCGGTTGGATTGCGCGTCGATCTCGATGACGTAGAGACGCTCCGAGGCGGCGACGTTTAACCCGCGCCGCTGACCAATCGTGAATCGGTAGTGCCCCTGGTGGCGGCCGAGCTTGCGCCCGGCTGCGTCCTGGATCTCCCCTGATTCCACCGGCCGCCCGAGCCCCAGGCGCTCCGCGTGCTCCGCCACGAAATCTCCGGTTCGCACACCGCGCGGCACGAAGCAGATTTCCTGGCTCTCCTCTTTCTCGGCGTTGGGCAAGCCGGCCCGACGCGCCCTCTCGCGAACCTCGGCTTTGGTCATCTCACCGACTGGAAACCGGGCCGCGGCGAGCTGAGCCGGTGTCAAGTCGTAGAGAAAATAGGACTGGTCCTTATCCGAGTCGCGGCCTTTCTTCAATAACCAGCGCCCGGTCGACGGGTCCTGCTCGCGGCGAACGTAATGGCCGGTCGCCACGGCTACGCATCCGAAGGCGCGCGCTCGCTGCCAGAGCGTGGAAAACTTCACCTTCGCATTGCAGGCGGCACACGGAATCGGAGTTTCCCCGGAAAGGTAGGACTCCACGAAGGGAGCCACGACTTTTTCCCGAAACTCTTCCTCCAGGTTCAGGACGTAGTGCGGCACGCCGAGCGCCCAGCCGACCCGCCGGGCATCGGAGAGATCATCGAGAGTGCAGCAGCGCCCCGTCCGGCGAGTCTCCCCCGAGTGATCCCACAGCTGCATCGAGAGACCGAGGACCTCGTGACCCTGCTCCTTCAGAAGGAGCGCGGCCACGGAAGAGTCGACTCCTCCCGACATGGCGACCGCGATTCGCATAGAACAATTCTACGGGACTCGGGACTGGGGACTCGGGACTCGAAGATTGAGAGGGACTTTGCCTTCCGAGTCCCGAGTTCCGAGTTCCGAGTTCCGCTCAGGTCCGCGGCGTCACGATCAGCATGATGGTGGAACCGCCGATCGTGAACTCGCCCTGGTTCTCGATCGGGACCTCCGTGACCGGCTCGTCCCCCATGAATGTGCCGTTGGTCGAGCCCAGATCGACGAGAGTGATCCTGTCGTTGGAGATCTCGAGCGCGGCATGTTGCCGGGAGACTTCGGGATCGTCCACGTTGATGTCGGCGTCGTGCCGGCCGATGACGACCCGAGGCCGCTCGATCAGAAAGATCTTGCCCGACTCGGGGCCCGCGATGACGGCCAGCGAAAGCTTCGCCGAAGTCGGGAGCTTCAGCTCGCCCGCCGCACGCCGTGGCGAAGCCGTGGCGACGCTCTTGCGCGTCGTCTCGGATGGTTTCTTCCCCCCCTCTTCCGCCAGGCGAAAGACAGTGTCCTGAGGAGTATCCATCCCGTCAGGCGGGGCCGCTTCCTCGGCGTGCGTGCTGTAGATCTCGAAAACCGAAAGGCACTTCGTGCAGCGGACCTTCTTCGACGGTTTCCCCTCGAACCTTGTCTCGTCGTATTTGTACCGCGCGTAGCAGCGGTCGCATTCGATGATCATCGGCGCGCCAGCTCCTCGACCGTCTCGCTCGCTCCGTCCGAGGCGACTTGACGGGCTTCCGCGACGATCCCCGGGAGGACCTCGAGGACACGCGTCAGCTCCGAGTCGGTCGTCGAACGCGAAAGAGAGAAGCGTACGACGCTGCTGGCCTGCTCGAGGGAGAGACCCAGGGAACGGATCGCCGGCGAAGGAAGGAGCGTTCCGCTCGAGCAGGCGCTCCCGGTGGAGACCGCGATCCCTTCCAGGTCGAGCCGGATGATCAACGTCTCTCCTCGCACTCCTTCAAAGAGAACGGCCGAGGTGTTGGGAAGCCGCGACGCGCCCGCGCCGACCACGCGCGCGCCCGGGATTCGTTCGCAAAGTCCCTGCTCGAGCCGATCCCGCCGCGCGGCGATCGACGCCGCCTCGGCATCCAGCCGCTCCCTTGCCAGGCGCGCCGCGCATCCGAAGCCCACGATTCCGGCGGTGTTCTCGGTGCCGGCCCGAAGTTTTTTCTCCTGGCCGCCGCCAGGGGTGTGGGCCTGCAACGGCAATCCCCGGCGGACATAGAGGGCGCCGACTCCCTTGGGCCCGTGCATCTTGTGGGCGGAGAAGGCAGCGAGATCCACCTGCCAGGCGTGGACGTCCACGGGAATGCGCCCGGCGGCCTGAACCGCGTCGGTGTGGAAGAGCGCGCCACGCGCGTGGACTGCCGGAGCCAGATCCGCGACGGGATAGATCGCCCCATATTCGTTGTTGGCCGCCATGACCGAAACCAGCCGCGTGTCGGCAGCGATCGCCGCGAGGAGCTCATCGGGATCGAGGACGCCCGTCGAGCGCGGCGCGACGACCACGGACTCGAAGCCCCCCCTTGCGGCAAGACGATCCATGGCCTGAGCCACCGAGGGATGCTCGGCGGAAGTGCGGACGAGACGACCCGGCGCTTGTGTCTGTCCGGCCGCGCCAAAAAGAGCGAGCGCGTTCGACTCCGTTCCTCCGGAGGTGAAGAAGATCTCCTCCGGCCCCGCGCCGACGAGTCGGGCGACCTCATCCCGAGCTTCCTCGATCCGGCGGCGCGCCATCCGGCCTTCCGCGTGGATCGAGGAAGGGTTGCCGAAGAGGCCGGCAGCCTCCGCCATCGCTGCGGCGACCTCGGCATCCAATTTCGTGGATGCGTTGTTATCGAGGTAGATCATCCCGTCGAGCCTGATTTCATGGCCTCTTTCTTGCTCCCGAACGCGATCCGATTATCCTCCGGATCGCCCGTCACGTAAAACTTCGGTAAAGGAATATGCCTTCGAAGAGGGGGGGTTAAGATCGATATCTGATGAAGGCGCCATCCCGTACCGGCCTCCTTCTCGCGGTCCTTCTCTTTGCCGCCGGGACGGGGCTGGGCCAATCGGCGTCCCCTCCCAAGCTTTCCTCCAAGGAGAGAGCCGACCGCGTCAAAACCCTGCCGGACGACGACCGGCGGTGGCTGACCGACTACGTCGAGCCGATCATCCTCCCCGAGGAGGCCAACCTCTTTCTTCAACTGACCGAGCCTCATCAGAGAGAGATTTTCAAGGCGGAGTTCTGGAAACGCCGCGAGCAGCCGGGGCTGCCCGGCCCCTACGGTCCGGGATACGAACGCCGCTACGCACAGCTCCGAGAAGCGGCTGCAACAACCTATGACGGCCTGACCAGCGACGCGGGGCGCCTGGTGGTTCGCCAGGGAGAGCCGGCCTCGATCGAGGAGCTCTCCGGATGCGATGTCTACCGCCAGGCGGAGATCTGGAGCTATCCCGGTGCCGGCGGGTCCCCGACCAAGCACATCTTCTATCGTCCGAACCTCGGCGGGCCACGAAAGCTCTGGGTTCGGGGCGACACCGCAATCTTTCAAACGGACTCGTGCGTAACGACGTTCGGCTACGCGTGTCTCGCCTCTCAGAGAAACCCGGGTACCCTTCCCTGCGAATCCCGTGAGATTCCACATTCCCAAGACCCCAGAGAGCCTCAGCCTCGGCCCAAGAGCTGCGCGGCGTCGTGCTCCATCGCGGGAGCTTCGGTGGAAATTGAGGGCCGTGGAAACGTGGAGCCTGGTTACCTAGCCCAGGCTCCCAAGATCTCGACGGAAGGCCTCGACGCGATCTGGCAGCGCCTCGCGAGCGTGTCCGATCCCCGGGCCAAGCCGATCGCGGCGCAGAACGTGCCGGACCTGGTCCTCGCCAAGAATACGCAGACCGTTTCTTCTCCGCCAGTCGAGCCGTCGGCGCCTGCCAAGCCCGTCAAGCAGCTCTCGGAGTCGGAAAAGATCAAGGCGCTGCCTGACGACGAGCGCAAGTGGCTGACGGAGTTCGTGTCGCCGATCATTCTCCCCGCAGAGCAGAAAGTCTTCCTGGAGCTCTCCGAGCCTTATCAGTGGGAACAGTTCAAGCAGGCCTTCTGGGAACGGCGCGAGCAGTCGAGTCTTCCCGCTCCTCTTGGTCCGGGCTATCGCTACCGCTATCAGGAGCTGCGCCAGCTCGCGGATGAGAAGTACGACGGCTGGCGCAACGATGCCGGAAAGATGGTCTTGCGGTGGGGAGAGCCCGCCGAGATTCTGCAGCCCAAATGCGACGAGACCTTCCGCGACCTCGAAGTTTGGATCTACACCAACATGGGGAACTCGGGCCGGACGAGCGCCCGCTACATCTTCTATCGTCCGCAATCACTTGCCCCCCGCCGGCTCTGGAACACCACGGTCCGCAACGAGGAGGTCTTCCTACCCAATTCTTGCCGCAAGAGCTTCGACGACCTCGCCAAAGACTGCCGCCCGGTTCTTGGGGACCGCTGCCCGACCTGTCAGGACCGCTGCGACGTTTACGGTGCCTATAGCGAGATCGTCGCCCGTCAGGGGAGAGGAGCGGGCGCCGCGATGGAGCTCGCTCAAATCTTCAAGCCGCCGGAGATCTCGACGGAAGGCCTGCAGGCGATGAAGGACAAGTGGGCGACGACGTCGAATCCGAAGGCCAAGGGGATCAACGTCGAAGGCCCCGGCTCGGCGGCAGCGCCGGCTTCGGGAACGACGGCGCAGGGCGTGAAGCCTTCGACGCCGGCGCCGGCCCACCGCAAGCTGACCAAGAAGGAGGTCGAGGAGCTGACGGCCAAGCTCGAGCCGAAATACAAGGAGTGGCTCGAGACGGTCAGCATGATCATTGCAGCCCAGGAGAAGGAGGTCTTCCTCGAGATCACCGACAACTACCAGAAGGACCGCTTCATCGAGAATTTCTGGAAGCGGCGTTCGATTGACTCCCAGGGGCTGCGCACGGATTTTCAGCGCGTCTACAGCGAGCGCGTCCATTACGCGCGGGAGCAGTTCAAGAACTTGAACAGCGATCGCGCCAAGATCTTCGTGATGAACGGCCCGCCGGACTCCGTCATCGTCATCGACTGCGAGGACGTCTATGTTCCGATTCAGATCTGGTACTACGAGAGGCTCGAGGCTCTCAAGAGCAAGGTCTATCTGATCTTCTACCGCCGGATGGGGATCGAGGACTACAAGCTCTGGACACCCTTAGACGGCGTCTCGATCCTGACGGCGGGCAACATCGGCGGCTTGCTCGGATCGGGGGCCGGCGCGCGGCGCGTGGACAAGACCCGGTGCACCGACTGGCGCACGGTCGAGCAGGCGATCAGCTACACGTCGTCGGTGCTCGGATCGGGACCGCTCTCGATGATCGGAGTCTCCAAGCTCTTCCAGCCTCCCACGGTCGAGACCGAGGGGGTCGATCAGATCCTGTCGATGACGACCGATCTCTCGAGTGGAGCGGCCTCTCTGGCTCTGTCCAAGCTCGTGCGTTTCCCCGAGCAGCGAGCCAACAAGATCGGGGTCGACCTGTCGCTTCTCCTGCCCAAGTCGGACTTGAAACCCAGAGAGCTCGGGGCGGAGCGGTTCTACAACGTTGACGTCATCGGAGAGGTCGTCAAGGGCGACCGCCTGATCGACAACTTCAAATATCGATTCGACATCCCCGTTGACGAGCTGAAGGCGGACAAGATCCCGCTGACCGTGCGGCGCTACCTCTATCCCGGGCAGTACAAGCTCATCCTCAAGGTTTCGGACGGCAACCAGAGCGCCGAGGGGCGCATCACCGATAACCTGACGGTTCCGGAGCAGGCGGACGCACCGTCGCCGGCCGAAGCCGCGGCCCGCGGAGAAATGCGCGCGACGCTGGAAAAGGTGAAGGAGACCGGGCTCGTTCCCTCGGCGATCTCTTTGATTCCGGTGGCCAAGGAAATCGTCACTGGCCTTCAGCGTTTCGAGACGAAGGTCGCGCCCGGGGTCAGTGCGGTCGACTTCTATTTGAACGGCAGCAAGATGATGACCAAGACGCGGCCGCCGTTCGAAGCGGACCTGAACATGGGACCTCTGCCCCGCAAGCAGACGGTGCGCGTCGTGGCCTACGGAGAGGCCGGACGCTCCGTCGGCGAGGACGAGTACATCGTCAACGAAGGCAAGGAGGTCTTCCGAGTTCGGATCCTTTCGCCCGAGAAGGGCTCGAAGGCGTCCGGCCCGACCAAGGTCGTGGCCGCCGTCGCCGTGCCCGAGGGAAAGAACCTGCAGAAGCTCGAGTTCTACTCGAACGAAACGCGGGTCGCGACGCTCTACCAGGCACCCTGGGAGCAGACGGTGCAGATCCGAGACAGCAAGGCTCTGGGGTATGTGCGGGTCGTCGGCAGCCTCGATGACGGCTCGGTCGCGGAGGATCTGCGCTACGTCAACGCGCCGGCCTATATTTCGGAGGTCCAGGTCGATGCGGTCGAGCTCTACACGGCTGTCTCGGACCACGGACGTCCCGTCGCCGGGCTGACCGCCACCAATTTCAAGGTCTTCGAGGACGGCGTCATCCAGAAGGTCGAGTCCTTCGAGTTCGTGAAGAACCTGCCCTTGACCGTCGGGGTGATGATCGACACTTCCGCTTCGATGCTCGAGTCGCTGCCCGAAGCGCAGCAGGCGGCCATGACGTTCTTGGACTACACGCTCGGGGAAAAGGACCGGGCCTTCACGATCTCCTTCGACAACGAGCCGTACCTCCTCTCCAAGCTGACCAACCGCAAGGAAAAGCTCTTCCGATCGCTGGCGGGCCTTCGCGCGGAAGGATCGACCGCGCTGTACGACTCGATCGTTTACGGCCTCTACCAGTTCACCGGCGTGAAGGGGAAGAAGGTGCTCGTGATCCTGACGGACGGCAAGGACACCGCCTCCAAGTTCGAGTTCGACACGCTGCTCGAGTACGTGCGCAAGTCGGGAATCTCGATTTACGGCATCGGCCTCAAGATTTCCGGAGCGGAGCTCGAGGTCAAGTACAAGCTGAACAAGCTCGCCCAGGTCACCGGCGGGCAGACGTTCTACATCGACTCGGCCAAGCACCTGGAGGGCATCTACCGGCAGATCAACGAAGAGTTGCGCAGTCAGTATCTGCTGACCTACTACTCGACCAATCCCGGCGGCAAGGATCGGTGGCGCAAGGTCGAGGTCCGAGTCGAGCCGAACAACCTTCAGGCGCGCACCATCTCGGGGTATTACCCGTAGGAATTTGCGATTTGTGATTGGTGATTGGTGATTTAGGATGCCGGGACTGTGTCCGGCTCAAATCACAAATCAGAAATCGCAAATCACAAATCGTCCCTGATTCTCGCCTCCTCCTCGCCCCGCCGGGCGGAGATCCTCCGGACCCTCGGAATTCCCTTCCAGGTCGATCAGGCCGACGTCGATGAGGCGCTGGTCGACGGCGAATCCGCTGAGGCGGCGGCCGGGCGCCTGGCCGACGCGAAAGCCGCTGAGGTCGCGCGGCGGCACCCGGGCCGATGGATCCTCGCGGCGGACACGCTCGTGTCCTGCAGGGGCGCGATCCTCGGCAAGCCGCGCGACGACGAAGACGCCCGTCGGATGCTCCGCGTCCTGTCCGGGCGGCGGCATCGCGTCGTCACCGGTGTGCGGCTGTGCCGGGACGAGGTTCCGGGCTCGGGTCTCGTCGAGCAAAGCCGTGTCGGCATCGCGCCCTTGTCGGAGGAAGAGATCGACTGGTACGTCGCGACCGGCGAGCCGCGAGACAAAGCGGGAGCCTATGCCGTCCAGGGACTGGGCTCCCGGTTCATCGAGACGGTGGAGGGGTCCTTCACCAACGTCATGGGCCTGCCGGCCCGCGCGGTCTACCTGCTCATGAAGGACGCTGGAGATTCCGCTCTCGCTCTTCTCGCTCTTTCTTCCCCTTGAGCTTCATCTCGTACATCCGCGAATCCGCCTGCGCCAGCGTCATCGGGAATTCCGCATCCATCCGGTGGGTGGCCCAGCCCACCGAGAGCGCCGGCGCGACGCCTTCCGTTCCGGGTATCCCCGGCAGACGCTTGGCCAGCTCGTCTGACTTTTGAGCCGCCGAACCTTCATCGGTTCGCGGGAGCAGGACCAGAAACTCGTCGCCTCCCCAGCGGAAGACGAAGTCGGACTCCCGAACGCAGGACGTGAGGTAGTTGGCGACGAACTTCAGAACGTCGTCTCCGACCGCGTGGCCCTTGACGTCGTTGATCTCTTTGAACCGATCGACGTCGGCGATCAAGACCGACAGAGATGTCCCGTACCGGCGGACATTGGCGACTTCCCGCCGGATCACGTCATTGAAGTGGTGCCGGTTGTAGAGGCCGGTCAGAGGATCCCGGATCCCCATTTGCTTCAACTGCTGATCCGACTCGACGAGCTTCTGCATTTCCGCGGCCAGGCGCGTCTGGCTCGTCTCGAAGAGGAGAATGATGGCTCCCACCCCGACCATCATCTCCAGCAGCATCGCGGCCAGGTTCGCGTACTGCAGCGCCTCCGGCATCGCCGCAGGGTCCCGGAACCGCAGATACGCCGCTCCCAGGATCGCCTCCTCGATGCCCCACGTGAGGAAAGAAATGGAGAGGAGGACTCTCCCCGCCGCCGAGCCGGGCATGATCGCAAAGGACACCGCGGCCGTCAGGTAGGCGGCGCCGAGAACCAGAGCGATCGGAGCGGACTCGCCGGTAACGCGATTGGCTTCGAAGGCCGTCCACCAGGAGATCGCGATCACCGGAATGATCCAGAGCAGCTCCATCGGCCCGCGGCTGGCGCGCTCATCGCGAAAATGGCGGACCCCCCTCAGCAGGAACACGACGTGGGCGAGAAGACAGACGTGGAGCAGAAAAATGAAGGGCCGGGACTCCTGCACGGAAAAGAGGCGGAGGGCGCGAAGCTCGAGCGGGGAGGTGAGCAGGAACGAAAGCCCGAGGCCGAGCGCGAGAAAAGCCCAGGAGGCGATCCAGTCGAAGAAGGCGCGCCGCCGGATCTTTTTGTAGAGCAGCAGGAAGAGGAGAAAAAGGAGAAACGTTCCCGCCGTCTGGACGAGCAATGAAAACTGATGTACGGGCATGGAGCTTTTGAGCACCGGCTACCGATCCTCGCCTACCGATGACCCCTTCTCGGGCCTTTCACTTTTGCTTTGGCGAAGAATCTTAACCCGGATTGTTCAGGGACACCCAGTCCGAAGTGCCGGTCTCTCGTTCTAAGTCCTTTGGGCCCCGGCGCGGAGAGGACGCGTGTTGCCGAAAAAACCGGCCGTCCCCAAAAACTCTGTGCGACGATCGGCCGATGCGGGAGACGGAGCGATTGCGGCCGCAGACCGTGCCAGTCTGTGTTGTCGCACCGACACTGACGCGAGCTCGCGCCGCGATCTCGGAGATCTCTCCGTCGTGGGACGGAGCCCTGGAACCGGCCACGCTGACGAGTTTCCTCGCCCGCCGTCGATCCATCGATTTTCTTCTCTGCCCCGAGGGGAGAGACCTCTCGCGCGACCTCTTCTATCTGCGCGAGGCCCGCAGCCGCATGCTCTGGCGAGCGCCCGACGAGGACCTCCACGCCGCCATCGCCGGTCTGAGAGGAGAGGAGGTCGGCCCTCTGTCGCGGCGCGCCCGGCAAGAGGGAGAGGGGGGGCGCCGGCGGGCCCTCCTGCTCGAGGGCGTTGTCGACGCGCCTCGAGCCCGGGCGGCCCTCTCCTCGGACCTGCGTCAATGGATCGTCGAGAGCCCGTTCGCGGTTCAGTTGAGTGCCCGGGAGCGGCACCGGCTCGAGAAGGCCGGAGTCTCCTGGTTTGCTCTGGCGCCTCCTCGCCTCGTGGCCCTCGCGGCCTCCGCGCAACTGGCGCGCGCACGACGCGAGTGGCGGGGCTTGTTGCCGCCGCGAACGAAGGTGATCGTGCTGGAGGCATGAGACGTGAGACAGAAGACGACGAGAACATCCCGTTCCCTTCCAATCGAGAGGGCCGTCTCCCGTCTTACGTTTTCCGAGCTTTGAGCGCCTCCACGTAAACCTTTCCTTCGATGAAGAGGTCCAGCAGGTCGCGATCGATCACTCCGCGGCGGGCCTCCGAGCGAAGAATGTCCAGGGCACGGTCGTTCGGCACGGCCTTCTTGTAGGGGCGGTCGCGGGCAGCCAGAGCGTCGTAGATGTCACTGATGGTGACTGCCCGGACCGGTAGCGGGATGTCGGCTGCCGTCAGCCGGCGTGGATAGCCGGAGCCATCGAGCTTCTCGTGATGTGCGTAGGCCCACTCGGGCACGCGAGCCAGGTCGGGGGTCCACGGAATCTTGGTCAGGAATCGAAAGGTCTGCGTGACGTGAGACTCGATTTCCCGACGTTCCCGCTCATTCAGGCTTCCCACCGAGATCGAGAGGTAACCCACCTCGTCCTCGTCGATGAGACTGCGGAGGCTCCCCGTCGAATCCCGAAACTGGACCTCCCGAAGACGCCCCACTTCCGAGGAGATCTCCACGGGGAGGAGCGTCGGCTCGTCGGCTCGAACGATCACCTTCCAGGCTCGCTCCAGCAGGCCGACCCGGTCGCCGAGCGCCTGAGCCACCTGCCGCTCCGTCCAGTGTTCGCGCGACGCCTTCTCCCAGGCCTCGGCGGCCGCTGACAGAATGGCCTGATCGATCCGCGAGCGCAGGAGCTCCCGGCGGCCGGGAGGCAGCTTCCTCGCCTTCACCAGCACCCACTCTCGCACTCCCACCTTCCCGAAGTCGTGAAGGACTGCGGCGTACCGCAGCTCGCGCAGCTCTTCTTTGCCGATTCGAAACGAGGCGAACGGTCCGGCCGCCGTCCGGTCGGCGAGCTCCGCCAGGCCGCAGGAGAGCAGCGCCACACGCTCCGAGTGTCCCGATGTGGTCGGGTCTCGTTGCTCGATCGCCGTAACGGAGGCTTCGACAAATCCTTCGAAGAGGCGCCGGATGTTCTCCGTGAGCCGGCGATTCTCGACCGCCACGGCCGCCTGCGAGGCCAGCGAGGCAGTGATTTCCTCGTTCTCTTCCTCGAAGACAACGGTCTCGACCTTCATCACGGCCGTGACGCCGATGTCGGGCATCGAGCGGCGCTTGCGGTTCAAGAGCTGCAGGACGCCGATGATGCGCCCCTCGGGGGTCTTCATCGGCACGACCAGCATCGACTGAGAGCGATAGCCATGCTTTCGGTCGAAGCCGTCGTCGAACCGGTAGGGGGCGCCCTCCGGCAGCTTCCGGACATCGGGAAGATTCAGCGTTGTGCCGCTGATCGCCACGAAGCCGGCGATCGAGGATTCGTCGAGAGGAAGCGCGCGCTCCACGAACTCGAAACGCACCGAGTCGTTCTGCGCCCGAACGAACTTCAGGACCTCTCCCCCGCCGGCCGCGGGCTCGATCAGGTAGAGGCTGCCGGCATCGGCCTGCGTCAATGCCCGAGCCCGCGACAGAATCATTTCCAAGAGCTGGTCACGGTCGCGTTCGGCGGCCAGCGCAATCCCGACGTCCACGAGCGCGTGAATCTCTCCGGTGCGCTCGGCCAGCGACCGGCGCGCCCGCGCGGAGAGAGCGCGATCCTCGAGGATTCGAAAGAGAGAACCCACGGCGCGGGCCACATCCTCGGCAGAAGCCTCTTTCGGAAGCGAGAAATAGATCCTGGCCGACCAGAAGGAGTGGAACCCGTCCACGTTTTCTCCTAACAGAAGAACGCCGATACGTTCCGCTCCCGGACCGAGCTCGGCGGGAGGCGGCTGCCCGAGGGCCGGGAAGAGAGAGGGGTCGGCGAGCACGATCGCGGTCTCGTTCTCCCCGACGGACATCGACTCCTCGGTCCACCGCTTGACCTGCGCCGGATCGTTGGAGAGCCTTCGAAGGACTTCTCCCGCCAGGCGGCCGTGGTACAGGACGCGCCGGAATCCGCCGGTCTGGCTGGGAGGCACGGTCGAATTATAGGTTTCGACCGGCCGTCTCCTCGGGCCGCCAATTTGCGGCTAGCAGGCTGCTGAAAAAGGGTGTGAGGCGGCGTTGCGAGCGCCGCGGGGTCGGATGCAAGGAGCCGCGACGAAGGCGATGCCTCTGTGCATCGGGGAGGAGCGGCGACGCCGCAGACGGCCCCGCGCGACTTTCGGCTGCGGCGGTCGCCTTGCGACCGGCAGCCGAGAGTTTTCAACAAGATCGGGGGCCTTTCCCCGGTAGCAAAACCTCTCGGCCGCCGTTCGCG
>JBKPDV010000010.1:0-11123 GCA_046728075.1 Acidobacteriota bacterium | reverse complement strand
CCCGATCCGCCGACGCGGACGTTGCCCCACCCGGAGTCCGGACCTCGCGGCACGGTCTGCGTCATCGGGAGCGCGACCGGGCGCTTCACCCCGCGGATCTCGAGCGTTCCTTGGACGACGTAACGGTCCGGTCCCACGCGCTCGATCGAGTCGCTCTGAAAGAACATGCGCGGGTACCTGCCGACGTCGAAGAAACGGTCGCCCTTCAAGTCTTTGTCGCGCATTTCGAGGCCCGTGTCGATCGAGGCCGGGTCGAGAAAGACGGTCACCGAGGAATTCGACGGGTCCTTCTCGTCATAGAGAACGGCGGCGGAGTAACTGCGGACCAGGCCGCGCACCTTCGTCATCCCCAGAAAACCGATCGTGAAGCCGACGTAGGAGTGAGCCGTATCAACCCCAAAGAGTTCCGCCTCGACGAGGGGAATCCTTCCCCAAGAGGGTGCCGGCGCTTCTGCCGCCGGCGCGGTCAGCGCCAGCAGGAGACCGCTCATCCAAGCCGCGAAGATTCGTTGCATCCAGACCTCCTCCCATAAACGCCCCCAAGGCTAGAGAAACGCGTCGCCCGGAAGGTCGCCCTGATCTCCGGAGATCGCAAGGATTCGGCAACCGTCGTGTCCGGAACCTGTCAAATGGTGCGAAGACGCGCCGCCGGTGGGCGCAAGAGTCCAACCGCTTGGTAAATTGGCCGAATGCCTCGAGGGCCGGAAGAGAATCGAACGGGTTCCGGATCGCGGGCGATTGCTCTGCTCCTCGCCGGAGCGCTCGCCCTCGTCGTCGTGCTCGCCGCGCAGGCGATCAGTGCGGAACGCTCGCACCGACGCACGGCCGAGGGAGTCCTCCGCAGCTACGCGGATCTGGCCGCCCGGCGTTTTCTCCGCCGCGCCAAGTGGGAGGTCGAGGTATACGGTTTCTATCCCGCCGTCTACGTGCTCTCGGCGCGGCAGCGCCAGGCGCCGGGAAGCCCGCTGCCCGACCCCGAGTCGCTCCGCCGAGGCGAACGCAACCTCGTGCGGGCGCCAGGGCTCCTGCGCCATCTCTTTCGCGTCGATCTCGCCTCCGGCCACATCGACGCCTCCGCCGGAACTCCGGCCGATCTCGTGAACTGGGTGCAATCCCACCTGCCGGCGCTCTTGACCGAGCGCGCCGGAAGCCAGGGCGAGGTCTCCGTGATTTCGGAAACAATCTCGGGCCTGCCGCGGACATTCGTGTACGGCGTTTCGCCGGAGGCCGAGCACTCGTTCGCTCTCGCCTTCGAGATCGACGTCCAGAACCTATTGCCGTATCTGCAGCGGGCCTACCGGGACGAGCCGCTTCTGCCCGCGCCTCCGGGCATCGATCTGCCGGTGGAGGGTCTCCTCTTCCTCGAGCTCACGGACGCCTGGGGACGGCCGATCTTCCGCAGTCCCGGCGCGTTCGAGAACGCGCTCGGAGGGTCGCTGCGAATCGAGGATCCCGCGCTCCCCCTTTTTCGAGGGATGCGGATCCGATCCTCGGTCGCGGGCAGCGCGGCGCAAAGGCTCGTCATCGGAGGGCTCCCGCGCTCGCGCCTGCCCGTCCTGCTCGCGACCCTGACGATCGCGTCCGGCCTGCTCGTCACGGCTCTGGTTTTGTGGCGCCGCGAGCGGGCGCTCTCGCAGATGGAGTCGGACTTCGTCTCCGGCGTCTCGCACGAGCTGCGAACTCCACTGGCGCAGATCCGTCTCTTCGCCGAGACTTTGGTGCGCGATCGGGTGAGATCCCCACAGGAACGGTCCCGATCGCTCGCGATCATCGATCAGGAGGCACGGCGCCTGTCCCAGCTGGTCGAGAACGTGCTCCAGTTTTCTCGGGGACGGCGCGGGGCGATCGCGCTGGCCAGAGCGCCGACGGAGCTCGAGCCTCTGGTGCGCGAGACGGTCGAGGCTTTCCGGCCGCTGGCAGATGCGCGCGACAACCGCATGGCTCTAGAGCTGGCGCCCGCGTCCGCGCCCGTCGACGCCGACGCGATCCGGCAGGTCCTGTTGAACCTTCTCGATAACGCGGTCCGCTACGGCCCGGCGGGGCAGGAGATTCGAGTCGCTCTGTCGGGCGAGCAGTCGGCCGCCACTCTGTCCGTCGAAGACCAGGGGCCGGGTGTTCCCGCGAGTGACCGCGCCGAGATCTGGAAGAGATTCGTCCGATTGGAGAGGGATCGCAGCACGCACCGTGCAGGCACGGGTATCGGCCTGGCCGTGGTTCGGGACTTAGTCGAGCTCCACGACGGCCGGGCGTGGGTGGAGGAGGGCGCTCGCGGCGGCGCGAAATTCTTCGTGAAACTGCCCGGCGGATCGCCGACATGAGCCGGATTCTGGTGATCGAAGACAACGACGATCTGGCCTTCGGTCTGCGCAACAACCTGGAGATCGAGGGTCACGAGGTCGAAGTAGCGGCGGACGGAACGGAGGGATTGGTGCGGGCGCGGCGCGGAAAGACGGACCTGGTGATTCTCGATCTCATGCTGCCGGGCACAGACGGATTCCGCATCCTGCGCACGCTCCGCTCCGAAGGCTCGCGCGTGCCGATCCTCATATTGACCGCGCGGGGCGAGGAGTCGGACAAAGTTCGCGGTTTGAAGCTCGGCGCCGACGACTACGTGACCAAGCCCTTCGGCCTGCTCGAGCTGCTCGCCCGGGTGGAGGCCCTCCTGCGCCGGGGCCCTGGCGCGGAGCCTCCATCGACCACGGCGATCGAGCGTTTTGGCGACGTCGAAATCGACTGCTCGAGCCACACGGTCTCCAGGGCCGGCTCCCCCGTCGAGCTCGCCCCCAAGGAGTACGACCTGTTGTTGGCGCTCGTACGCCGCCGGGGCACGATCGGGTCGCGGCTGGACTTGATGAGGGAGGTCTGGGGCTATGCCGACGCCGTCATCACGCGAACGATCGACACGCACGTGGCCGAGCTTCGCCGCAAGCTCGAGCACGATCCGGCAGCGCCCCGCCACATCCTGACCGTCCGAAAGGCCGGTTACCGACTCAAACCCTAGCAGGCCGCTGAAAAAGGGTATGGGCGGCGTTACGAGCGCCGCAACCGCTTGCTGCGGCGGGCTTTTCGCTCACGACGCGCGAAGAGAAGACCGGCGACATCGTGTCACCACTCTCACGCGGCGCGAGATGCGAAAAGACTGCCGCGACGCCCGTATCCATTTTTCAGCAGCCTGCCAGTCCGCCAACGGCTGGCATACGTCTTGAGTCAACCTCTCGCATGCCTTCACTCGGCACCTCGGAGCCGACGGCTCTCAGGTTTTTCAGCCTCCGGGCGTGGCGCCAAATCCTTTCGGAGACCGCCTCGAAGTGGTACGAGCACGACGCCATGACGCAGAGCGCAGCGCTCGCCTTCTACACTCTTTTCTCGCTCGCGCCCGTGTTGACGGTCGTCACGTCCACGGCCGGACTCGTGTTCGGGGTCGAGGTCGTGCGGGGTCGGGTCGTCAGCGAGTTTCAATCCTTGATCGGCCGGGACGCGGGTCACGCGGTGGAGCAGATCCTTCAGGCTTCCGCCGCGGAAAGCTCGACACTGGGCCGTGTGCTGGGTGTGGCAGCGGTGCTCTTCGGCGCGACGGCGTTCTTTCTTCAGTTGCAGGATGCCTTGAACCGAGTCTGGGAAGTTGCGCCTCGCAAGGGCGCCTGGTTGAAGACTCTTCTGACCAAGCGGCTCGTCTCCTTCGCGCTCGTGCTGGCTCTCGGTTTCCTGTTGCTGGTGTCGCTCGCGCTGTCGGCCGCGCTCGGCGGCGTCAAGGACTACTTCGGCGCGCACTACGAGTTGTCCAGCAGGCTCCTCGGACCGATCAACGTCGCGGTCTCCTTCGTTGTCTTCGGCCTTCTCTTCGCGCTGATCTACCGGGTCCTGCCGGACGTCGACATCCCGTGGCGCGACGTCTGGTTCGGCGCCGGGGTCACCTCCGCCGTGTTTGGCCTGGGCAAGTGGGTCATCGGGCTCTACCTCTCGCGCACGAATGCGGGCTCCGCGTATGGCGCGGCCGGGGCCCTCGTCCTGATCACCCTCTGGGTCTATTACGCGTCCTTTCTTCTTCTTTTCGGAGCGGAGTTCACACGGGTCTTTTCCCGAATGGTCTTTTCCTCACACCGCCACGCCTCGGCCGGCGCCAAACGCGTCCGCGTGACCCGCCAGGAGATCCCGGACAATCCGCGGTAGGCTCCTTTCCCCTCGCTTTTGTCAGAACATTCCCGGCCGCTCCTTCGTCTTAACCAACAAGGGAAACCCTGGACCACCGGGTCCTTGGGGAAGGAGGAGTGCCATGAAGACGCGCAACCCCATCGCGATGGGTCTGGCTCTGGCCGGGTGCCTGGCCATAGCCGCTCCGGCCGTCGCGGCTGACCGGATCGAGAAGACGTTCAACCTCCAGCCGGGGGGGCGGTTCCGGCTGGAGACGGGGATGGGCCGCGTGCGCCTGACGGGCAAGCCCGGTGCCGGGGTCCACTTCGTCGTGACGTCCCGCGGCCGCGAGCTGGACGATCTGCTCACCTTCCGCTACGAGGAGAGCCCTCAGGCGGTCACGATCGTGGCCCGCAGCCGGCACCATCTCTTCTTCTTCAACAACGGCTCGGTGGAATTCGAAGTGGATGTCCCCGCCGAAACAGCCACGGACATTCATACCTCCGGCGGCTCGATCACCGCCGAGAACCTGCGCGCGCCCGCCAAGCTCGATACCTCCGGCGGCTCCATTACGGTTCGCGACTTGACGGCCGACCTCGAGGCGCACACGTCGGGGGGATCCATTCGTCTTCGCGACGTTGCCGGCAAGGCGCGGGTCGAGACCTCGGGTGGCTCGATCGAGGCGGTCAATCTTTCCGGACCGCTGCGCGGTGAGACCTCCGGCGGCTCGATTCGTTTAGAAGACGTCTCCGGCGACGCGGACGTGCATACGTCGGGCGGGGGCATTACGATCCGAAACGCGGGCGGTCGGGTGGCGGCCGAGACATCCGGAGGCTCGATCGACGCGTCCTTCGCGAAGGGCAACTCGCACGGAGGCAGGCTGGAATCCTCCGGCGGAGGCATCACGGTCTCCGTCGACCCTGCTGTCTCACTCTCGATCGACGCCGAGGGCAATCACGTCCACGCCGACCTGCCTCTGCGGGTTCAGGGAGAGATCTCCCGGCGCTCGCTGCACGGGTCCCTCGGCAGCGGCGGGGAGAGCCTGCGTCTGCGCACGAGCGGAGGCGGGATCCGGATCCGGTCGCTGTAGCCATCGCTTCCGCTTGGTATCGGGTTGGCGAGCTAAGGGGGGCTCCTGGGCTCTTCTCTCCAGGCGTCGGTCGCGAAGCAACCGCCGCTCGAAAACCCGGGCCCGACCGGGCAGCGAGAAGAGACTAGTTCGCGGGCGCGGTCTGCTGGGATGCGACTTCGAGACGCGGCTTGGCGCCCGAGTCGGAGTTGCGCAGGCGCAGGGTCTCGATCGCCTCTTCGATCGGGATGAAGGAGTTCAGCCCCACGCCAACGCCGATCTGAGGCAGGATCACGCCCTCGACCGCGACTCCGACGACCTGGCCGGACTTGACCAGCAGAGGTCCGCCGCTGGACCCTTTGTGAATTCCCACGTCGCTGCGGATCAGGCGCTGCCCCTCGTTTTCGCCGAAGCCGCTGACGATCCCCTTGCTGATCGTCTGGCCGAATTCCTCGAAGAGCGGAGTTCCGATCGCGAAGACGTCCGTGCCCGGCTTCAACGCGCTCGTGTTCCCGAGCGGCAGCGGCCGGTACCGATCGCTCTCGAGCTTCACGAGCGCGATGTCCCGCGAGGCGTTGGTGCGAATCACTTCGCCGTGAACTTCTCTTCCTGTCACGAACCGCGCGATCACGTAGCGGGCGTTGCCGACGACGTGCTGGTTGGTCAGGAGATACCCGTCGGTCGAAATGACAAAGCCCGATCCGAAGGCATCGGCCGCCACGACCGTGACCACGGACAAACGGGCGTCGGAGAGCATGTCCTCCTGCCCGGAGGGCTTGTTGCGCTGAGTCTGGAATGCGACCACGATCGGCGGCTCTTCGACGGGCGGTTTCGACTCGACGACCACGGTCCTGTCGAGAACCTCCCGCAAGCGCGCGGTCGCCAGGAGACGCCGTGCCGCACTGCGAAAGGCCTGCCGAAAGACCTCGAAGCCTCCGCCGTCCTGCGGGCTGCCCAACCGGGCCGCGCCGCTGCTCCTCATGGTGAACTCGACCTTGCGCGTCTTCAGCGAATAGATTTGCCAGTCCACGGAGAGCGAAGCCTCGCCCTTGGCTCGCGCCGTCGCCCCGCCGGGTCCGGAGGTGCAGAGGTTCGCCGTCACATCCCGGACGATGCCGGCCACCAGGTAGTCGGGACGCGTATCGGAGTCCTCGTCGAAGAGGTCATTGGGATCGCCGGCGACGGTGTATCCCACCGCGGTGAACTCTTCGCGGAAAACGTCGGCGAGGTCGCCGTCCGTCAACAACGCGCGCCCGGCGGCGGGCGTGAGGGGCTTTTCGCTCAGGCAGGCGAATCCGCTCGAGAGCGTTCCCACGCTGGCTCGGGCGGGAACACGGATCACGAGCTTCTTCAACTCGACGACGCGGGCCGTCGTGGGCCGGGGCGCAGGCCCGGACTCGGGGGACGCGGCGGTCTGAACCGGCGCGCCCGAGGCGAGCTCGCAGATCCAGAAAGAAACGAGCGCCGCGATCGGACAGAGAAAGCGAACGGATCGGCGCATTTTCAAGTACCTCCGGGAACAGTTACCGGAAAGGGAACTCGCAAGGCCGACGCCAAGCGGCGCCGCGAGGCGTAACTCCTCTGTATAGACGCGTTCCGGAAACCGCGCCGAGAAGAAGAGCCGAATCGTGTCGGTGCGGCGTTGCCCCCGTGACATTTTTTCTACGCCCGGCCGCAGCCGAATAGAATCGCGCGATGGCGTCCTCCGAGTCTCCCGTCGCGATCGTCGGCGCGGGCCCCACGGGCATCGCCTGCGCGATCGAGCTCTCCCGGCGGGGCGTCGCCGCCGTCTGCTACGACAAAGGTTTCCTGCTCGACACGATCTACCACTTCCCCGAGGAGATGCGCTGGTTCTCGACGCGCGATCTCCTGGACATCGCGGGTGTCCCCTTTTCCACGCCCGACGCTCATCCGACGCGTCTGGAGTCGCTCGCCTATTACCGTGGCGTCGCCGAGAGGTTCCGGGTCCGGACCGTGCCGCACACGCGCGTTCTCGAGATCCGGTCGCGGCCCCCCAATGGACTGGCCCTCGCCATGGAGGACCGGACGGGCCGGCGCGAGATCACCGCACCCGCCGCCATCTTCGCCACGGGCTTCTTCGGAAACCCGCGGCGCCTCGATGTCCCGGGAGAAGACCGACCGCACGTCCACCGGCGCTTTGTCTCGGCCTATCCTTTCCACGACTGCGACGTGGTCGTCATCGGCTCGAAGAACTCGGCGGCCGAGGCCGCGCTCGATCTCTATCGCCACGGCGCCCGCGTCACCCTTCTGGCTCGAAGCGATGGGATCTCCGACCGCGTGAAGTACTGGATCAAGCCGGATCTGGAAAATCGCATCCGCGCCGGAGCGATCCGGGCGGTCTTCCGCGCCCGGATCCTCGAGATCACCTCCGACGCGGTGCTCGTCGACGGGCCTGACGGCCGTCTCGCGATCGGCGCCGACGCCGTTTTCCCTTTGATCGGTTACCAGCCGGATTTCGCGCTCTTCGAAAAGTCCGGGATCCGTCTGGAGGGTCCCAACCGCGTGCCCGCCTACGATCCCGAAACTCTCGAGACCAATGTGCCGAATCTCTATTTAGCCGGCGCGATCCTGGGAGGCACCGAGATCGGTCGCATTTTCATCGAGAACAGCCGCCACCACGCCGGTCTCATCGCGTCCGCCATCGCCCGGCGGCTGTCGGCCGTGACAACCGGACCGGACGCGTCGACAGCCTCTTAGACTGGAGCCGCCATCGACTCGGCGGGCCCGGCTGATGGTTTGGCGTAAGGCTTTGGGACGTGACGCTTGTATTTCCCCATGACCACTCTGGCATCATCCCGTCCCCGCTTCGCCATTTCTTCGACCTGGCCGTCTGCAAGGGTCTCGATCTTGTAGGGAATCTCCTTCTCCGGCCGGATTGATGTGAGTTGAAAGCTCCGGTACTTGCCGAACGGCGTCAACTTGAATTCGTCGAATTCGGCCTTGGACAATTGGACCTTGGTCTCGAGGAAGCCGATCCAGGCCTTCATGTCGTTGGCCCACTTCTCATCGACGTCGAGGAGCTGCTGCGCCACGACGTCGGAGATGCGTTCGCCGATCTTTCCGAGCCTTCCCGCGAAGGACCCGCGGCCGATCTTCGTGGCCCGAGTCAGGACACAGATGATGTCGTCGAATCCGTCTTCGATCGCCGAGGAGATCGGCGCGGGATAGTAGATGCCGCCGTCGAGCCAGGAATCATCCCGATCCTCATGACCGTCCTTGTTTCTCGCGCGGCGCTCTTTGCGATTCTCTCGCCAACGCTTGAGCGCGGACTCGCCTTTGTGAGCATCGCTCGGAATGACCCACATCGGCATGACCAGAGGCGCCATGGCGCTCGCGATCACGTAGTCGCAGATGTCCTCGTAGTCCTTCAACGGCGGCTTGGAGTCCGGGCTTCCATCGAAGTAGTCGGCGGTCGTCAGGTTGAGCGTTCCGGGATAGAACTTGATGCCGCGATCCGCGGCTGCCTGCACGTGCTTCGGATTGATTTGGTCCTGGATAATCTTGATCGAGGCGTCCACGTTCAAGATTCCGCGAAAATCGTGGCGGAAGACTTCCCAGGCAATCCGCAAAATGCCTTTCGTCGCGGCAATGTCCTCGAACCGATGGATGTTGTCCTTCCAGAATTTCTCGACCTTGAGGCCCGCGGCCGCGAAGTCCGGGGCCGTCGCCTTCTGGTTCGGGTCGAGGAACTGCTCTCCCAGGTAACTGGCCAGCATGCCGCCGTTGATGCTTCCGACCGAGATCCCATAGATGGCGCTCGGCCGGAAGTGCTCGCACTGGAGGATTTCGGCGATCGCGCCGGCCTGGTAGGCGCCCTTGACGTCTCCTCCGCTCAAGACGAGCGCCTGCTTCGAGACGGCCGGAGCGTTCTCGTCGACCGCCGACTGCACCGGCTCGCTCATGATCTCCTCCTCGGCTGACGCTCGGGCCGGCCTGGAGCGAGGCCGGCGTTCGATAGCGAGTGGATCCGCGGAAACCTTGTCGCGATCATATCCTCCAGACGGGGCGAGCTTTGTGAGAGAGTCGGAAGCAATGACGGACGAAAAACCGACCGAAGCCGAGGGGGTGCACGCCGGCAGAGTCCGCGGGGCTTTCGACTCTTTCTCGGAGCGCCTCCACGGGAAGTTGGACGACGAGACCCGGGAATCTGTCGAGAAGCTCCGGCAGGCCGCGTCGGAGAAAGACGCCGACACACTCCGCCGTCATCTGACCGAGGTTCGCGACCGGCATAGCTGGCTCTACAGAGAGTTAGTCGAGCACCCCGAGATCGCGTCGCTGTTAGACGAGCTCGCCCTCCTCGGTCTCTGAGTCGCCCGGCCGCTCGCCGGCCTGGACTCGCACGCTAGACTCGCAGGGTGTACAACGAGTTCTACGGGCTTCGAGAGGCGCCCTTCCACATCACGCCCGATCCACGTTTCCTCTTCTTCTCCGATAAGCACCGTGAGGCGTTCAACCACATCCTCTTCGGCATTCGAGAGCGCAAGGGGTTCATTCAAATTACCGGAGAAGTCGGCGCCGGCAAGACGACCGTGTGCCGGGCGATCCTCGCGGAGCTGGATTCCTCGTATCGAACGGCTCTCCTCTGGAACCCGGCTCTCACGGGGACTCAGTTGCTGCGCGCGATCCTGGTGGAGCTCGGCGCCAAGCCCAAGAAGCTCGACCGCGCCGGATACCTCGAGGCCTTGAACCGGCTGCTCTTAGACGCCGCGTCGAAGGGGGAAGACGTCGTCCTCTTCCTCGATGAGGCTCAAAACCTGGATGCGGAGCTGCTCGAGCAGGTGCGCCTGCTTTCGAACCTGGAGACCGATCAACGAAAGCTCCTCCAGATCGTCCTCCTGGGCCAGCCGGAGCTGAAGGAAAAGCTCGATCGCAAGGAGCTCCGCCAGCTGCGCCAGAGAATCCTGGTGCGCTATCACCTCTCTCCCCTCTCTCGTGAAGAGACCGAGCGCTACATCGCCCATCGCCTGCGGGTGGCGGGAGCCTCGCAACGCCCGAGTTTCACGCCGTGGGCGCTGCGCGCGATCCACCGATATTCGGGAGGGGTTCCGCGGTTGATCAACGCGGTGTGCGACAAGGCGTTGCTCTACGGGTTCGTCAACGGCACGGATCGCGTGACGCTCGGCTCCGTTCGGAAATCCATCGGGGAGCTGGAAGGATGAGCCTGATCGACGACGCCTTGAAGCGAGCCCAGGCCGCTCAGGAAGCCGGACGCGAGAAGGGCCGGCCCTGGACTCCGCCTCCCCTGCCCGACTCGCGTCGGGCCGCTCGATCGCGCGGCCGCCGGATCGTCGTTTGGACCGGCGCCCTCTTCCTCGTCGCGGCTGCGGTCCTTCTGTGGCGCCCGCGGCATCCGGCGAAACTCTCTCTTCGCTCCGCGCCGGGACAGGCGCCGACAGCCGCCGCCACAACTCTTCCACCGATCACGTCCGAAGTCGCGGTCGTCCCACCGCCACGAGGTCTCCCTCCTGGAGCGATCCCGAGTAATCCCGTCGAAGCCTCCGCGCGTTCTCCAGGCAAGGCCCACGAGCGCCCACGGGCGACTCCCGTGTCGGGTGCCGCGGCGTCCGTTCCTTCGACAGGAACGCCGGAGACTCGGCCTCGACCGGCGATGAGCGCGCAAGCGCGAAGCTATTCGGGCGAGCTGCCTCTTGTCGGAGGCGGAAAGATCACCCTGGATGGAATCGTGTTCTCCGAGACCAGCCCCGTGGCCGTCCTGAACGGACGCGTTCTGACGGTCGGAGGGATCGTGGAAGGCTACACGGTCGCCAGGATTCTCCCGGACCACGTCGAGCTCGAAGCCGCCGACGGCGCCAGATTCCTTCTCACCCTTCGCTGACGTGCCCGAAGCCTTTCCGCTCCGGCTGCACTCGTGAAGGGCGTTCTCACAGACACTATTAAGGGC
>JBKPDV010000009.1:0-4708 GCA_046728075.1 Acidobacteriota bacterium | reverse complement strand
TCGAGTCCGTGCGTGAGATGGCTCCAGCTCTACGAAGAGAGGAACAGTGGGCCGTGTCGGACTCGGTCCCTGGCGATCGGAGCACTGCAACGGCCCGAGAGTTCGAGAATACTGGTGGCCAAGAAAATGGTGAGCCGTGTAGGACTCGAACCTACAACCTAGAGATTAAGAGTCTCTTGCTCTACCAATTGAGCTAACGGCCCACTCTAGGAGCGCGGAGGATAACGGAGAACGCAGCGAGAACGCAACGCCACGGAAACGCAGCGTGAACGCAACGGGAACGCAACGGGAAATGTGAAGTGAACGCATGAACGCCGAGAACTGAAGGCCGAGCAATTCATCGTCACACCCAGTTTTGCCGGTGCCAGTTCCGTCCTTCGTCCGTTCGAACTTCACTTCCCGGCGTTCTCGGCGTTCTCGCTGCGTTCCCGGCGTTTCTCTCAGCCTCCCCCGACGAACTCCACGACCTCGAGCTCGTCGCCCTCGGCAAGCGCGGTGGTCGCGTACTGCGCCTTGGGCACAATGTCGCGGTTGCGCTCAACTGCGACGCGGGGGGTGGAGACCGCGAGCTTCTCGAGGAGGGTTGCAATCGAGGCGCCCTGGGACAGTGTCAACGGCTCGCCGTTGACACGGACCGTCACCTCGGCGGTCATCCCTTCCTCTTGACGGGAAACTTGAACTCGGTCGATCCAATGGGCGAGGTCACGCGAATGACTGCCGCCGCCGATCCTTCGGTCACGTCCGGCACGGGAAAGGAGGCGGGACAGGAGCCGTCGGAAGACGTCTTCCCCTGAAAGACCGTGACGGGCTTGCTCGCGGTCGACAGGATCCGAATCTGGACCGTCGCCCCCGACACGGGCGCCTTGGTCAGCGAGGACTGCGCCCGGATTCTCATGGCAGCCTCGCGGCCCGCGACGAGGTCGGGCACCGGTGTAAAGGTGCAGTCGATCTGCTCGTGGGTCAGCTCCGAGGCGAGGTAGTCGAGTATGACCTGATCGAGCGTCCGGTCCCCGGACGCGCCCGGGTCGCTCGATTCGGCGGACGGTGGTGAGGTCTGATCCAGGTCTTCGGCGCTGGACATGCCTTCCGGGATGCGCAGCGAGCCGTCGGGACCGTCGAACCGCCCTCTTTGAATCGCCGCGATCATCGTCCGATGCTGCTGTTCCATCAGCTCCTGGACGGCGTGGTCGTCCCGGCCGGTGCGCAGAAGCGCGGCATAGGACGTCTTGCGGGTCGCGAGGATCTCTCCCCCGACGTACACCAGCGATTCGACATAGGGCGTCGACTCCCCCTTGTCTTCCGTCTGAATGTGGAAGACCCGGTTGTTGTGCTTGACGTCGGTGTTGTAGCCGGTGATCACAGGGGGGAAATTGTAGCGTGAGGGAGCTTTTCGCTCTCAGCTTTCAGCTCTTAGCGCGGGGCCCGCGCCGATAGGCTTCTGGCCGACAGCTCAAAGCTAATAGCTGACAAGCTGACAGCTCAATCTCCGCAAACCTCGCCGTGAAGTGCCGGCGCACCGGCGCCTGCTGAACGATCCGGATTCCGCGCACCTTGCCCGGATTTCGGTGGGTTCGCAGGAGGACGTACGCAACGAACTCGAGGTGGGTATTTGTGTAGACGCGGCGAGGGACGACCTTGATCCGCCAGGGCTCGGGCTGCAGCTCGGCCACGAGCCTCGGGCTCAACTCGTTTTCCGAGGTCCGGGCGGGCGCGTGGGCGCAGCCGTCGGAGTCGGAGGCAGGACCTTCCGAAAAACGAGCCGGGAGCTGCGGGGGCGGCCCGGCGAGACCGAGGCGCTCTCCCGCACCCAGACGCTGCGATCCGAGGAGAGCTTCCAGATGCTGCGTTGGATGGCGAAGTTCTGCGAATCGCCTTCCGTGCCGACGCGCGACTCGATCCGGAGGGACTGGCCGTCGGACGCCCATTCCGCCGTGACGATGCCCTTCCCCGCGGGGCCGAGCGATTTCTCGTAGGGGCGCCCATCCACGACGATCTCCTCGGACAGCAGCGCGCCGCGCTTCACGTCGGGACCGGGAGAGATCCAGATCCGGTTCCCTTTCTGTATCACCGAGAGAGTGGACTCCTTCATCATCGGATTGACGTTCTTGCTGGCGTCGGTATCGAGCCTCCAGAAGCCGGAGAAGTCCAGCGGCGCGCCCGAAGACCGGGGGCTGGGTGTTCTCCGCGGCGCCGGCGCCGCCGCGGCGATCGCGGAGAGCAGCAGCAGGACCGCGGCGATCGGCCTCATGCGTGCGCCGCTCGTGCCGCCCGCGTCGCCCGCGGCGCGGAAGAGAGCGCTCGCCGCAGGAACTGGCCGGTGTAGGAACTGCGGACCTGGGCCACCTGCTCGGGCGTGCCCTCCGCCACGACGCGGCCGCCTTCGTCTCCGCCTTCCGGTCCCAGGTCGAGGACCCAGTCGGCGGTGCGGATAACGTCGAGGTTGTGCTCGATGACGATCACCGTGTTGCCCTTCTCGACGAGCGAGCGCAGAACCGCGAGGAGCTTCTGGATATCGTCGAAGTGCAGCCCGGTCGTGGGCTCGTCCAGCAGAAAGAGCGTACGCCCCGTGGAGCGCCGGGCGAGCTCGCGGGCGAGCTTAACGCGCTGCGCTTCGCCCCCCGAGAGAGTGGTCGAGGACTGGCCGAGCTGGATGTAGCCCAGTCCGACCTGGACGAGCGTGCGGCAGATGTTGGCGACCGAGGGAACGTTCTGGAAGAGCTCGAGCGCCTGTTCGGCTGTCAGCGCGAGGATGTCGGCGATCGATTTCCCTTTGTAGTGGACCTGCAGGGTCTCCCGGTTGTAGCGCTTGCCCGCGCATACGTCGCAGGTGACGTAGATGTCGGGCAGGAAGTGCATTTCGATCTTGATCTGCCCATCGCCGGCGCAGGCCTCGCACCGCCCCCCTTTGACGTTGAAGGAGAAGCGGCCCGGCTCATAGCCGCGCGCCCGGGCCTCGGGAGTGCGTGACATGAGCTCCCGGATCGGGTTGAAGACGTTCGTGTAGGTCGCCGGGTTCGAACGCGGCGTGCGGCCGATCGGTGATTGATCGATGTTGATCACTTTGTCGATCTCGAAGAGGCCTTCGATCCGGTCATAGGCGCCGGGCTTTTCGGTGGCCCCGTGAAGAGCCCGTGCCAATGCCTTGTGCAGGATGTCGTTGACGAGCGTCGACTTTCCCGAACCGGAGACCCCGGTCACCGCGCTCATGACTCCGAGCGGAAAGCGCGCATCGATCCCTTTCAGGTTGTGCTCCCGCGCGCCCCGCACGACGATGGACTTCCCGGATCCGCCGCGGCGCTTCTCCGGGGTAGGGATCTCGATATCGCCGGCGAGGTAGCGCGCCGTCAGGGATTCGGGGAACTTCGAGAGGTCCTCCGGCTTCCCTTCCGCGACGATCCGGCCGCCGTGCACTCCCGCGCCCGGCCCCAGATCGATGACCCAGTCCGCGGAGCGGATGGTCTCTTCGTCGTGCTCGACCACGATGACCGTGTTGCCGAGATCGCGCATCGACAGGAGGGTATCGATCAACTTTCGGTTGTCCCGCTGGTGCAGCCCGATCGATGGCTCGTCCAGAACGTACAGGACTCCCATCAGCTTCGAGCCGATCTGCGTCGCGAGGCGGATGCGTTGCGACTCGCCGCCGGAAAGCGACGCCGCGCCCCTTGAGAGGTTCAGGTAACCGATTCCGACGTTGTCGAGAAAGCCCAACCGGTCCCGGATTTCCTTCAGGATCTTCCCCGCGATCTCGCGCTCGCGCGCGGTCAGCTTCAATTCCGAGAAGAACGCGATTGCCTGACCGATCGTGTCGCCCGAGATCTCGTCGATCGACCGCCCGCCCACCTTGACCGCGAGCGCCTCGGGCTTCAACCGCCGCCCGCCGCAGTCCGGACACGGGTCGGCCGACATGTAAGCCTCCAGATCGACACGGTGCTCGGGGTTCTCGGTCTCTCGAAATCGCCGCTCGATCATCGGGACCAGCCCCTCGAAGGACGATTTCCAGTGGTACTCCCCCTTTTCGGCCACGTAGGAGAACTTGATCTCGTCTTCGCCGGAGCCGTAGAGGATCACTTCGCGCGCGGCCTTGGGAATCTTGGAGAACGGCTGGTCGAGGCGGAACTTGTAGTGCTTGGCGAGCATTGACATCTGGCGCGACCGCCAGTTGGTCGAGCCCGGCTTCAGGATGGCGATTGCCCCGTCCTGGATCGATTTTTCAGGAGCGATAACGAGACGGTCCGGATCCGCTTTCAGGATCGTGCCGAGCCCCGAGCACCGGGGACAGGCTCCGTAGGGAGAGTTGAACGAGAAGAGCCTGGGAGTGATCTCCGTCAGAGACGTGCCGCAGTCCGGACAGGCGTAGTTGGCGGAGAGGACCTCCTCGGGACCGTCCTGAACGGACAGGGTGACCAGCCCTTCCGAGACCCGGGTTGCCGTCTCGATCGAGTCCGCGAGCCGCTTGCGGTACTCCTCGTCGTCGGGCTTGGACACGAGTCGGTCGACGACGAGCTCGATCGTGTGCTTCTTCTGCTTGTCCAGCTCGGGCGGCTCTTCCAGATCCACCATGCGGCCGTCGATTCGCGCGCGAAGGAATCCCTCCTTGACCATCTCGGCCATCTGCTTCTTGTACTCGCCCTTCTTGCCCGTCACGTAAGGAGCGAGCACTGTGAAGCGGCTCCCCTCAGGTAAACGGAGCGCCCGGTCTACCATCTCC
>JBKPDV010000008.1:0-16711 GCA_046728075.1 Acidobacteriota bacterium | reverse complement strand
GGACTTCCCCTCGCCCGCGCCGGGTGTCCCTGCACCTCTGGGTTTACCGGCACCGCCTCGCGCTCGCCGCCTCGGTCGGTGGCACTGTGCTCCTGGCCCTCTTCGCTCTGGGCTACTTCACCTCGGTCGTCGTAAAGAGGTTCGACGGGCGCCGCTGGAACCTTCCCTCCCGAATCTACTCGGACCTCTATGTGCTCCGCGAAGGGGAATCCACCTCCGCCGAGAAGCTCGCCGCCAAGCTGGAGCGGCTGCTCTATCGCCCGAAGGCGAACACTCCCGAACGGTCGGGCCAATACCGACAGGCGGGCGGGACCTTGGAAGTCTGGACCAGGGACTTCCGCTATCCCGCCCGAAACTTTCACGGCTTTCTGGCGAAGGTGGAGTTTGCGGGGGGAAAAGTCCGATCGATTCGAGATGCCGCCGGAGAGCCCCTGCGGGCGCTCGTGATCGAGCCGGAGCGTCTGGGCTCGGTCTTCGCCGAAGAGCTGGAAGACCGCACCCCCGTTCACCTCGCGCAGGTGCCGAGCAGCCTCATCGACGCGGTCCTGGTGACGGAAGACCGCGACTTCTATCGGCATGCGGGGGTCTCCGTGAAACGATTGTTCGGCGCGCTCGCCTCCAACCTGAAGGGGGGCGCCAAGCAGGGAGGTTCCACGCTGACCCAGCAGCTGGTGAAGAATCTTTACCTCTCTCCCGAGCGGACCTTGAAGCGCAAGCTCATCGAAGCAGTCATGGCGTTGATCCTGGACGCCCGTTACTCCAAGGAGGAGATCCTCGAGGCTTACTTGAACGAGATCTATCTCGGCCAGCACGGCTCGGTGGCGATCACGGGAGTCGGGGAGGCGGCGCACCACTACTTCGGCAAGGAGACGGCGGACCTCGACGCGGCGGAATCGGCCACGATCGCCGGGATGATCAAGGCACCCAACGTCTATTCCCCCGTTCGAAATCCGGCTCGAGCGAAACAGCGGCGGGACTTCGTCCTTCGGATGATGCGCGAGGCCAGGAAGATCGACGACCGGCAGCTGGAGCACGCCCTGGCGGAGCCCCTGGCACCCGTCTCGGAGGCCGCCGCCCGGACGATCGCCCCTCACTTCGTCGACTTCGTCAAGTCGGAGCTGGCGGAACGGTACGGGGAAAAGCTGAAGACCGAGGGTCTGCAGATTTACACCACGCTGGACGTCGATCTTCAGGAGGCGGGTCAGAAGGCGGTGACCGAAGGGTTGGCCGCGCTCGAGAAGAAATACCGCCGCCTCGCCGCCGCCTCGCGAGAAGCCCCCCTGCAGGGAGCGCTGATCCTGCTCGAGCCGGAGACGGGAGCCGTCAAAGTACTGGTCGGAGGGCGCGACTACCGTCTCTCGCAGTTCAACCGCGTCACCCAGGCGCATCGCCAGCCGGGCTCTCTCTTCAAGCCGTTCGTCTATCTGGCAGCCTTCGCCCGGCGAGACCTGCCCGTGCCCGTCACGCCGGCGACGTTACTGGAGGACTCTCCCATTACCGTTGCCTGGGACAAGGGGACCGACGAGCAGCAGTGGACGCCGCGCAACTACGACAACGCGTTCCGTGGAACCATGACGGCGCGGCAGGCCCTGGAGCTCTCGATCAACGTCCCGACGGTTCGCGTCGCGCTCCAGGCGGGACTTCCGACCGTCCTCGCGACGGCGCGCGCGGCCGGAATCGGATCCCGCCTCAAGGCCTATCCCTCGATCGCTCTGGGTGCCTTCGAGATCTCACCGATGGAGATAGCGTCGGCCTACGCCGTTTTCGCCAACAGCGGGGTACGGATCGAGCCCAAGGCGATCGTCGGCGTCGAAACCTTCGACGGTTCCGTGCTCGATCGCAAGGAAACGCCTCTGGTCCCGGTCCTCCCTCCGGACGCCGTCTTCCTCGTGGACTCGCTCTTGAGAGGCGCCGTCGATCGCGGGACAGGCAGCGGCGCCCGGGCAGGCGGAGTGCGGGGAGTGCTCGCTGGCAAAACGGGAACCACGAACGACGGGCGGGACGCCTGGTTCGTGGGATTCTCACCGCGCTTTCTCGCGGCTGTCTGGGTCGGCTATGACGACAACCGGCCGGTCCATCTCTCGGGCTCCCAGGGAGCCGTCCCGATCTTCGCGGACTTCACGCGGTCCATCCCTGCCCAGTCCTTCCAGGATTCCTTCCCGGTTCCCTCGGACATCGTCACGGCGGACATCTGTCCGGACAGCGGTTATCTAGCGGGCCCGAGCTGCCCGCGCCGCATGACCGAAGTCTTCATCTCCGGAACCGCCCCGCAGCGCCAGTGCCCCGTGCACGGCGCGTACAACATGGCGATGAATGAAGGGACAAATCAGTAGTCGTAGTCAGTAGTCGGTAGTTCGGATCGGAGTCCCACACTACTAACTATCGACTACCGACTACAGACTTTTTTTCTGATAGGTTTGAGGGTTTGAAGAAGAAGCACCAACTCGACATCTCCATCCGCGGCGCGCGGACGCACAACCTGAAGAACATCTCCGTCACGATCCCCACAGCCAGCCTGACGGTCATCACGGGGGTCTCGGGGTCGGGAAAGTCGTCGCTCGCTTTCGACACTCTCTACGCCGAGGGGCAGCGCCGCTACGCGGAATCGCTTTCGACCTACGCCCGCCAGTTTCTGGAGCGGCTGGACCGGCCGGACGTCGACTCGATCGAGCCGGTCCCGCCGGCGATCGCCCTCGAGCAGAAGAACGGCGTCCGAAACGCGCGCTCGACGGTGGGAACGCAGACAGAGATCTATGACTCCCTGCGGCTGCTCTTCGCCCATGGCGGCGCCACGAACTGCCCCGCCTGCGGGGTTGCCGCCGTTGCCGGCGGCGTGGATCGGGCGGTCGCGGAGCTCTGCGAGCAGGAGAGCGAGGCTCGTCTGACGCTCGTCGCGCCGCTTCCCTGGGAGGTCGAGGGCAGCCGTCGCCGCCGGCGACGAGATTCGTCGCCGAGGCTCGCGGAGTTGAAGCGCGCCGGTTTCTTCCGGGCTCTCTCCCCGGCCGGCGAGACCGTCGAGATCGGAGAGGATGTCGACGAGCTGCTCGACGGGTCGGGGACCCTTCCCGTGGTGGTCGGCCGCTTCGTGATTCGCGAGGAAACAAGGCCGGAGATCGCCTCCGCGGTGGAGACGGCGTTCGCCATGGCGGGGTGCGCGACGGCATTGCTCTCCGCCGGAGGAGAAAGTCTCGCCGACCCCTCGGTTCCGCGCCGGCGCACCTTCCGGCGGGGATTGCACTGCCCGCGGTGCAGCGCGGATTTTCGGGACCCGACGCCGCCGCTCTTCGCCTTCAACTCGCCGCTCGGGGCCTGCGCGACCTGCCAGGGCTTCGGCCGCGTCATCGGCGTCGACCTGGCCAAGGTCGTTCCCGACGTCTCGCTGACGCTGTCGGATCGGCCGATTGCCCCGTGGAACACGCCCGCGTACGAGTCCGCGTACCGCGATCTCTTCCGGGCCTGCCGCCGATACTCCGTGCGGACGGACGTCCCCGTCGAGCGGCTCTCGCCTCACGAGCGGGAGGTCCTGTATCGGGGCCGCGGCGAGTTTTATGGGATTTCGGGGTTCTTCGACTGGCTCGAGACCAAGCGCTACAAGATCCACGTTCGGGTTCTTCTCGCTCGCTATCGCGCCTACAACCCGTGCACCGACTGCGGCGGCGCCCGCCTCTCTCCCGCCTCTCTTTCGGTGCGGTTTCGCGGCAGGACGATCGCCGAGCTCGCGAACCTCTCGCTCGCGGAGCTCCAGCGCTGGTTTGCGGATCTTCGCCTGTCTGCGGTGGAAGAACAAAGGCTCGGCTCGGTGGTCGCGGAGATCCGATCCCGGGTCCGGTACATGAACGATGTCGGCCTCCACTACCTGACTCTCTCTCGACCGGCGCGCACGCTCTCGGGCGGGGAGGCGCAGCGGATCGGTCTCGCTTCCGCGCTGGGCGGAGCGCTCACCGGAACGCTGTATGTGCTCGACGAGCCGACAATCGGTCTTCACGCGGCCGACACGCGGCGTCTGCTGACGATCCTGCGGCGCCTGGCCGACCGGGGGAACACGGTCGCCGTCGTGGAACACGACCCGGAGGCGATCGAGGCCGCCGACCACGTCATCGACCTGGGTCCGGGAGCCGGCAGCCATGGGGGTCATCTTCTGTTCGAAGGCACGCCGCGCGCGCTCGCCCGGGTCAAGAATTCTGCGACCGGAGAGCTTCTGCGCCGCCGGTCCGGTGTTCGAGACGATCCCAAGTCACCGGTCACCAAACTCCAGTCTCCACCCGGCCGCGTCGTGGCCTTTCGCCGCGCGGAGGGGGCGCTCACGATCGTCGGCGCTCGGGAGCACAACCTGAAAAACCTGACGGTCCGTATTCCGCTCGGTCGTCTGGTCGGCGTCTCCGGCGTGTCGGGCTCCGGCAAGTCCACGCTCGTCCGAGACATCCTGTCCAACTCGTGGTCTCGCCGTGTGAAGGGGGTCGTGCAGCTGGACGTCGGCGCTCATGACTCGATCGAGGGACTGGAAAATGTGGCGGACATCCTGCTCGTCGATCAGAGCCCGCTCGGACGATCCGCTCGTTCGAACCCCGTCACCTACGTCAAGGCGTGGGACGAGGTTCGCCAGGTCTTTGCGCGCAGCGCCCGAGCGGTCTCGCGAGGCATCACCGCGCGCGACTTTTCTTTCAATTCTGTCGGCGGGCGCTGCGAGGTCTGCAAGGGAACGGGCTGGCAGACGATCGACATGCAGTTTCTCGCCGACGTGACGGTCCGCTGCGAGGCGTGCGACGGCCGGCGCTTCCAGAACCGGGTTCTCGCCGTGCGCCACCGCGGCTTGTCCATCGGCGACGTGCTCGAGACCACCGTCTCGGACGCGATGGCGTTCTTCTCCGATCAGCCGAAGATTCTGCGGCGCCTGCAGCCTCTCGTCGAGGTCGGGCTCGGCTATGTGAAGCTCGGCCAGCCGACGGCGACGCTGTCCGGCGGCGAAGCGCAGCGGTTGAAGCTCGCCTCGTTTCTCGAGATCCGTCCGGCGTCCACGCGGGGCACCCTCTTTCTCTTCGACGAGCCGACCACCGGGCTCCACGCGGTCGACGTGGATCGTTTGCTCCGTACGCTGACCCGCTTGATCTCGATCGGCCATTCGGTCGTTGCGGTGGAACACCACCTGGCGTTCCTGGCCGCATGCGACTGGATCATCGACCTGGGTCCGGGCGGGGGAGAAGAGGGGGGCCGATTGGTCGCCGAGGGGCCGCCCGAAGAGGTCCAGCGTAATCCCTCGAGTGTGACCGGTAAGTTCCTCGGGGAAACCGCTGCCGCGCGCCCGGCAGCGCGAGGGGCCGGCGCCGCGGAGGAGCGATGAGCAATCAGTGGAGCGAGGAGAAAGTCATTCGCTGCCCCCCGATGGAGGTCCGTGAAGCCTCGCGGCATGCGCTCTCGAAGCTGGGTTGGCGGCCGTCGCCCTCGGGTCCTTACGCTTTCGCGGCCGTCTGGACATCCCGCCTCTTCCATTTCAAGGACGACCTGAGTGTGAATCTCTTGCCGGAAAAGGGAGGAACGAAGGTCCGGGTGAAGTCGGCTTCGCGAGTCGGCCGCTATGACTTCGGGCAGAACGCGCGCCACGTCCGCCAGTTCTTCGAGGAATTGGAGCGGGAGCTGGGAGGCTAGCTCTCAGCTCGTTTCTAAGAGCTGAAAGCTGAGAGCTGACAGCTGAAAGCTATTTGCTCGCCTTCTTCCCTGCGTCTTCCAGAAACTTCACGAGCCGCTCCTTTCCCATGTACCCTTCCATCCGGGCGAGCTCGCGCCCCGAGGGGTCGGCCACGACGAGCGTCGGAAAGGCGGTCACGGAGTAGCGCTGCTGGAGATCGGCGATCCATGCCACGTTTGTTCCGTCTTCTCGGGAACGGTCCACGACACGCGACGGGACGAAGGATCCATTGACGGTCGCGGCGATGCCCGCGTCGGCCCAACCTTCGGAATCGAGCAGGTGGCAAGGTGCGCACCAGGCAGCGGTGAAGTCGTAGAGCACGGGCCGGTGGGAGGCAGCCGCCGCGTGCGGCGCGGCGGCGCCCGGCTGCCAGCGGACCAGCCCTTCCCCCAGGTCCTTCCCCTGGCGATCGAGAATCCCGGTCCCGATACGAAACAGCAACGCCGCCGCCAGCAGCCAGTAGAGGAGTCCCGGCACCCTCGACTGCGAACCCCGCAAGGGTAACTGTTCGGCGAGAACGCTGTCTCCCGGATCGGTCACGGCGGGCTCTTCAATCTTGTCCATAGGAGAACTCTCTTCGCGAGAAGATCACGGCCGCCAGTGTCCAGTAAAGAAGCAGCGCCAGAATATATCGGCCGGTCGCTTCTCCGAAGATCCTCTGTCCATGCAGCACAGAATCCCAGGGGACCGACGGAGAGAGATTGTCCCGGGCCAGCTCGCCGGCGCGCGCCACGGCCGGCAGACGCAGCGCCTGACCAAGAGTGCGCAAGGAACCGAAGAGAATCCCGAAGACCGCGACGGCCAGGACATCTCCCCAGCCCCGCAGAAAGGTGGAGAAAAAGAGGACGATCGCCGCGAGAAGAGCGCCCTGCAGGAACGCGGCCGCGCACACTCTGGCAAAGTCTGCCGCCGGCCTCATCGGGGGAGCCGGCCCCGGCGAGAGCCGGGCCACGATCTGACCCAGCGTGATCGCGAGCACGACGCTCGAGCCGAGAAAGAGCAGGAAGCAGGCGAGCAAACCCACGTAGCGGCCCGCCAGGTACTGAATCCGGCGGATCGGCCGGGAAAGAATCATTTGCAGTGCGCCAGTGGCCGCGTCCCGTGAGACGCAGCCCGCCGCCAGCACCAGCATCGCGACGGTGTCGAGGCCCGAAAACGCTTGACCCGCGTTCAGCGGCAGCGCCGCGATCACGGCCATCAGCCCAAGCGCGATGATAGTGCCCGCCGAGCCGAGCTTTTGCCGGAGAAACCGGCGGGCCATCTCCCTCACGGCGCCGGCGGCCGAAAGAGATCTTCCAGATCCGCGGACGAGCGCGCCTCGAAGACCGGCAGATCCGCCAATATCAGCGTCTTGACGGCGCGGGCGACGTCCTCGTCGAGCGCCGCGGGGAGGTGAAGAAGACCGCCCTCTTCCGCGCGGACCACGAACCCGGCGGCGGAAAGCAGTGCGGCTGCCTCTCCGGCCCGCGCCGGGACTGTTCGGAGGACGGCTTTGCGCGGCCCCGCGGTCTCTCCGCGAAGGATCTCCTCACGAGAGAGGCGCCCATGATCGATGAAGACCACGCGGTCACAGACTTTCTCCACCTCGGGAAGTTGATGAGAATTCATCACGATCGTGGCCCCGCGGGCCTTGGCTTCGAGGATTCGATCACGCACGACGGCGACTCCCAACGGGTCCGTTCCGGAAGCCGGTTCGTCCAGAAAGAGGAGGCTCGGGCTGCCGAGCATGGCCTGGGCGACGCCGATGCGCTGAAGCATTCCACGGGAGTAGGTTCGCAGCTTCCGGCGCAAGGCCGACAGCTCCAGTCCGACCCGATCCGCCGCGGCGCGCGTCTCGTGGTCGGTTGCAGCGGGGTCCCCGCCGGAGAGCCTCCAGTGGTGTGCGAGGAAGGCCAGGCCGGTGAGCTCCCGGTCGAAACCCAGCCTCTCGGGCATGTAACCGGTCCGGGCGCGGATGGAGAGATCGTCCGGAGGCAGACCCGCGATCGAGATGGAGCCGGTGTCCGGCCTCAGGAACGCGAGCAGGCAGGAGAGCAAGGTCGTCTTGCCTGCTCCGTTCGGACCAATCAGCCCGAGCGTCTCGCCGCGCCGAACCTCCAGGGTGACGCCGTCTAAGGCTTGGGTCTTGCGGCCCAAGCCGCCGTAGCTCTTCGAGACATTCGTGACGACAATCATCGAGGCGGGGACGATACCAAAGCCGTAAGACGTAAGACGTGAGACGTGAGACGGGAACTTTGTTTCCGTCCGGTTTACGTCTTGCGTCTTACGTCTTACGTCTCACGATTCCTGGGAATACGTGCTAGATTTCCTCGCTTTTGTAAGCTTTCAGAAATCATGATCGAAGTCCAGAACCTCACGAAGCGATACCCGACTCAGGTCGCGGTCGAAGACGTCAGCTTCTCGGTTCGCGAAGGGGAGATCGTCGGTTTTCTCGGGCCCAACGGGGCGGGCAAGACCACCACGATGCGCGTTTTGACCGGCTTTCTGCCTCCCACGGCGGGCACTGCGCGGATCGCGGGTCACGACATCGTCGGTCAGTCCCGTCGCGCGCGGTCTCGGCTGGGCTACCTGCCCGAATCGGCTGCCCTGTACCCCGAGATGCGCGTCCGCGAATACCTCGCCTTCCGCGCCCGCCTGGAGGAAGTGCCGGCGAGAGAGGTGCACGCGCGCGTCGATGAAGTGGTCGAGTCCTGCCTGCTTGCCGAGGTGGCCAACCGGAAGATCGACAACCTCTCGAAGGGCTATCGGCAGCGGACCGCTCTGGCCGGGGCGCTCGTTCACCGGCCGCCGGTTCTGATCCTGGACGAACCGACGGTCGGGCTCGACCCGGCGCAGATCATCAAGATCCGCGAAATGATCCGCACGCTCGGCCGCGAGCGCGCGGTGCTGCTCTCGACCCACATCCTCCCGGAAGTCGACGCGGTCTGCGATCGCGTCCTCATCATCGACCGCGGGCGAATCGTGGCGGAAGGCACTCCCGGCGAGCTGCGTGCGCGCCTGGCCGGCAAGCCCGTCGTGCGGTCCGCCTTCCGCGGATCCGTGACCGCGGCTCGCGAGGAGCTGGCGCGGCTGCCGGGCGTCGTCTCGGTGGAGGTCGTCGAGAACGGTCTGGAGACCCGCGCCCGACTCGAGTGCGAGGCCAACGGCGATCCGCGCGAGGAGATCTTCCACCTCGCCGTCTCGAAGGGATGGATCCTGCGCGAGCTCGCGCTCGACGTGGGGAGCCTCGAAGATGTCTTCGTGCGGTTGACGCGTCACGAGGAACCGACCGCGCCGGCGGGCCACGAGGAGCCGGCGGCGCAACCCGCCGAGCCGGCGCCGCCACCCGCCCCGGAGGCGCCGGACGCGTCATGAGAAAGTTTCTGGCGATCGTGGGCCGCGAGTGGCGCGCTTACTTTCTCTCTCCACTCGCGTGGGTGATCCTGGCCGCCTTCCTGCTCTTGAACGGTTACGTCTTTACGGTCATCCTCGCGGTTTTGAACGAGCCCGGCGCCCCGAAGGATCAGGCCCTCCTCTATCTCTTCGCCAACGGCTTCACGTCCTGGTTCACGCTGTTTCTCGTGCCGGTGATCGCGATGCGCCTCTTCCCCGAGGAGCGCAGGAGCGGGACGATCGAAGTGCTCCTGACTTCGCCGGTCACCGAAGCGGAGGTCGTTCTGGGCAAGTTCGCGGGCGCGCTCGGCTTCTATCTGACGCTGTGGGCCCCCTCCTTGATCTATGTCTGGATCCTCCGCTCACACGCGGGGATCGATCTCGGGCCTGTCGGCTCGGCCTACGTCGGCATCGCGCTGCTCGGAGGCTACTTCGTCTCGGTCGGAACGTTCGCCTCGACGTTGACCAAGAACCAGATCGTGGCGGCGATCCTGACCTTTGCCCTGCTCGTACCGATCTTCTCGGTGGGGCTTCTCGACTACCTGATTCGGGATCCCAAGACCCGCGAAGGGCTGAGCTACCTGAACATGTGGGTGCACCTGGAAGAATTCGCGCGGGGAATCGTCGATACGCGCCGGCTCGTCTACTACGTTTCCGCGACGGCGTTCTTTCTTTTTCTCGCGACCGCTTCGCTGGCGGCCAAGAAGGAGATGCCGTGACGCTGCGCCGAACGCGCGTGGGCACCACCGCCACGGGCATCGCGTTGGCCGCCGCCATCCTGGTTGGAGTCAACTACCTCTCCTCCCGGCATTGGGCTCGCGGAGACTGGACCAGGACCAAGATCTACTCCCTCTCCGACACCACGAAGAAGGTCGCCCGGGGCCTGACCAGGCCAGTGCAGATCACCGTTTTCCTCGGCAGGGGCAACCGCCTGTCGGCCCCGGTCACGGAGCTCGCGAACCGGTATCGGAACCTTTCGCCGAAAATCCAGGTCGAGTTCGTCGATCCGCGACGCGAGCCGGCGCGCGCGGAGGCGCTGGCCCGGGAGTTCGGGTTGCGCGACGGAACGGTTCTGTTCCGGTCGGGCGAGAAGAAGAAGTTCGTCGAGCAGGACAAGATGGCCGAGTTCGACTACGCGAGCGCCGGTCTGGGCGGCCCCACCGACATCAAGGTCTTCAAGGGGGAGGAAGCGTTCACGTCGGCAATCCTCGACGTGACGGAGAACAAGGCGACACACGTCTACTTCACCGCCGGCCACGGCGAGCCATCGCTCGATTCGCCCGAGAACGGACGGGGCTTCGCGCAGGTCAAGCAGCTGTTGACCCGGGACAACGTCACGGTCGCCCTCTGGCAATCGGCCAGAGGGGCCGTTCCCGCCGACGCGACGGTTGTTGTGGTCGCGGGACCCAAGACGCCTTTGCCCGACGGCGAAACAGCAGAGCTCGCCGCGTACGCCAAGAACGGGGGTCGGATCCTGGTGCTCGCTGATCCGGTTCTGCCGACGCCGGGCGCAGCGGCGACGGACCTCGGCTTGAAGGACTTTCTTTCCGGCTACGGCCTGAAGTTGAACGACGACCTGGTTGTCGATCCCGCCAACGCCGCTCCGATGGTGGGTCCCGAAACCGTGATCGTGAATCGTTTCGGCACGCATCCCATCGTTCGGCCGCTCGCTTCGGAAGGGTTGCCGCTGCTTTTTCCGCTCGCCCGCTCGCTGGGCAAGACAACGCCTGCTCCCGCTGACTGGAGCGCGTCGATGCTGATGGAAACCACTTCCGAAGGATGGGGAGAAACCAACCTCGCACAAGTTGTCAGCCAGGGGCGCGTCGAGAAGGATTCCAAAGACAACGCGGGCCCCGTCACGATGGGGATGGCGGTTTCGCCGGCGGATGAGAAGAAGGCGGGCGCTCATCCGGCGCGCCTGGTGGTCGTGGGCAACTCCCGCTTCGCGACCAACGGGAACATCGCGAACGGCAGCAACGCGAGCTTCCTGTTGAACGCGATTCACTGGCTGGCAGGGGAGGAGAAGCTCGTCGGCATCTCGCCGAAGACCCCCGCGCAGGCCTCGCTCAGTCTGACTCAGTCTCAGGTCTCGCGTCTGGGCCTTTTCGCGATGCTCGGCCTGCCTCTCTTTGCCGTGATTCTGGGCGTGTGGGTCTGGTACCGGCGAAGGGATTGAGTAGTCGTCAGTTTTCAGTTATCAGTTTTCAGTTCCAATCAGCCGAGAACTAAAACTGATCACTGAGAGCTGAAAACTGAGAACTACATAACGATGTCCCCCCGCAAGCTTCTCGTCCTGACCGCGGTCGTCCTCCTCCTTTTTGGATTCATCATCCTGTTCGAGCGAAAAATGCCCTCGACTTCTCAGAGGCAGGAGAAGGGAGATGTCGTCTGGGAGATTCCTCCGGACCGCATCGAGACGATCCGGCTCGAGCACGCCGGGCTCACCGTCGAGCTGAAACAGACGGCGGAGGAGGGAGCCCACACCTGGAAGATGACCAAGCCCGAAGCGTATCCCGCCGATGCCGGCGTGGCCGGAGACGTGGCGTCGCAGCTGGCCCGACTGCGGCGCGCGGGCAACGAAACCGCGGAGGCGTCGCCGGAGTCCTACGGTTTCCAGTCCCCTTCGGGCAAGGTCACGGTGGTGTGGACGGAGGAGGGGGAGGAGAAGAAGCACCTTTCGCGGACGCTGGAGATCGGCATCGACATTCCGGGCACGGACGCGGTGGCGGCGCGAGTCACCGGCACCGACCGCATCTTTTTCATTCCCACGGCCGTTGCCGGTGCGGTCAAGAAAAACCCGGACGAGTTCAAGAGCAAAGAGGTGTTCGGAGGATCCGGAACCGAGGCCGCTCGTCTGGACGTGGACCGGGGCCGCGGCCGGCTGAGCCTTTCGCAAAAGAACGGCGTCTGGTGGATCACGCAACCGCTCTCGGATCTGGCCGATGGGGACGCGACGCAGAGGTTGATGGGAGACCTGACGAGCCTCAAGGTGCTGGACTTTCTCCCCGCCGCGGAGCGACAAAAGCTTGCGTCTCTGGGATTGGCTCCGCCGCTTTACCGCATTACGTTGTCGGACGCCAAGGGTCCGGGCACCGTCGTGGATTTCGGCTCGACGCGCTCGGATGGAAACTCTGTCTACGCCCGGCGCGAGTCCCAGGTGTTCACCGTGCCGAGCTCCATCACTGAAGAGGTCTCCAAAGAAGCGGTCGCGTTCCGCGAGCCGCGGCTCGTGCGGTTCGACCGGGCGCGGGTCACGAGCCTTTCGGGAGTCTTCGGGCGGACGAGCATTGTTTTGGAACAGAAGAGCGGAGGGTGGACCGCCGCCGGCAAGCCCGTCGCCGCGAACGCCATCCAGGACCTGTCTTCCGCGATTTCGGACATCAAGAGCCGGGCATTTCTCGACGACGCCGAGGCTGCCGCGCTCGGCTCCCGCGAGCCGTCGGCTACGATCACGGTGAAGGGACCCGCGGATGACTGGATCCTTCGCTTTTACGGAGGCTCTGTCCAGACCCGCGCGACGGTGACAGGCAGGCCGGGCGCCTTCGATCTCGTCAAGGATCCGGCTCCCGATCTCCAGGCCGCGTTTCAAAAAGCGGCCGTGCCCCTGCAGGCCACGCCTGTCCCCAAGAAAGCGACCCCAAAGAAGCCGTAAGAGCTATCGCTTCCCCGTCAAATGCGGCGGCTTCTTGTCCGCCTCCGCCTCCAGCTTGGCGATTCTCTTCGAGCGCTGCTTCTCTTTCTCGCCGACCGCCTTTGTCTTTTTCTGCTTTTGTTTTGAGAACATCGTCGAGAGCGCGAAGAGAAACCCCTTTCCCCGGGGAGGTTTGGTGCGCCTGGCCGTGGCGCCCCAGACCTTGGTCTTCTTGAAGATGGCCTCGGAGAAATCCGCGTTGGCCATATCGGCGCCGGTCAGGGTCGCCCCCGTGAAGTCCGCTCCGATCGCGCGAGCGAACCGCAAGTCCGCTTCCTGAAGAGTGGCTCCTCGAAAATTCGCTCCGACCAGGAGAGTGCCCGAGAGGTCGGCGTCGAAGGCCCTGCAATCGGAAAAGTTCGCCCGCTTGAAGAGAGCCAGGCGAAAATTTCCCGTCGAAAGATCGGCCTTCATGAAGTTGGCGCCCTCCCCCTGAGCTTCGGACAGATCCGCTCCCGCGAAGCGCGCGCCGGCGAAAGAATACGGTTTCAGAACCGCGCGGCTCAGAATGACCTTGGAGAGGTCGGCGTTCTGCAGGTTTGCGCTCTCGAATTTCGCGGTGCGCAGATCCACCTCCGTCAGCTTCGCGTCTGCAAAGGTCGCCTCCTTGCCGGTGGCGTCCATGAAGATCGCGCGCCGGAGCTCCATCTTGCGGAGCTTGGTCTTGTCGAAGCGAGCCGAGGTGAAATTCGCCTCGACGGCCGAAGCCAGCTCCATGTCCGCCTCGGAGAAATCCGCCCCTTCGCAGTTGGCGGCGTTCAGGATCGCCTGGCGCATATTCGCCCTGAGGAACTTGGCCCGGCGCAGATCGGCGCCCGACAGGTTCGCGGTTTTCATCTGAGCGGATTCGAAGTTCGCATTGGGGAAGGAGCCGCGGATCGCGGTCACGCCTTCGAACAAGGACCGGGTGAGGTCCGCCCCATCGAACTGCGCGCCGGCGGTCTTGACGCCCCGAAAATTGACATCCGAAAGGTTGGCGCCCGCCAGATTTGCTCCAGAGAGATCGGCGCCGTCGAGCTTGGCGAGCGAGAGGTCCGCGCCGGCGAAGTTGGTCTCCACCAGAGCGCAGCCTTGCAGCGACGACTGCCGGAAGCGGGCACCGGCGAAGAAGATTCGGGAAAGATCCAGCTGATCGAGACGGCAGTGCTCCAGGATCGCGCCGGGGGCCGAAGCGCCGGAAAACCGGGCCTCCTCGAGCGTCGCCCGCGTGAAATCCGTTCCCGAGAGCGTCGTGCCCGAGAGGTTCGCTCGGGTGAGGTCCGCCCGTTTGAGGTCCTTGTCCGACAGGTCCTTGCCGGACAGGTCGGCGGACGTCAAGTCCGGCGTCACGTTGGCGTTTCGGAGCCGCCACGAATTCCAGTCGGACGAAAGCAGCAGGGCAACATGCTCGACATTCGCCATGGCGGGGGGATTGTAAGGGAAGTCCAGAAAGCGGTTGCTGGAAGACGGAAGACGTGAGCGGGAAGACGAAAGAGAAGGATTCCGGGCTTCCGTCTCCCGTCTCCCGTCTCCCGTCTTCCATGTAGCGGTTACAATGATTCCAAAATGAGCACAGCCGTAGCCCCGGCCGTGTCCGCCCCTCTGAAGGGGATGGACAGGATCCGTCGAGCCCTCCTCGGCGGACACCCGATTCTTCACATTCAGACCTGGGAGGAGTCGCGCATCGAGCGATTGGTCCAGCATCTGGCGAAGACCTTTTTCGGGGAGCCGGTCCCGTTCGGAAGCTGGTCGGTCGTGGACGGGCTCCTCGTCGATGGTGTTCCCGTGGCGGACACGCGCGATCCGTTGAAGGCCCTGGACGCGATTCTCCAGGCTTCGGGAAAGGGCTTCTACGTCATGAAGGATTTCCCGACATCGCCCGGCGGCCGTCCGGAGATCGTCCGGCGTCTGCGCGATCTCTATCGCGGGCTGAAAGATCGCGGGCGCCATGTCCTGCTCGTGTCGCCGCGAATGGTCATCCCGGAGGACGCGAAGAAGGAGATCTATCTCATCGAGTACGAGCTCCCCGACGAGGGGGAGATCGTGCGCATCATCGACGCCATGACTCGCCGCCGGTCTTCGATTGAGGGACTCGACGATCCCGCGGTCAAGAGGCTTGCCATGGCGATGCGGGGGCTCACAGCCGACGAGATCGGTCATCTCGTGACCAAGGTCTTCGCCCAGCGAAAAACCTTCGACGACGCGGCCTTCTCCGAGATCCTCGCCGAAAAGGAGCAAATGTCGAAGAAGGAGGGGGTCCTGGAATTCGTCCCCCCGCGCTTCACCATCGAAGACATTGGTGGCTACGAGACCTTGAAGACCTGGCTCCGGAAGCGCAAGGCCCTTTTCTCCAAGGAAGCCCTCGACGCGGGGATTCCGATTCCCAAAGGGCTCCTCCTCATGGGGATCTCCGGCTGCGGCAAGAGCCTCTGCGTCAAGACGATTTCGAGCCTCTGGAACCTTCCTCTCTTTCGCCTGGACATGAACGCCGTCTTCGGAACGGATAACCCCGAAAGCACGTTTCTCCGGGCGCTGCGCGGCGTCGAAGCGGTGGCGCCCGCGGTCCTCTGGATCGACGAAATCGAGATGGGGGTCGGCGGTTACCGGGAAGGCGGAGACGCCGCGATGTCCCGAATCTTTTCCGGCTTTCTGACCTGGATGCAGGAGAAGAGCGCGCTCGTTTTCGTCGCGGCCACGGCCAACCGGATCCAGCTCCTGCCCGCGGAGGTCATCCGCAAGGGACGCTTCGATCAGGTCTTCTTCGTGGACCTTCCCAACGAGGAAGAACGCAAGCAGATCTTCGGAATCCATCTGAGGAAGAATCGCGCGGACCCCGCGCGCTTCGATCTGGTCTTCCTCGCCAAGGCCACCAAGGGATGGAACGGCGCCGAGATCGAGCAGGTCGTTGTCTCGGGGATGATCGACGCATATTCGGAGAAGCGGGGCCTGACGGAAGACGACCTCCATCGCATGATCTCCTCGACCGTGCCTCTTTCCATCACGATGGAGGAGCAGATCAAGGCGATCAAGAGCTGGGCGCACGACCGGGCGCTGAACGCGAGCAAGAACTGATATCCAGCGCGAAGCCTCTCTGGGTGTCTTCCGAACAGCGTGGTCTTTGCTTCGGACGCGTCTGCGCAACAAAGCTCCCCATCTCGCGACGGCGAGGGATCTCGCGGCCTCAGGTCTCGAGACGGCGGGATTCCGGGGCCGAAGGTGAAATCCGACTGAGCAGAAGCCCGAGCAGAGCCAACGACACGACCGAGATGGCCGCGCCTGTCCAGACACCGGGCGTCGCGAACCGCAGCAACAGTGCGTGCGCACCGCGTGGGACCGGCACGGCGAGCACCGCGTCCTCGGCGCGAGTGGTCGCGATCGGCGCGCCATCAAGCGTCGCCGACCACCCCGGGTCCCAGGACTCGACCACCCTCACGAAGCCCGGCTCCGGCACGCGGACGGCGACCGCGATTTCGTCACTCGACGGCCGGGCGTAGCGTACCGCCGCTTCGCCGCCAACGGACGCCTCAGGCTCGGGACGAGCGCTGTCCGCGGGCAGCAAGAGCGCGTGCCGGACGTCCTGCCCGGGATCGCGCAATCGGCGGTGCAACTCGGCCTCGTTCACGAAGAGCGTGTCCCGGAGAGGAACGAACGCGGCGCGCGGAGCAGGATCAGAGATTCGAAAAACCCGCGGGCTCGAAGCGCCCGGCTCAGCTTCGAGATCGGGGCGCGCTTGCCAGGTAATCACCCAGGCCACGGCTCCGTACGCCAGGGCTCGCGCGTTGAAAGCACTGCCATCGAGATTTTGTTCGTTCATGCGCGGCGGCGCTCCGGCCAAGTCGAGCACGGCGCGGTAGGGGCGCGCGAGAATGATGGAATCGAAGAATCCGAAGTCGTCCACGGCCCGGTTGAGCGGACTCGCAACAGTGATATCCATCGCTGTGCGGGCGCTCCCCACCAGCGCGCGCCATTGCTCGACGGCCTTCGCG
>JBKPDV010000007.1:0-13758 GCA_046728075.1 Acidobacteriota bacterium | reverse complement strand
CGTCTGGGGAATCTTCTCCTCGCTTCTCCTGGCAATCGTCACCTGGTCCATCATGATCTTCCCCAATCTGGGAAAGGTCGTCGGACTGGCCTACATGGGACCCATGGGGGTCTACGAAGTCGGTCTGGGTCTCTGGTTGCTCATCAAGGGAATACGAGCATCGATTACCTGACGAGCGGACGAGAGGTCTCCCGCTTCCACGTCGCTGCGGTTAGAGTGTCGGCATGTGCCGCAACATTCGTACACTCGCCAACTTCGCCCCGCCGGCGACCGCGGCGGAGATCCGCGCCTCGTCCTTGCAGTTCGTCCGCAAGTTGAGCGGAGCGAACAAGCCCTCGAAGGCGAACGAGGCGCTCTTCGACCGCGCCGTGGACGAAGTGACCGCAGCCGCCGAGCGCCTGATTCGGGGTTGGGTCACCAGCGCTCCGCCGAAGGATCGCGACGTGGAGATCCGAAAGTTGATCGAGCGCTCGCGGATTCGGTTCGGCAAAGAGCCGAAGCGGACGCCTATCGATCCGATCCGGTGATGCTGTCGCCTCGTCCCTAAAAGCCGGGGTCGTCTTTAGCGGATCTTCGCGATCCGGCCCTGCGTCGGAAACCTCTCGAATTGCCGCGGGTCGTGTCCGGGCACGACCCGGTCCACAGAGCCGGCGAGCTCGATCATGCGCGCCTGGTTCCGGATATTGGCAGGCTGATCGGCGTCGCTGAAAGTGGCGCTGGCCTTGTGCTCCGCGAGGTTCCTGTAGAGATAGCAATTGTCCGAAGCGAGGACGAAGGGCGGATCGCCATCGACGCGAATGTACTGCGAAGCCCACGTGTGGCGGGGTCCGGTATAGGCGCGGATGCCGGGAAGGATCTCGACGCCGTCGCGGCCGCCGGCGTTTTCGCCGTCGATGAGACGCAGGCGGCCTTCGGTGTTGACCTGAACGAGGGCCTTCACATCGTCGGGATCGATGCCGCCATGCTTCCCGCCCGGCTGCCAGGCGTCGCCGGTGTAATAGGCGAACTCCTGCCTCTGAATCCACACCGTTGCTTTCCGAAAGAGATCGATGCCGCCCATGTGATCCCAGTGGGCATGGCTGACGATGATGTCGGTCACGTCTTCGGGCTGGACGCCGGCGAGCGTCACGGCTTCGTCCGGTCGCAGGTAGTCGGCGGTGGGGAATCTCTTCAACCAGACCTCGCGGTGAAAGCCGCTGTCGAACAGAACGTTGTGGCCTCCCCCGCGGATCAACCAGACGACCATGGCGATGTCGGTCTTTTCGTCCCTGGGTGCGCCCATCACCAGCGAGGCCACGGGAAAGTTCGCGATTGTCCCGTAGCGAATCGCCTGAATCGAGTAATCGGGCTGCATGGCGGGAGCGGTGCCCAGGAGAGCGGTGACGAGCAGCAAAACGCGTCTCATTCAGCCGAACGATATCGAGTTCCGCTTCTAATCAAAAAGCCTGGCATCGGGGAGGACCTCCGACCCTTCTGACTAAGCCTTTCGGGTATCTGCACGGTTTCTGGCAATTGGCCGGCGTTTGCCGACGGAGACTCGCGAACAGTTCTCCGTTCTGCGCGCCGCAGGTGTACTCTCGATGAATCGTGTATTCGAGCGTACCAGCCGGGGGGTTCTTGCAGCATCTCGCTGCCGGATCCCGGCAGTTGACGGGCTGAGCCGTCATGCCCCTCGCGGGAAGCCTGGCTGAGGTGGCGCTCGCCGACCTGATCCAGTTCTACTGCACGAGCGGTCAAACAGCGAGATTGGCCATCTCCTACTCCGACGGAGAAGCTGAGCTCTTCATCGACGAGGGGGAGCTCGTGGACGCGCGTTTCGGGCCGCACAGAGGGGTAGCGGCCGTCTACGCGGCAATGGCCCACGGACGAGAAGGAACATTTCGGGTGGACGGCAACTTTCGCGCGCCCGAGAAGACCATCACCGACTCGTGGAAGGTGGTCTGTCTCGAAGCGACGAACATTCTCGATGAAGCGAGTCGGGGAGTCGCACGCGCCGACACGACAGAGAAAACATTCGATCGGGCCGTCTTGACGGCGCCGCCGCCCGCCAACGCGCTGGCGCGGCCGCGAGGCGGGGAAACGAGGGGAGCCATGGCTAGCACGAAGGTCTGTCCGATCTGCCAGAAAGAGTTTTTGCAAGGGGAGAGGTGCCCGAATGATGGAGCGCCCCTCTTCGCTCGGGCTCGGCCGACTTCCGCTCCGTCGGGAGTCTCCCGGGCCACCGGCGCGGCGGCTCCCGCGCCCTCTGCTCCACCGAGGCCGGCGCCGGTCTTGTCGGCGGCCGCTCAAACCTCCAATCCCAAACCGGTTTTCTGGATCGCGATCGGAGCCGCGGTCCTGGTCGCCGCCGCCCTCGCGTACTTCGCACTGCGGCCGAGAGCCGCGACGGCGCCGCCCCCCGGGCGCCCTTCGGCGATCGTCGCGCCGCTGACGCTCGGAATGAGCTCGGCCCTGACCGGTCCGTCCAAGGAGCTCGGGCGCCAGATGAAGCTCGGGGTCGAGACGGCCTTGAACCTCGTCAACGATGCCGGCGGCATCGATGGGCGCCGGTTTTCCCTCATCGCCCTCGACGACGGCTATGAGCCCTCCCGCACAAAAGACACGATGCGCGAGCTCGTGGAGAACCGGAAAGTCTTTGCGATCATCGGCAACGTCGGCACTCCCACGGCCGAGGTCAGCGTCCCCTACGTTTTGGAAAAGCGAGTCCTCTTCTTCGGGCCGTTCACTGGAGCAGGGCTGCTCCGGCGCGAGCCGCCGGACCGCTACGTCTTCAACTACCGAGCAAGCTACGTCGAAGAGACGGCGGCCGTAGTCAAGTACCTCGTGGAGGTGCGCAAGGTCCGGCCGACGCAGATCGCCGTGTTCGCGCAGCAGGACGGCTACGGAGACGCGGGATTCACGGGAGTGGTGCGCGCGTTGCGCCGCTACGGCCGCGACCAGGATCAGATTCTACGCGTCGGCTACAAGCGCAACACGCTCGACATCAACGACGCCCTGGACACCATCGTCAAAAACCAGAAACAGATCCGGGCGATCGTCATGGTTCCGACCTATCGGCCGGCCGCGAGGCTGATCGAAAAGGTGAAAGACCTGGGACTCGACGTGTACTTCACCAACGTGTCGTTCGTCGGAAGCACGGCGCTCGCCGAGGAGCTCCGCCAGCTCGGACCCAAGTACTGCAACGGCGTGATCGTCACGCAAGTCGTGCCGCCGATCGACTCCTCCGCAACCACGATCATCAAGTATCGCGACGCGCTGCAACACTACTTCCCCGGAGAGTCTCCCGATTTCGTGTCGCTGGAGGGTTACATCGCGACCAACGTCTTGATGGAGGGATTCCGACGCGCCGGGAAGAATCCCACGACGGACACCTTGATCGACGCGCTCGAGGGAATCCGCAATCTGGATCTGGGCATCGGCACGCCGATCGGCTTCGGCCCGTCCGAGCACCAGGGCTCCCATAAGGTCTGGGGAACGGTCTTGAACGACGCCTGCAAGTACCAGGTCCTCGACCTCGAGTAGGGTACCCCTCCGCTAGCCGAGGGAGCCCACTGTTCGGGAAGGTAGGAGAACCCAAGGTCGACCTGCCGGTCCGGCGCGGCAGCTCTTGTGGCAGGAGCTTTATGTGCTGGAGGTTCTGAGATTAGAGATCCGAAAGACCGAGAAGCTGCCGGCGTAAGAGCTCAACGCGTGAGCGACACCTACTTTAATTGCTCGCGCCTGCGCCGGTGAAGGTGGGACCGCGGTGGTCGGCGTATTCTCAACCCCAAAGTCTCCACCCTCAATACCCTTGGCTTGCTGAGTGGTCATCCCCTTGACTCGCAGATTCTCGACCTTGTTTCGTTTGACCGCTTTCGTGCCGCGCTTAGCCACCATCGTCGCCTCCTTTCAGCGACCAAGTCATGGCATCGCTCGTGTGGAACTCGAGCCGGTCAACGGAGGAGTCAACCTTAGGAGATGAGAGAAGGGCCGCCTGTCGATTGCGGCCGGTTCCCGTTGCCCGCGACAATCCCATCTTCCAACATTGACACTAACGGTCCCGCCGCCCGGCCGGCCTCGGCGAGATAGCGATGGACGAACTGAACGGCCAACGCGCCTTCCCCGACGGCGGAAGCGATCCGCTTGATGGATCCATGTCGCGCGTCGCCGATGACGAAGACTCCGGGCTGACTGGACTCCATCGGAAATGGCTGTCGTTCGAGTGGCCACCGAGGGCCAGGGCCCTGATCCGCCAGGAGATCGGTGCCGGTCAGGTAAAACCCGTTTTCGTCGAGCCGCAGCCAACTTGCCACCCGTTGCGAAGTCGGTTCGCCTCCGATGAGGATGAAGAGGGCGTCCGCCGGCACCTCTTCCTCGGTCTCGGATGCGCCGTTGTGGATTACCAGCTTCTGCAGCCGACCGTTCCCGATGGCGCGTGTGACTTTCGATCTCGTTCGTATGGTGATGCGGGGATGTTGTTCGCAGCGCTCGACGAGATACCGAGACATTCTTTCGCCTAGGTTGTCAGCCCGAACGACGAGCGTGACGGCCCGCGCGTACTCGGCGAGGTGGAGCGCCGCCTGGCCCGCCGAGTTCGCTCCGCCGACGATGTAAACAAGTCCGTCGCGGTGGAAGAATGCTTCGTGTGGCGCGGCGCCGTAGTAAACGCCGCTTCCCAGGAGATGCTCGACGCCCGGCACTTCGAGCCGGCGGTAGTGTGACCCCGTCGCGCCGATACCGGTGCGGGCGCGTACGACAGCGCCGTTCACGAGCGCGATGCGGAACGTGCCGTCGGGTTCCGGACCGATGGAAACAAAATCGCACCCGACCAGGACTTCGGCGCCCAACCGAATGGCCTGGCGAAGAGCGCGCTCGGCGAATTCGCTTCCGCTGACCCCGTCGGGGAATCCCGGATAGTTCTCGATTCGAGAGCTCGTTCCGGCTTGTCCGCCCGGAGCGAATTTTTCCAAAAGTATGGTGCGGAGACCCTCGGAAGCCGCGTAGACGGCGGCAGTCAATCCAGCAGGCCCGGCCCCGACGATCACAACGTCATAGAGCTCGCGGCTCGGCCGCACGTGGAGCCCGACTCTTTCGGCAAGAAGAGCCAGCGTCTGGGTGTAACCCTTCTGTTCGTCACCGTTGGAAACGACGTCCATGCGGCTGCCATCTTCCAGCAGGAAGAACGGCAAAGGTGTGCCCGCCAGAGGCTCACCCGGCCCCGACAACAGGCGCACCAGGGGGTCTCGCTCGAGGTCCACCCAGCGAAACGGAACACTATTACGCTGCAGAAAACCCCGGTATTCTTGGACACGCGGCGCCGATCGCCGGCCCACAATGTAGACCTTGTACTCCTCTCTCTGCATCTCGGGCCTGTCATCCGATGCGTTGGAGTACATGGTCTGCTGCAGTGCCTTGACCGAAGGCGAACGCTTTGGCGTGACCGCGGGATCGCACGACACAACAGTTGTCATGGTTTTATCCTTTCGTCCGCCTCCCGCCTTCAAACCTTTGTCAGACGCCACGGCCTACCGCTTCAAAGCCCCTCGCATGCCGGCGAGGTGGTGATAGCTATGCCGGACGGCGTGATCCTCGAGGATGAACTGACACGTCAGAGGGGCATCGGAGTTGAGCGACACCGGGGCGGCCTGATCGAGCTCCTCGTCGCTGAGAGCGCGGATGGCTGCCGCGGCTGCCGTGCTGTTGCGCCGGAGCAGATCGAGCGCCGCCTCTTTTGTGACAGCTTCGTTCTCCCTGGCATGCGCGGCATTGATCTCGTTGACGACATCCCAGGTCACGCCGGTCACCGGCTTGCCTGCGGCGAGCGTCTGCGCGAGTTGGATCTCCAGCGGATACATGGTCGCGACGTGATGGACGACGACGCCGATCTTTCGCCCGTCATGAGGGAGGCGGGTCTGCCACTCCTTCTCCGTGAGGGCGCTCGCGAAGGCCGCGAGCGCGCGGGCGCCCTGTTCGAGGCGATCGGCGAGAGCATTCGTGCGTTGACTCAAACGATCCGGGTTGACCTTGGTAACAGCCGACATGTTTTGTCCTTTCGTCCGCCGGCACGTCATTGGCCGGCGTGCTCTTGATTACGATGCGTTTCGCCTGAAAGCTGCTGACCGGGCGTCCGATATTTCTTGCCGCTCGTCCGCGAATGATGCCGATCTGTCAGGCCGCTCGTTGCGAAAGTCTGGCCTTCGCGCCGCGAGGAGTCAGTACGGCCAGTGCGGCTGCCACGATGAAGAGTGCAGGCACGTCACCCAGGAGATGGCCGTGGCTCTGGGGATTGACGAGGGCCTGAACGGCCATGATCCCGGCATGTACCCCGCTCGACCAGATGGTGAACCAGATCAGGCTCAAGTGATCGAGCGGATTCCGCGCGGCGATCAGCAGGAACACGCCGAGTGTCGCGTAGACTCCGACGAGCATCGTTGATGAGTAGTCGGAATGTCCGGTGTGCCACGTCCAGCCGGCTGGCCAGAGGATCATGAGCAGGTAGAGTCCCGCGATGAATATGACGCCAACCAATATCAGCGCGATCCGTAGATACTTGAGGCGTTGAGTGTCGAGGCGATCGGCCACCTCATGAGCGCGCTGAAAACCCTCCCGGTTGACCGCCGGATCATGGGAAAGAACTCGCGACATGAACTTCTCCTTTCGACATCCGCCGGCGCCTCATCGCCCGGCGGTACGCAACCTACGCGGGGCCTCGCATCCGGTCTATGAGCCAACGTCCGATTTGTTTGGCCGCTCGTCTGAAAATGACGCGGACCTGCTCCCACGTCCGGACCGCATGCCCACGCGTCCGACTCACGAAGTGTCGGCGTGACTGCTGACGTCCTCTCGGACGTGCTTCGCGCGGTCCGTTTGACCGGCGCGGTGTACTTCGACTTCGAACTGAGCTCTCCGTGGGTGGCGGAGGCGCCGCCGTCGCGGGAGATTGCCGGGAAGGTGATGCCCGGAGCCCAGCGTGTCATCGAATACCACCTGATCGCGCGGGGCGTGTGCTGGGGACACGCGGTCGGCCAGGAACCCACCCGTCTGCGAGAGGGAGACCTCATCCTGTTCCCTCAGGGCGATGCGCACGTCCTGTCGAGCGCGCCCGGGATGCGGGCGGCGCCCGACATGTCGGTGTACGCTCGGCCGTCAACGCCGCTGCCTTTGGTCTACGAGCTCGGAGGTGGCGGCGCCGAGCGCACGCGGCTCGTTTGCGGCTTCCTGGGCTGCGACGAACGTCCGTACAATCCGCTGCTCGCCGCATTGCCGACCGTGATCCACCTCTCGGCGACAGGCCCCCAGGCGATGACCGGATGGCTGGCGACGCTGCTCAACATCGCCGTGAAGGAGTCGGGCAGCGCGCGTGCGGGTGGCGAGAACGTCCTGGCGCGTCTTTCGGAATTGATGTTTGTCGAGGCGATCCGCCGTTACCTCGAGACGCTCCCGCCCGCTCAGACGGGCTGGCTCGCCGGGTTACGAGACCCGGTTGTCGGGCAAGCATTGGCCGCGCTGCATGGCGAGGCGAGCGATCCGTGGACGGTCGAACGGCTGGCCCGGCTCGTGGGCCTCTCGCGTTCGGTCCTCGCGGAGAGATTCACGGAAATGGTCGGCCAACCCCCGATGCAGTACCTCGCGTTGTGGCGGATGCAGCTCGCCTCCCGCCTGCTGGTCGAAGGCGGCCAGGTGGCGGCGGTCGCCGGCGCCGTTGGCTACGAATCGGAAGCGGCGTTCAGCCGAGCGTTCAAGAAGCTGGTGGGCGAGGCTCCGGCGACGTGGAGGAGAGGGACAGTCCTGCGCGCCTGATCCCGTCGCGATGGTTCTGCCGCCGCCGATCAGTCATTGTGGGATGCGCTCGATCGAAAGTACCAGGGAAAAGTTTTGGAGCTCCGCCGAGGCAAGCCCTATTGGACCTGCGCGATGGCAACTTTGTTGACTCCGCTGCAGGCGAGGTAGAGCCGGTCGTCCGGTGTGGCGACCATGTTGCGGACGACACCGCCGCCAGAAGGGATCGGCCAACTCTTGAAGGACCTGGTCCCCGGATCGAACGCCACGAGTGTATTGGGTTTCACGCCGGACTCGCTGTACCAGACGATTCCGTCGCTCGTGGAAGCGATTCCGTACGGATGCGACTCGGGTCCTCCCGGGGAAGCCCATTCCTCCACCTTGCCGGTCTTGGGATCCAGACGTCCGATGTAGCCGCGCGCGAAATCGCTGTAGTAGATCCACCCGTCCCGGTTATTCGTGAGCCGGCGCGGTCGGGCGGCGGCCGCGGGAAGCGGATACTCCTTCACGGCGACCGTCGCCGGATCGATCTTTCCGATCTTGTTGCTGCCGAACTCGCAGAAGTAGGCGGCGCCGTCCGGGCCGAGAATCACTCCATAGGGGAGCGCATGGGCAGTGGGCACTTCCTGGAGCGTGATCTTGCCGGTGGCCGGGTCCAGCCTCCCGACGAAGTTGCCCTCCTGAGTCGTAAAGAAGATCGTTCCGTCGCGCCCGAACACGAGCGTGTGAGGGTCGCGGGCGCGCGGATCGGGCATGGGGTACTCCGTCACCGCGCCCGTGCGAGGGTCGAGCCTTCCGATGTAAGCCTTGAAGTTCGCGGTGAACCAGATGTTGCCGTCCTTGTCGGCGGCCAGGCCGTGAGGCCCCGACTCCGGAGTCTTCAATGCGAACTCTTTGATGACGCCTGTCTTCGGATCCAGCCGGCCGAGCTTGTTGGCGAGCTGGCCCGTGTACCAGAGAGCGCCGTCGGGAGCGACTGCCGGATCATGGGGACGCGAGTTAGGCGTCGGAACGTCCCATTCGCGAATGACGACGTTTCCAACGCTGGCCGCTACGCCGAGAGCGCAGGACAGTAAAGCCAGAACGCCGGCCGGGACGCCTTTTCGCGCGGGGCTTCGCATTTTCATCTCCCTCTCTCCGAGTCATGCAAATCGACGACCAGCTCGGCATCGCAAATGTCGGTATTCCTGCCGGGATAAAATCCGGGGACCAAGGAAGGCCTTTTGAGTCTCCTGCCCGGCACCCGCCTCGGCTCCTACGAGATTCTCGCGCTTCTCGGCGCGGGCGGGATGGGGCAAGTCTATCGGGCGCGGGACACACGGCTGGGGCGCGAGGTTGCGATCAAGGTGCTCCCTGCCGATCTGGCCAACGATCCCGAGGCGCTCTCCCGCCTCGAGCGCGAGGCGCGCGCCGTCGCGCAACTCTCCCATCCGAATATCCTTGCCATCCACGATTTCGGGCGGCAGGGCGAAACGACATACGCCGTCATGGAGCTTCTCGAAGGCGAGACGCTGCGCGAACGCCTGGAACAGGGCGCTCCGACTCGCAAGGCCGTCGATTTCGCCGCTCAGATCGCCGAAGGCCTCGCCGCGGCCCATGAGAAGGGAATCGTCCATCGCGACCTGAAGCCGGAGAACATTTTCGTAACGGGCGACGGACGGGTGAAACTGCTCGACTTCGGCCTCGCAAAAAGAGCGGAGCCGTCCGCCGCTCCGACGTCGGGCCTGCTGACGGCGGAGCAGTACACCGAGCCCGGCACGACGATGGGAACCGTCCGGTACATGTCGCCCGAGCAGGTGAGGGGTGAGTCCGTAGACCACCGCTCCGACATCTTCTCCTTCGGCGCGGTGCTGTACGAGATGCTGACAGGACGGCAGGCATTCGGGCGCGAGACTTCAGCGGAAAGCATGACGGCGATCCTGAAGGAGGACCCGCCCGAGATCGCGACGACGGGCTCTGGTCCGTCGCCCGCACTGCAGCGCATCGTGCAGCACTGCCTGGAGAAGAAACCGGGGGAGCGTTTCCAGTCGGCCCGGGACATCGCCTTCGCCCTCGAATCCGCGTTTGGCGAGTCGGGGCGGAGAGAACCACTGCACGGAGCTCCTCCCAGGTGGAAAGCTCCCTTCCTGCTTGCCGGCGTCGCCGGCGTCCTCATCCTTCTGCTTTTCCTGGGCCTGGTCTGGACTCTCCGCAGGCGCCCCGAGCAAACGTCCGCGGTCGCAATACGGCTGTTGACCTACAGCGGCCACGACACATCCCCTGCCGTCAGTCCCGACGGGAAGACGATTGCCTTCACCTCGGATAGGGACGGACAGCCGCGGGTCTGGCTCAAGCAGCTCAAGGGCGGCGGTGAAGCGGCGATCACCGCCGGACCCGACGACTTTCCCCGCTTCTCCCCCGATGGCACTTCCGTCCTGTTCATCCATACGGAGGGCGGAAGCACGTCGCTTCATCGCATCACGCTCCTCGGCAACGATCCCCACAAAGTGGTGGAGGATGCCGAGCAGGGAGACTGGTCGCCGGACGGCAAGCAGATCGCCTTCATCCGCCTGCGCCGTCAGCCGGACAAGATTTTCTCGGCCCTCTTCCTGATCGATGCGGCGGGAGGCGTCGAGAGGGAGCTTGCCCGCTTCGTGGGAGATCTCGTCGGGTTCCCCAGGTGGAGCCCGGATGGCCGGTCCATCATCGTGAACACTCCGCAGCTCATTACCTCCGGTGTCCTCCGCAAGTTCTTCCTCGTGACCGTGAAAGATGGGAGCTTCCGGGAAATCCGGCCTGACTCCCTGGGCATGCTCTCCGCCGCTGCCTGGGTCTCCTCCGACGAGATCGTCTTTCTCCAATCCGAATCGATTACGGGAGGCGGGACGGCCGTGAGCGCCTCCCGGGCCTTCCGCGAAAACATCCGCACGCGCCGCCACCAGGCTCTCTTCTGGGTGGGCAGCAGCGGCACCACCCTCGATCTCCTCCCCGACGGCCGGGTCGTCTTCGACAGCATGAGCGGGCGCCAGAACCTCCGGGAATACGACGTGGACAACCTCAGGGCGCCGCGCTGGATTACTCACGGCACCATCAACGATCGCCAGCCGGTCTTCGCGCCGGAAAGCGAATGGGTCGTCTTTTCCTCCAACCGGTCGGGGAACCTCGATCTGTGGGCGATCTCCACCCGCACCGGCGTCGTGCGAAGCATCACGGACGACCCGGCGGATGACTGGGACCCAGCCTTTTCTCCGGATGGCCGTTCCCTGCTCTGGAGCTCGAACCGCAGCGGAAACCTGGAAATCTGGGCCTCCAACCCCGACGGTACCGGTGCGCACCAGGTTACGCATGACGGCGAAGATGCCCAGAACCCCACCCAGACTCGGGATGGAAGGTGGATTCTTTATTCGTGTGCAAACCGCAAGCACCCCGGCCTCTGGAAGATCCACCCGGATGGCGGCGGAGCGAAACTACTCGCGCCCGGTGCCGTACAGATCCCGCAGGTTTCACCCGACGGGGCCTACGCTACTTACATGACCACGATCCGGACGGCGTCCACGCTCCACGTGATCGGCGTGGAAGATGGCACGGACAGGACCTTCGCGGTTTTTCCTGAACCACGGCGCAAGACCTGGGTCTTTCCCGGTCGCGCGCGATGGACGCCGGACGGCAAGCGAGTCCTCTTCACGGGGCAGGACGAGAAGGGCTTGGACGGCGTCTTCATCCAGGACTTCATGCCGGGCAAAGACACCTCGACGACCCGGCGTCCTCTCGCGGGTTTCGATCCCGATTGGATCACCGAGTCCCTCGGTCTCTCTCCCGACGGCAAACGCCTCGTGCTCTCCGAGTCCGAACGCGTGTTCAGCCTCATGATCGCCGACGGGGTCCAGGGTCTTGGGCGCCAGAAGGGGAGTGCCAAATGACCCTCGCGAATCTCAACAGCTCCTGAAGAACTGGGCGGCCTCAATCCTTACGGCCGCCGCGGTGTATTCCTCATCGAACCACGGATCTTCCGAGGTTCGATTTCGAGGAGGATCTGTCATGAAGAGTCGCTCGGTGCCCTCGTCCTGGCTCTCTCGTCGCTCGTGATCTCCGCCGCCTGCGCATCGACGGGCGCACCCTCCAGGCCCGAGCCGCCGCAAACGGATTCCAGGGAGAGCTGGGCCAAGGCTGGGCCGTCTCAACTTCCGAGCCGGACGGCGAGGTCTGCTGCTGTGCAGTCGAAAACGAGGGCCCGATGACGATGGTAGGTTTCGCCCGAGGGAGCGATAGAAATGAGACATCTCGTTCTCGGCGGAACTGGAACCGTGGGAAGCCTCGTCGTCCGAGGGCTTCTCGACAAGGGAGAGGCCGTCCGCGTGCTGACTCGCAGCGCCGAGCACGCCAGGGCCCTTCCGAAAGGGGCCGAGTCCGTTGTTGGCGACCTGACGAACCCGGGAACCTACGAGAAGATCTTCGCTGGCTTCGACAATCTGTTTCTCCTGACGGCCAACGGGCCGAGCGACCTGATGGAGGGTCTGGCTGCCGTCAACGAGGCGAAGCGGACGAAAGCCAAGCGGGTCGTCTATCTCTCGATCCACGACGTCGAGAAGTGCGCCGAGGCGCCGCACTTCGCGAGCAAGATCGCAATCGAGCGAGCGTTGAAAGAGAGCGGCCTGCCCTACACGATCCTGCGGCCGAACAACTTCTACCAGAACGACTACTGGTCCAAGGACGTCATCCTTCAGTACGGCGTCTATCCGCAGCCCATCGGCGACGTCGGGCTCTCGCGCGTGGATGCGCGCGACATCGGGGAAGCCGCCGTCCGGGCGCTGACGGAAAGCGGCCATTTCGGAAAGACCTACGCGCTCGTCGGGCCGGAACCGGTGACCGGCAAGGATTGCGCCGCCGAGTTCGCGAAAGCTCTCGGCAAGCCCGTCGCCTACGGCGGCAACGACCTCGCGGCCTGGGCCAAGAGCATGGCGCCCTATCTTCCGGCCTGGGCGGTCTACGACTACGCCCTGATGTACGCGGCGTTCCAGGCCAAAGGCCTGAAGGCGACCCCGGAGCAGCTCGCCGAGACGCGGGCGATCCTCGGCCGCGAGCCGCGCAAGTTCGCGGACTTCGTCTCCGAGACGGCCGCAGCCTGGAAGGCCTGAGTCGGAAAGGACTCGGATCCCACGAAGTGGAGTCGCGCCTTCAGCGACGATAGCGATGAGGCGCTATTTCAGAAAGGCGGCGATCTCGGCGAGGATTTCCTCGTGGTGTCCCACCCAGACGTGGCCGCCGGAGAGGTACCCCTTGAATCGGGCGCCGGGGACGTGCTCGGCGGTGTAGCGCGCGCCGTCGAAGGTTCCGAAGAGATCGTCCGCCATGCTGATCGCCAGTGTGGGGACGGCGATCCGCTCGAGCTCGTACCGCGGGAGCGTGGAGGTGACCGCCGCGTCGTTGAGCAACCCCGCCCGGCGCACGCTGACGGGCAGGATCTGCCTGAGCAGGCTGGCCACGCGGGCTTGCTCGGCTGCATCCGCGTTCTTCACCACATCGGGAGGCGTGGCGAGGATCGCGCGCGTCACGACCGGACGGGCGAGCCGGATCGCGGCCCAGAACAGAAAGTCTGATTGGAGAGCCGACTCGAACAGGAATCGAGTCCCGGCCGGCGTCTTGACCGGCGGCGCGCCGCCGGCTCGGGGCGCGTAGATCGCCGGAACGAGAAGGACGAGTGCGCTCGAGCGGTCGGGATGCCGCAGCACGAACTGCATGGCGGAAGGGGCTCCGGCGGAGGCGCCCAGGATCGCCGCGCGGCGGATGCCGAGCGCGTCCAGGAGACAGGCATGCGCGTCCGCCTGAGCGGCCGCAGAGGCGTCGGCCGGAAGCGGTGTGCGAAGGTAGCCGAAGCGCGACATCGCGATGGCGCGAACACCTCGCCTGGCGAGCGGCGCGCCGAGCGCCAGGCCCTGGTCATACCCTCCGCCCGCGCCATGCACCAGCAGCACCGGCGGGCCGGAGCCGGCGGACGCATACTCGATCGGTCCGCAGCGCGTC
>JBKPDV010000006.1:0-17485 GCA_046728075.1 Acidobacteriota bacterium | reverse complement strand
TAACGCCTTGCCGGATTGTCGATACGCGGGATCCCCCCGGTCCGCTGGCGGGGCCATCGCTGGCGCCACTCGCCAGTCGGGTCTTCGCTCTGGCCGGAGCGTGCGGCATTCCCGCCTCGGTCCGGGCGATATCGGTCAATGTCACGGTCGTGCGGCCCGCCGCGCCTGGCCATCTGACCTTCTACCCCGGCGATACATCGCCGGCTCTCACGAGCACGATCAACTTCCCTGCGGGTGTCGTGCGAGCGAACAATGCCATTCTTCCGCTGTCCGCGGCGGGCGCGCTCGGCGTTTTAAACGGAGCGGCCGGGACCGTCGATCTCGTGATCGACGTCAACGGTTATTTTCAGTAGACCGAGCGGGCGGTCCTTCAGGAGCTAGGAGCGGGAACGGAAACAGGCACCGGTGACGGGACGAAGCTTTCGCCACCGACCGCTCGGAAAAAATCACCACTCGCGTCCAACGAGACGCCGCAGGAACTGGATCAGACGCCAGGGCCGGGATCTCTGCACCGCCCGGTTGAAACTCGGCATAGCGACTGATCTGAATCCGAAGCTTGCGCTCGGTCCCTAGCCCGTCGTAGTCCCGCTCTTCAGCCTCCAATACTCTCTCGATCAGCCGTTGTTCTCGCTCCTCGCTCTCCTTGAGGCGGAGCTTCAGGTCTGCGGCCTCCGCCTCGACCTCCCCCGCGCGCGCGGCAAGTTCCGTCTTCGCCGACTCCGTGAATACCGGAGACGGTGGCTTCCGCCGCGGAGACCTGGAACGCCGATGCGCGCGCCGATAGCCTCAAGCACCAACGGCCACGAGTCGTTGGACGATCTGGGACGACGTGTGATTCCACGTCCACTTCTCGGCCATCTCCCGCGCCGCCGCGACTCCCCGTCGTTTCGCTTCTTCCCGGTTCTCGTAAATGTCTCGCAGAAGGTGGCGAAGATGGTCCGGGTCCGGATCTGCCCACCGAAATCCTCGGTAATAGGGGGACTGATCGGAGGCGGGCACGGTATTCCGGATTCTCAAGGGGTAGCAGATTCCGGCATGGGCGTGCTCCGTGTGTCCTCCCCAGTCGGTCGCAATCGACGGCAGCCCACAGGCCATAGCCTCCATCAAAGGCATGTCCCATCCTTCCCCGCGTCCGGCGGACACGTAGCAGTCGACCGACCTATAGAGGGACCCGAGCTGTGAGTAGGGGAACTCATGGTTGAAAATGAAGCAAATCTGTCCGCCGCTTTCCTTGAGCTCGAGGCGGCGAATCTCCTCGCCGACGTCGATCCCAGAGTTGCGATTGGTCACCTTGCAGACCAGACGTACGGGCTCCCGAGCGCGGAACGTGTCGTTGAACGCCTGCAAGAGAAGCCAGGGCTCTTTTCTTTCCGACCATTCGAAGCTTGAGAGAAAGACGTAGTCTCCCCGCGGATTGGGGTAGCCGAGGATTCCTGGATGAAAGTGCTCGGTGTCGACGCCGAGGGGAATCCGGTAGATGGGCCTCCGAAGGCCCGACTCCAGAAATCCTCGCCGGTTGAACTCCGACGGCACCCAGACCTCGTCCATTGCGTTTGCCTGCCGGACCCATTCGGCCGGGAAGCCATCGACTTCCAGCATCGTGAAGCCGATTTTGAAACGTCCGCGATTGCGTTGGAACGCGTCTCCTTGCCCGTAGGCCACTGCGACGCCAGGAGTTGGAGAATCTTGACGGCTTCGAATCACGCGAATCAGGTGATCGTTCTCCTCTCTCGGCTCCTCGGTCGGAATTTGCGTTCCGCGTCCATAGAGATAGCGGTACACGAGCCGGACTCCTTGTCGGTCGAGTGCCTTCAGAATCTCCCGGCAAGTCACGGCGTAGCCGATCGGCGAGGTCACGATCGACTGCCAGTAGAGCTCATTCGCGTAGCGACGCCCCAGGAGGGCGTGCCACCGATCGCGAAATCTGTATCGGCTCTCCTGGAAGCGTCTCAGGTCCTGGTCGAAGTCCCGGTCGACTGCGATCCCATTCCCTTGAAGAACGGTGACGGTTCCACAGAGCAGAATGGAGAAGCCTCGTTCGCGTGCCCGAAGACAGTAATCCGCGTCGGCGAATGGTGATTGGAGATCCTCTGAGAACCGACCAATCGCGTCCAGCGCTTCCCGCCGCAAGTAAGCGCAATCAAAGGAGATCCCTTCCACTGGATGCTTCGCCGGATACTGTCCGATGTTCTTTTCGCCGGAGCCGATTCGCTGCGGCCAATAGTCGTCCGCGAGGACGTAGGCGCCGGCGTGGAGGAGCGTGCCATCCGCTCGCGCGAGGCGACAACCGACGATTCCGGCGTTCATTTCGGAACGAGCGCATTCCTCCATTCGGCCGACCCAGTCCTTCTCTCGAATCTCCAGGTTCGACGAGAGCGCGATGATGTCTCCGCCGGGGACGGCTGCCGCAAGGCCGGCATTGAGCGCTCCGGCCAAGCTCTGAGACGGAGTGCCCACGACACGTACTCCCTTATGGCGTTCCAGCTCTTTCGGATCCTCGCTTGCCGATTCGGGTACAACTACGATGATCGCTGCGGAACTCGGGACCGTCGCGCGGAGATTGTCGAGGCACCTTACGGTGGCTGTCCTGTTGTTCCCTTCAATCAGAAGAAGCGTGAGGTTCTCAGAGCTCATTTCCTGCCGTCGCCGGAGATCGGAGGCAATGACCTCCAGAGTCGCTGGACAGTAGTCTCCACATCCGCCGGCTTCAAGACAGTGCTCGGCCGCAGACCCAGGAGCGAGACATCTGCCCCCGGATCGGGCGCGCGCCCGGAAGCGATGCGAGTCATAGCGATCAGGTCCGCTTCACAAAGTTCCACCGCCAGGACGCGCAACAAAGCCGACTTCTCTTCGAGGTTCTTTTCGAGCTCGGCAAGACGGGCGCGAAGCCGAGTGATGGTCTCTTCCGCGTCGGTTGGATCTTCTACCACTTGCGGCCGACCAGATCGCGGAGAAACTGGACGAAGCGCCAGGCGACCGAACCGTTCACCGCTGCGATGAATCCCTCGCAACGCGCGAGCTCCTGCCGCAAGCCTGCGATCGTTCTCTCCGCGGTCGCGGAGCGCCGAGCCTCGGCTTCGTACCGCGCATGAGTCTGGACGAGTGTTTCGTCGGATACCGTCCGAAGCTCTGCAAGAGACTCCTCGGCAATCCGCGCTCGCTCCCTGGCCGCGGTGTACTCTTTTCCGAGTTTCGAGAGAATCTCTTCGGCGGCGCGAACTCGCTCCATGAGCGTGCCGTATTCCTGCCGAAGCTCGTTGAGCGACTGTTCGGCTGCGCTGGCGCGCTGCGCCAATTCCTGGCGTTCGGCTTGGGAACTGGCCAGGGCGTGTTCCGCTACGCTGGCGCGCTGCGCCAATTCCTGGCGTTCGGCTTGGGAACTGGCCAGGGCGTGTTCCGCTGCGCTGGCGCGCTGCGCCAATTCCTGGCGTTCGCCTTGGGAACTGGCCAGGGCGTGTCTCGCCTCCTCCAACTCGCGGCGGACCGTTTCTTTCTCCGCAAGCTCTCGTTCGTTCGCCAGTTTGCTCTGCAATCCGTCGCGAAGAGCGGCATCTCTTTCGGCCCGCGCCCGTTCGACCTCATCTTCCGCGCAGAGGGCGCGCCAGAGGGCCTTCTCTTCCTCGTGGTGACGGAGATCCTCCATCGCGCGTTCGGCCTGCAACGCTCTCTGCATCCATTCCTGCTCGCGCGCGAGGCCTTCCTCCAGGCGCCGGCGGAGATCAGCAATGTCCGCTTCGGCTCTACCGAACTCTTCCTCGAGGCTCGCTCCGGCCGCAGTCTTGACAGTTCCCTGTCGGAGATTCATGAGGCGGAGCTCGTAGGATTCGAACGAGTCGCTGTCGTGGATCTGTGGGGCGCGACTGCGGGGCCCATAGATGGAGTGCGCGCGGCTTGAGCGGTTTGGTGGCCTCTCATCCGGCTCATGATAAGGTGGTTTTTCAGCTGAACCGACAGAGGAAAGAGGATCTTTCCGGCAGGATGAAGCCACAGAAGACAGCCTCATTTACCGTATTGTCGTTGCTCGCCGCAGGTGCGGTCGGCATCGGTTGCGGGCGACGCCCCCAACCCAGTCCAGAAGAAGCGACTCCACCCGCCTCGTCTCGACCCGCTCCGGCATCCAGGAATCTGCCCGATTCCGCTTTTCGAGTCGAGTGGGGAAATTCCTCGGTCCCGTCCGTCATGGCTCCCGGCAAGACGGTCCCGATTTCGGTGACGTTCAAGAACGCCGGCGACCAAGTCTGGCCGGATCCCCGCACCGCAGATGCAGCTGGCGGAGGCGCTTACGCGGTTCGGCTCAGTTACCGCTGGTGGGGGCCGGGAGAATCCGTTTCTCATGGCGAGTACACGATCCGCGCGGATTTGCCCAAGCCCCTCGCGCCAGGAGAGTCCGCGACTTTGACGATTCCCGTCGAGGCGCCGGCCAAGGCGGGCCGCTACAAGCTCCAGTTCGATTTGGTGCAAGAGCTCGTCGTCTGGTTTGAGGACAAAGGCGCTCCGAGACGGACCGTTCCCGTTACGGTTCAGTAAAGATGGCGGCGGAAGCCCCTGACACAGGCTTTCTCGGCGCTCGCTGTCTCGTCACGGGGGGCGCCGGTTTCATCGGGAGCAACCTCAGCCGGGCCCTACGCGACGAGGGTGCTGAGGTCACCGCCCTGGACAACCTCGCCACTGGCAGGCCGGAGAACCTCGCGGTCTCGTCCCGGCTCCGGCTCTTGGAAGGGAATCTCGTTGACGACTCCCGGCTCCCGGCGCTGATTTCCGAATCGGACAGCAGATTCGAGACTTCATCTATGTTCGGGACGTCGCGCGCGCAAACATGCTCGCCGCACGCAGGGGAATTTCCGGCCGCGTCTATAACATCGGAACGGGCCGCTCAACAACGATCACGGACCTTGCCACCGTCATGAGCGAAGTAGCGGGGCGCCCGCGGCAGATTGTCTATGAGGCCCCCCGCCCCTGGGAAGTGCGCCGCAGCGTCGGGGATGTCGCCCGGTCGCGGTCGGAAATCGGCTTTTCCGCTGTGGGCCGCCGTGACCCGCTCCGACCGGCAGCGAGCCTGAGAGCCGGTGGCGAATAGGGATTCGATGGTTGAACCGAAGCTCAAGCTCGGAGTCTCGATCGAAAGCCAGCGCGAGCTCGATTGGCTGAAAATTCTCTCCTTGGGTGAGGTCGATGCCGAAGCCGTAGTCTTCATGCCGCGTGACAGTCGTTTTTCGCCGCCCGGCGCGACGCGGGCGATCGCACACGAGACTCACATCGGCACCCCAAGTTGGGAGCTGCCAAGCTTTGCCGAAATCGTCAAGGGACTCGAATTAGAGCGCCCAGACGGTTGTCTGCTCCTTTCCGATGGGATCCTAGCGCGCCTCATGACGCTGGCCGCGGACACTCTTGGAGTGCCAGTTTTCATCTTGATTGAAAATCCTGAGCAGCTGGCCAACATCAGCCGACGGTCCAAGGTGCGGCCGGACCTCTTCTTTCTGGCCGACTCTCGCCTTTTTCCCGTTGCTCTTTTCGATTCGCGTTACGGATCCACACTCTTGCCGACGGGACACCCCGGCCGAGACCTAGTGGTCCGTGACGGAGTGACAGCGGATCCCGCCTTCTCCGCGGCGTCGTTGGGAGACGGTCGGGCCGGGCTGCGTATCCGATCCGCGATCGAGCGCTGGCGTACGAAGGATCTCGACCCGGAGCAGCCGGATCTGAGCATTATCGTGCCGGCCTACCGCGAGGCCCAAAACCTGCCTCTGGTCTGCGATCGTCTCCTCGCCGCGCTGGAGGCGGATCCGGTACATGCAGAGATTCTTCTGGTCGACGATTCCAGTCCCGACGAGACCTATGCGGTCGCCGTCGAGCAGATGTGGCGGTCCCCCAGAATTCGCGCTTTCACCAAATCGACGCCTCGAGGGATAGGCAGCGGAATCCGGTATGGTCTGCGGCAATCTCGGGCTCCGATCGTCGCGATCACTATGGGCGATGGCTCCGACGAGGTGAGCAAGATTCCCGAAATGTTCCGCAGTGTCCGGAACGACGGCTTCGCGCTGGCCATCGGATCTCGTTACCGACACCGCCAGAACTACGAAGCGGTGCCTCTCCTCTATCGATTCTGGAGCTGGTGCTTTCGAATTGTGACGGGAACCCTGATCGGTCTCCGGCTGCAGGACTACACCAATGCTTTCCGGGTCTTCGACCGAAGGATCTTTTCCCGATATGGACCGGAGAGTGACGGGTTCGAAATCTCTCCGGAGATCACCTTCAAAGCTTGGTACGCCACCCGGCGTGTGACCGAAGTGGACGTTCGCCACCTGAAACGTTCCTCGGGCCAGAGCAGCTTCTCTTTTCTTCGCGCGGGTCCCGGGTACGCTAGAATCTTGCTCAAAGCTTTTGTCAATCGTTTGACGGGCCGCTGGTTCACGCTGGAGTGGTGATGCTCTCGCAATTCTGGTACCTCACGATTTGATCGTCACCGAAATCCGATATCGGAAACCGGAGATCCTCGCCGGAATGCGGCGCCCGAACATTCTGGCATTCAGCCCCGGTGTGATCTAGCGGGTCGCCCGCGATCCTTCTCATGACGCGGGACGTGGATCGACCCTCGGGCGCACGGGTGGCGTCGTCGGCGGAAGAACCCGAGATCCGAGTCTCCTTTCGTGAGGGCGCGACGGTTGCTCTACTTCTGGCGTTGCTGCTAGCGATCGCCTACGGCAACGTCGTGTTCTTCAACAAGTCGCTCGTCTACTCCGACAACCTCAATCCCCTGGATTACCGGCCGACAGATGAGAACTATGGACACAACTTCGTTCCGCCCTGGATCTGGCAACAAAAGAATCTCATTCCCTATCCAAACCTACATGATCCGGGCGCAACCTGGTGGCAGTGGGAGCCGGGGGGCGAGTTTCTTCGAAAGGGGCTGATGGCGGGGGAGTGGCCCTTCTGGGATCCTTACATCGGCGCCGGTACACCGGCAATGGCCAACGTGACACCCGCCTTCTTTTTCCCCCCCTATCTCTTGATCGTTGTCCTGGGCAATACCTCGTTTCTCAAGAATCTCTACTTTCTCCTCCTGCTTTTCTCCGCCGGACTGTTCACCTATCTCTTCCTTCGCAAGAACGGTTTGCGAAGAGAGGCCTGCTTCTTCGGAGCGATCGTATTCATGTTCTGCGGCGGTTTGAGCCAGAACGTCGGCTCCTTCATCGGTCAGGCGGCCGCCTGCCTGCCACTGGCGCTGTATGTGACGCGGCGGTTTCTGGACGGTCCGAGTTGGATCCGAGCGGCCACTCTGTCGATCACATACGCGGCCATCTCCCTCGCCAGCTTCCCTCCGGTGCTCCTCGCCGTCTTTGGCATCGCGGCGGCGTACGTTGGAATTGTCCTCGTCTTCTTTCCGGGCGAAGCCGGCGAGCACCGCCCACGAGTCGCGTGGCGGTTCGCCGCCGCGTGCGCGCTCGCCGTCGGCCTCGTTGGGTTTTACTACCTTCCGATTTTCGCGTTGATGCGCATGACTCCACAGGTGGCTGCCTTCTACTCAAAGGCCGCCGAGGAGCGGTTGATCCCGATCTGTTTCCTGCAGCTCTTCTCGCCGACCCTGATGGGAGGCTCCCGGATTCTCGCGAATCCTCCGATCAACGATGCGGTCCTCTGGAGCCCTCTTCCCTATATCGGCATGACTCCGATGATTGCCCTCCTGTTTTCGGGACCCGTCGCGCGCGCCAGAAAGAAGGCTCTTTTTCTCATGGTCGCCGTCGCGACGCTGTTCGTAGTTCTCAAGCTCATCGGAGCTCAGCCGGTTCAGGCGATTTCCCATCTTCCAGGCCTTCGGACAATTCACTTCATCACGTATTTGGGCATTCCACTGAATTTCCTCCTGGCCCTCATGGCGGCTCTCGGGCTGGATCGAGTCGTGACGGAGAGAGTGACGCGGGTCCGCCTCGCCGTGCCCGTTCTTCTCATCGCCTCGGCGCTTTTGACCATCCGTCAGATCGCGAAGTCGAATGGAGCCCTCGCGCATCCCGCGGCGGCGCAGTGGTTGAAGGATTGGAGATTCCTGCTCGTCATCACGATCGCCGGATTAGTGATCGTGGCGTGGATGACAGCGATTCGGAGACGCGACGGGAGATCTCCGGGATCGCTGTCGATTCTCTTCCTCGCGGTTTTTGTTGTAGAGGCGATCCACAATACTTTCTATCCGCGTCAGTACGAGTGGAACGTTTGGAGACACCCGGTCCCCTATGTTCGGGGGTTGCAGAGGGAGAGCGGGTCCGGCCGCGTTTTCGGAATCGCGGCCTTCAATGCCAATGCGGGCTCCGCGTTCGAGATCTTCGAGCTCGACTCCCTGATGGCGTTCAATCCGCCGCGGATTCATGAGCTCTATCGACGATACGTCTCGGCCCAATCGGCGCTCTTTCTCAGGTCCCCGACGGAGATTCCCGCCGAGAGCATTCTGGACCGCGCGAACATCGAGCTTCTCGTCGTCCGGCGGGTGTTCCACTCCCCGATCCTGGAATGTCAGAGCCGCGGTTACCCTTCGATCTATCGCGACGATTACGTGGAGATTTTCCGCCGCCGGGGATCACCTCGCTATTACTTCACGAGCGACTACGAGGTCGTCAGCGCGCAGGCGGCGTTGGACGCAATGGGTGAGCTTCCCCTGGGAAGCCACGTGTTGTTGGAGACGTCGCCCGGCTTTCCGGCTCTTCCCGGCAATTCCGACGATTCGACAGTCACTATTCGCCGTTTCCGCCGCAACAGCTACTCGGTCGAGCTTCGGGCGCCACGCCCGGGCCTGATCTACTGCTCCGAGAGCTACTTCCCCGGCTGGCGCGCGCGGGTCAACGGGCGCCCGGCCGAGATCCTGCCGGCGAACTATGCGTTCCGCGCCATCCCAGTTCCGGCGGGGCCGGTCCTCGTAGAGGTCTTCTATTGGCCGCCGGGGATGACCGCGGGACTGGCAATTTCGATCGCGGCTCTTCTTGGGCTCGCTGGGATCTTCGCGCTCGGCAGGCGAGAGCTCCGAAAGCAGGTTCCGATCATCCCGCATGCGGGGTCGCCCGGGTCCGACGCCATGTCTGGCCGATGAGAAGTTCCGCAGTCTTGGTCGAGGCTTCGCGCGCTTGACTCGCCGGTTGGCTTCCCCCATGCTCCGGTTTCCGTAACGCCGTGGGTAATCTGGTCGAGTTTCTGGAAGTCTCGGCCTCTCCATTGGACAGCCGTCTGGTGGGGCGCTCGATCGATGTTCCGAAGACCGGCAGCCGAGCCGAGGCGGCGGCCGTGGACATCATGGGTTGGGTGCTCGGGAGGAGCTCCCCGGCTGTAGCCGTGGAGATCGTACACGGCGGCAACGTTTTGCGGCGGTCGCCGGTGGGAGTCCGTCGGGTCGATATCGCGGACCATTTCCGAGGCCTTCCCGGCGCGGACGCGGCGGGTTTTCAGACGGTGCTCAACCTCTCCGGCACGCGCGAGATCGAGCTGACGGTCAGCGCCGTGCTCCGGGATCAGAGTCGGATACCGATCGGAGTGATCCGCAGCCGCAGCTACTGGCGAGGAGCCGCGGCGCCAGACGAAGCTCCGCTCGTCTCGGTGGTCATCCCCTGTTTCAATCAGGGGCACTTTCTGTCCGAGGCGATCGAGAGCGCTTTGGGCCAGACGTACCCTCAGATTGAGATCGTTCTGATCGACGACGGCTCGACCGACAACACATCCGAGATCGCCGGACGCTACCCGGCGGTCCGCTGCATCCGCCAGGAAAACCGGGGGTTGGCGGGCGCCCGCAACACCGGGATACGCAGCACCAACGGCGAGTATCTCGTCTTCCTCGATTCCGACGACCGGCTGCTTCCCGAGGCAGTCGAGCTCGGCCTCAAGTCCCTGGCCGCCCACCCCGAGTGCGCGTTCGTGTCCGGGCAGCATCGCGTCATCGCGCAGGATGGCCGCGTTTTGTGGGAGTGGCAACCCCAGACCGTCGAGAGAGACAGCTATGCCGCTCTTCTGCGCCGTAACTACATCGTCACGCCCGCCGTCGTTCTATTTCGTCGCGCCGCCTTCGAGGCCCTGGGCGTTTTTGACACGCGCGTCCACGCGTGCGCGGACTACGAGCTTTACCTTCGCATTGCCCGGGCCTATCCCATTTGCTCGCACGATCGGCTCGTGATCGATTACCGGCTTCACGGCGGGAACATGAGCCGGAATCCGGAATTGATGCTCGAGATGTTGCTTCAAGTCTTGAAAGCGCAGAGGCCCTACGTCCGCCGCGATTCGCGGCTGCGAACGGCCTACAGAGCAGGGTTGCGAGTCGGCCGGGAAGAATTCGGGGGGAGGCTGGTTCAAGCGGTGCGAGACCGCCTATCCGAGCGCCGTTGGGGCGCCGCCGGCCGCGGTCTGGTGGCGCTGGCGCGGCTCTATCCCCATGGGCTGGCGGCGCTTCTCGCTGGACCGGCAGCCCAGAGCGCGCGCGCGGATCGGATCGAAAGGGAAATGAAGAATTTGGGAATCTCATCGGACAGCGAGTAGTGCGCGCAACCCGGTTGATCGAAATACTCGGGATCGAGTTGCGGAAAGGAGCCTCGCTTCTGGGCGGATCGATCGATCGGCCCGGGTCTTCCGAGCGCGCCGAGGCCGAGAATCTGGAGATTGCCGGGTGGGCGATGGGTCGCCACAGGCCGGTGGTCGCCGTGGAAGTCCTGGATGCCGGCGGCCGAACCCTCGCCCGATGGCCCGCCGACCTCGAGCGACGAGACGTGGGTCTTGCTTTTCCAGGCGTGCCGGGCGCCGAGATGTGCGGTTTTCGCGGACGGATTCGTACGGTGCCGGAAGGCGAGACATTGCGGCTCGAGGCCGTTCTCGAGGAGGGGGAGCGCGCCAGTCTGGGGATTGTCCGCTTCCGTTTTCTGGAAGAGGCGACTGCGGAGAGGACCGGCGCCGTGATTCTCGTTTACCACCGCGTCGCCGAGCTCGAGGCTGATCCGTGGGGCCTGGCGGTCACGCCGGCTCGGTTCGCCGAACACATGGAAGTATTGCGGAGAGAATTTTCGCCGGTTTCGCTTTCCGAGGTGTTCGAAATGCTCGATGCCGAAACTCCTCTCCGGCGGGCGGTCGCAGTGACATTCGACGACGGTTACGCGGACAACCTCGAAGATGGCCTCCCGGAGCTCGAGCGCGCGGGAGTTCCCGCGACAGTTTTTTTGGCGTCCGGCTACCTCGGAGGAGCGCGCGAGTTCTGGTGGGACGAGCTCGAGCGTCTTCTCCTGAGTCCTGGCTCGTTGCCGCCGGTTCTCGAGCTCGGGCCGGGAGCATGCTGGAGGCTCGACGGTGCCGAGCGCGGCGAAGCACCCGGGGCCGAGCGTGTGATGGGATCCCTGCGAAACTGGCGAGCCTGGGAAGAGCCGCCAACGCGACGGCATTCCCTCTATCGAGATCTCTGGTGCCGGTGGCAAGATCTGTCAGGCAAGGACCGGGAACGCGAGCTCGAGCGACTGCGGGAATGGTCGGGCAGGGGCGGCACGGTGAGGCCGAGCCATCGAGTTCTCTCGGAAGAGGAGGCGCAGAAACTCGCGGCCTCTTCGACGATCGAGGTTGGGGCCCACACCGTCAGTCACCCCGTGCTCTCGATACTCTCAGAGCAGATGCAGCGCCGTGAGATCTTCGACAGCGGCGCGCGGCTCTCGTCTCTTCTGGATCGCCCCGTCCGGGCCTTCGCCTATCCCTTTGGAAAACAGAGAGACTACGACTCCACGACGATCGGACTCATCCGCGAGGCCGGTTACGTCGCCGCATGCTCGAACTTCCCCGGTCTCGCCGAGACAGACACGGACCGATTTCAGCTTCCCCGCATCCCGGCTCTCGATTGCGGCGGAGACGAGCTCGGGTTCCAGCTGAGGAGCTGGTTTCGTGGTTGAGCAGACCAGCCGGGGATCCAAATTGGGCCGTTCAAAGCGCTTGACGCCGGCCAGCCGGCAGTTCGGATTCGATCGCGGGCTCCCGGTCGATCGCTATTACATCGAGAAATTCCTATCCCGATACCGTCTCGCGATAGCTGGATCGACTCTGGAGATCGGCGACGACTCCTATACCCGACGGTTCGGTGGGGAGCGTGTTTCTGGATCGAACGTTCTGCATGTCGATTCCGGCCACGCAGGAGCGACGATCGAAGGCAGTCTCGAGCGGGCGGATCACATCCCGTCGGAAAGCTTCGACTGTGCCCTGATCACACAGACTCTTCATCTGATTTACGAAGTCTCCGCGGCCGTCCGAACGCTCTATCGAATCTTGAAGCCCGGAGGATCGGTGCTCGCAACGGTGCCGGGCGTCAGTCAGATAGCCAATGATCGTTGGGGACGCCAGTGGTTCTGGAGCTTCTCGAGCCAGGCGGTCGAAAGGGTGTTCTCGGAAGTCTTTCCGCCGGAGCTCGTGCGGGTCGAAGCATACGGAAACGTCGCGTCCTCGATCGCCTTCCTGCAAGGCATGGCCACGGAAGAGCTGACGGCAGCCGAGTTGGAGGAGCGCGATCCGCAGTACGAGCTCGTCGTCGCGGTTCGAGCCGTAAAGCCGGGTCCACGCATCGCGGTGAGCCGGATGGAGGTCGACGACATTTCGCTCGTGCCAACGGAGCCACGGTTGCGGACCTCGATCGATCTGCCGGCTCCCGGTGCCCGCGCGGATCGGGGCTTGCTCGAGACCGCCGGGTGGATCTTTGGTGAGGATGTTCCAGCGGTCGCCGTAGAGGCCCTCGGCTCGGGAACGGTGCTCCGCCGCGTTCCTCTGCTTTCGCGTCCAGATGTGGCATCGGCGTTCCCCGCCTTTCCCGGTGCCCAGCGAGCGGGATTTCGCGCCTTGGTGCCGGCTCTCGCGTCAGAAATCACCGTGCAGGCCGTCCTCGCCGATCAGCGTCGCGTTCCGTTTGCGACGATCGTGCTTCGCCCCGAAAAAACCAAAGCTACCGAGAGCGTCGCCCAGCCACAGGTTTCGGTCGTAATCCCATGCCACAACCAGGCGCGGTTTCTAAGGGAGGCCATCGAAAGCGTCCTTGCGCAGACCTACTCCAACTACGAGATCGTCGTGATCGATGATGGCTCGGAGGACAACACCGGCGAGGTTGCCACCGACTATCCGAAGATTCGATGCGTTCGCCAGGAGAACCGCGGCCTCGCGGCCGCCCGCAATCGTGGCGTGCAGGAGACCGCCGGAAAGTATCTCGTCTTTCTCGACGCGGACGACCGGCTGCTGCCGGGAGCGCTCGAGACGGGCCTGGAATGCTTCACGGCGAATCCCGAATGCGCGTTCGTCTTCGGGCGGCACGTTCTCATCGGGCACGGAGGCGAGTTTCTCGATGAAACGCCGCCGTTTCTAGCGGGACCGGATCCGTACGAGGAGCTGCTGCGGCGCAACTCGATCGCGATGCACGCGACCGTGATGTACACGCGGGCCGTGTTCGACTCCTTCCAGTTCGATTCGACGCTCTCCGCGTGCGAAGACTACGACCTTTACCTGCGGGTCGCGCGGCAGCTCCGAGTCGAGCCGCACGACGGAATCGTCGCCGAGTACCGCCGCCATGGCGGCAACATGTCCGGGGGAAGTGTGAGGATGCTCAAGGCCTCCAGGCGTGTGCTCGTCTCCCAGCGTGGATATGTCAGCTCGGTCCCGCGCTACCGGCGCGCCTGGCTCGAGGGGATCCGATTCTTCTCGCGTTACTACGGAGAGGCGCTGCGCGACGCGGTGCGAGCCGACTTGCGGCAGAGACGCTGGAAAGCGGCGTTTAACGGTGTGATCTGCCTCGCGCATTATTACCCGCGGGGCCTCGCGTCATTGCTCGAAGGAAGGATCGCTCCCGCAGCGTCTGACGCGTCGTCCCGCCGGCCGCACGGGAAGGAGGCCCCCGCTCGGTGAACCTCCGACTTCGGATCGGACTCGCTCTGTTGCTCCTTGCCGCGATTGCAAGCCTCTGGCTGCGTCACCGCCTCCGACTGGCCCCGGGCCGAGGTCCGGTCGTGGTTTATCTCGTCGATACGCTGCGGTTCGACCGAATGAGCGCATACGGAGCCCCTCGCCCGACGTCTCCCGCGGCGCAGGCGCTCGCCCGAGAGGGGGTCCGTTACGATTTTGCGTACTCCGTTTCGTCATGGACTCGTCCCGGCGTCGCGGCCCTTTTTGCCTCTCGCTGGCCGGCCGAGATCGGCGTCTATGGCCGAGGAGGAGCGATCCGCGAAGGAGTGACGACACTCCCGACCATTTTTCATGCGCAGCGGTGGAGAACAGCGGCGTTCTGCGGAAACTATCTGATTTCCGACGAAGGCTTTGGCTTTCGCCGCGGCTTCGATCTTTTTCAGCTCACACTCTCCATTCCGGAGCAGGACCGAGGAATCCCGGTCGCACAACGGGTCGTCGGGCCCGCGATTGAGTGGCTTCGGGGGCAACGAGATCCTCGATTCCTTCTTTACGTTCACGTGATGGATCCGCACAGCGACTGGGGCGAGAACGGGAACCCGTACCGCCACTGGTCTCCGGGGTACGAGAACCTTTTCCCGACGGGTCGGACAGCAACGATTTCAGACCGGGAGTGGAGTCTCTCGCGGTACGACGCGCTCATCCGCCAGGCCGACGATCAATTCGCCGCGCTCCGTCGAGAGCTCGAGATCAAGGGCTGGTGGGATTCGGCGCTGGTTCTTTACGTCGCCGACCACGGAGAGGAGTTCTATGAGCACGGCGCAACCGGACACGGCGAAACGCTCTTCGAAGAAGTTCTTCGCGTTCCGATGATCGTCAAGGGACCGGCCTGGGGCCGTCCGGGGAGCATCGTTCCTGCGCCCGTGAGCCTCCTGGACCTCCTCCCCTCGATCGCCGGTTGGGCTCGTTTCCCGAGCGATGCGTCTTGGCGCGGGCGTCGGCTGGATCGCCAGGATCCTTCCTCGGGAGAGACGACGCTCTATTTCTCCAACGAGCTGGACCGAGCCCGGCAATACGCGCTCCGCTCCGGATCGAAGAAGGTGATCGCGTCCCTGACGCCGCCGTTTCGCGTGGAATTCGATCTCGAGCGCGATCCCGCCGAGCAGACGCCGATTTCCGTGGAGCCGGCGCTCGCGGAGAAGCTCGAGCGGCTGCGGCGCAGCGAGACGGCGACGCTCGGCGGCCTCTGGATCCGCAAACGAGAAAACGTTCCCGTGGGGCTCCGCGGGTTCGTCGAGCTGCCCGGCGCGGGGATGCCTTACCTGTCGCTCTCTGACCGTGACCGCTTTCCCCTCGCAGCCGGGGACCCGGAGCGGCTGCCGATCTCGGTTGACATCCCCGCCGGCGATCGGTTCGAGGCGCATTTCCTCACCCTTGACCGCGAAGCCTTCCCCCGAGCTCGGCTTCGGCACTCCGGCAGCGCCATCGAGATTGCAGACCGCCCCCGGAGCACCCTTACTCCCCAGCAATTGAACGAAACGACAGCGCGGATGCGTGCTCTCGGTTACCTCGGCGGGAACTGATCGGCTGCCGGAACTTAGTCCACGGTCACCGGAACCGAAAGGACAGTTGCTCCTCGGTCTCTGAACCAGGCCACAAACTCGTTGACGAGCTCGAAGTCAAGGAGATAAGGCCCGGGCGTCTCCGGAGTCTGGACCTCGACTCGCTCCAGAATGACTCGCTCTCCCGGCGCAACCGGCCGGCGCAGCAGCGTCCGATTTCCGGCGTGAGAGCCGGAATCACCGGCTCCCGGCGGGCTCCAGTGATAGCTCAGTTTCACGGTTCCGGGCCAGACTTGGTCTCCGGAGTTTCGGAAGACAATGTGCGCCCGGACCGTTTGGCTACGAGGAACTCGAGCTGGAAACTCTTGCGCCTCCCACACGACGGAATAACCGGACGCAGGCATGACCGAAGAGGCGGGAGAAAGCGCGGCCGGAAATACGTTGTGGTCGCGTTTTGTCCGACATCCAGAAGCCGCGGGGAAGGTGGTTAGAGTCAGAAGTCCCAAGCCCCACAGCTTGGAGAAGCGACCCGAATGCATCGCGGGATACCGGGGCTGGGCTCGGCTAGGGAGCAGACAGGTGATTCAAGCGGTTCATCATGCCCTTGCCGGCCGCTGAAAGGGACCACGCAGAGGCGATCTCCCGTTGCGCTGTGTGTGCGACGCGCGCGACCTCGGCCGGGTGCGTCCGAACCCAACGCATTTTCGCGGCGGCCTCCTGCATGTCAGGTTGCGCCCAGACCGACCCTTTCTTGTAGGGACCGAGGTTTCGGCGCAGGGGTACGAGCTCGCAAGAGACAGGGAATCCGCGTCGCCCATTCAGAAAGTCTTTGCTTCCGGAATAGTCCGTGGCGATCACCGGCTTTCCCATGGCCAGGGATTCGAGAATAGTCAGGCCAAACCCCTCGCTGCGGTGCAAGGAGACGTAGCAGTCGGCCGCTGCAAGGAGGTCGAGAATCTCCTCACTCTTCAGGTAGTCACTGAGGATCTCGAGTCGGCTATCTCCCGCGAGGCGACGCAAGCCCTCGATCTTGGATGGCGGCGCGTTGGTCATCTTCAGGATCAGCTTCTCTGAGCCTGGCGAAGGAAACGCCCGGCGGAAAGCGGACACTAGTCCGCCGGCGTTCTTCCGGTGGAACGAGGACGCTCCGTCGAACACGTACAGGAAGACAAAGTCGTCCTCGCCGATTCCGAAAGACTTGCGATCTCTCTTCGCTGGGATGTGAAAATCAAAGCCCGGCGGAATCTTCACGACCGGTACCGGGGAGGACGCCGAGATCCCTTCCAGACAGAAGCTCGAAGCGACCCAGATTTCGTCGAAATATCGAAAGGAGCCGCGCAGAGCCTCCGGGAACGTCGATAGTTCCCAGAACCAGTAGCCGATGTTCTTGCGGCTTCCGAGGACGTCCGGACCGAGCGATTCGAGCGTGCCCGGTACCTGGTCCGCGTTGATAAAGAAGAGATTGAACGAGTACGGGTTGGATTGGGCAAAGTCGGTGAAGGTCCGGTCGAGCCTGCGAAGCCACCTCTGCTCGACGTTCAACAGCGAGTGGGGAATCTGCTGACGCCGAAGCATACGAGCGAAGCTCCGAGCAATCTCGCCGACTCCGCTTTCCGTGTCCAGATAACCGAAGAGGTTCACACCGAAGGGAAGGGGGACGCGAGCCGGCTCCGCCACCACGAGCTCGGTCCGCCGAGGACGGGGCGGCGGAGGCTGTCGAAGCGCATCATGAAAGCGGCGCAAGTACCAGAGAAAAGACCGAACCTTATGGTAAAGGTGGTCACCCAGGAGCTTCTTGACGGCTTGCTTCCATTTCTTTTTCGGGAGCCCGTAATAGACCTGGGCCAACAAATCTTCTGGGGTCGGGATCGCGGCCGCTGCTGCAGCCTTCTCTCTTTCGATTCGGCTGCGCTCTTCTTGCGCGTGACGTTCTTTCTTTAGGTCTTCCGCCTGGATCTCCGTCTTCCGTTCGCGGAAGCTCTGAATGAAGAAATCGCCGAACTTGTATTCGGTGGGCATCGAAAGAATCGCCCAGTCGAGCAGAGCTACGG
>JBKPDV010000005.1:0-8843 GCA_046728075.1 Acidobacteriota bacterium | reverse complement strand
GCCCGGAATGGAGACCGACGCCGTCGATCGAAACGGTCGTGCGAAGGGTTGTCTGGGCTCGGATCATGACGTTGTCACCCGAACCCCACGCAGATGTGATGCCAGGTCCCGCCTCGGTCGTCCGATCGGCGACAAACGACTGATTCCGAAGCGCTTGCTGAGAAAAGACTTGCGGCGGCAACATCTCTCTCTGTGCGTCACGCGCGACAGTCGCGTGTCGGCGCCGACACAGACGAAGCGGAGGGATTGGGGCTCCGAGCAGCCTGCTAGACTCGCCCGTCTATGACCCAAACGGGTCTCGAAGATGCGGTTGCCGAGACTCTCCTCACCGCCCGGGACATTCTGTCGGTCTCTCGGGCCCGCTGCTACGCCATGGACCCCAGCGGATCCTTCCGCCTGGCGGCCTCCTACGGATTCGGCTCACGTTTCGGTCCCGAAGACGTTCTGGAGGCAGGCCACCCTCTGATCGAATGGGTGCAACGCCATCGGCGCCCGACGTTCGTCAACTCCCCGCGCGACGCTGGCGCGCTCGGCCCTTTGATGGAGCGTGAGCACTACGCCCGCTCCCTGACCGCCCCCCTCTACCAGGGCTCTCGGCTGGTGGGAATCCTCGAGCTGCAGGACAAGACGGATGGATCTGCCTTCGCCACGGAAGATGTGCGGCAGATCGAATCGGTCGCCAGCCAGATCTCGACGGTCCTCGGTCAGTTCGACGGCACGGAAGTGACGGCCCCCGAGCCCATGACGGAGGAAGACCGCGAAGCGCTTTTCCTGCCCTCGCGGCCGCGAGCGGAGTTTCCGAATCCTCCGGATCTTTTTTCCGGCTCCGAAGAAACCGAGCGGCCCAAGCGGGAGGCCGCCGCGGCGGCTTCCACGCTGGCCAGGGATGGCCCGCCGCAACTGACGCCGCGCGAGCTGGTCGTCTTCAAAGGGTTCACCAACGCGTTGCTCCTTGCTCCCGACATCGAGGCGGTGGTGTTCTCGCTCTGGACCCGGGAGAAAGGGGAGCTCTACGTTGGGGCGCGGCGCCCCCTCTCGGCACCCGCTCAGGCGATTCTCCTTCGCAGTCTGGAAGGGGCACTCCTCTCCGCGGTGCCCGGGGTCCCGGTGGCCCGACAACGGATCTTCCACATGGACTTCCCTCTCGGACAGGGGAGCGGGGAGATCCGCGAACCCGGAGGACTTCAGACTTCCGTGATCGCCTCGGGCCGGAACGTCTTGTTGCTAACTCTGCTCTTCTCGCGGCCGCCGGATCCCTCGAGCGAAACGGCGCTCAAAGAAACGCATCGCATGATCCGGGCCGCTGTCCTTCAGATCCGGGGCGCCGAGCGGTATCGCCTCTCCTACCGCAGCCTGGTGAATTTCCTTCTCGAGCCCGACCGCCGCAACTACCCGCAGTTGAAGGCGCACTCTCTGACGGTCGGCGGGCTTTGCCGGCAGTTTGCGGTGACTCTGCGCCAGTCCGCGGAAACGGTCGAGCAGTTCACCGTCGGCGGCTTGCTCCACGACATCGGATTGAAAGATCTGGAGATTCCCTACGAAAGGCTCACCGGCCGGCGCCCGCTCGATCTGCAGGATCTGGGGCTGGTGCGGCAGCATCCTGCCGGGGGCGCGGCCCTCCTGTCGCGCATCGATTTTCCCTACTCCATCGCCTCGCTCGTGCGCCATCATCACGAGCGCTTCGACGGGGCGGGCTACCCCGACCGATTGTCCGGAGACCGGATCCCGCTGGGAGCTCGCGTCATCTCGATCGCCGAGGCCTACGATGCGATGGTCTCTCCCCTCTCCTACCGCGCTCCCATCTCTCGAGACGGCGCGCTGGAAATCATCCTCTTGAAGGGGGGAACGCAGTTCGATCCCGAGCTCTCCCGGCTTTTCTGTGATCTCGTGCGCGGCAGCGCGAGCGAGGAGGACGGTCCGTCTTCCGACGAGCCGTGAAGGAAAAGCGGAGCGCAAAGGCGGAGGGAGTCCGTCCGGTCGCGACCAACCGGAAGGCCTTCCACGACTATTTCATCGAGGACCGCACGGAAGCGGGGCTCGTCCTGACGGGCACGGAAGTCAAGTCGCTGAGAGAAGGGCGAGCACAGCTCAAGGACTCCTACGTTCAATTCCGAGCGGGCGAGGCCTTTCTCGTGGGCGCCCACATCTCTCCCTATGGCGCGGGCTCCTGGACCAACCATCTGCCGGAGCGCGACCGCAAGCTGTTGCTCCACCGGCGCGAGCTCGACCGCTGGGCGGGCGCCGTTGCAACGCGGGGTGTTTCCTGCGTTCCCCTGGCGCTCTATTTCAAGGGCTCGAGGGTCAAGGCCGAGATCGCCCTGGTCAAGGGCAAGAAGCTTCATGACAAGCGGGATGCGATCCGGGAGAAAGATCTTCGGCGAGAGGCGGACCGCGCGATGAGGGAGCGTTCTCGTTGAGAGGAACGATTTGCGATTTGTGATTTGCGATTGACTGAGTCTTCCGTGCTTCCAATCACAAATCACAAATCGCCAATCACAAATTACAATCTATAGATTGTGTCCGACTTTCAGCTCCGCGACTTTCGCATGGGCGACTTCGAATCGGTCTACCGTCTCGATCAGGCCTGCTTCGAGCCGGGGATTGCCTATGCGCGCTCTGAGCTTCGGCGTTTCCTCTCGCTGTCGACGGCACAGGCGATCGTCGTGGAGGTCGGGGACCGAATCGTCGGCTTCGCGGTCGGATATCTCTCCGTGCACCAGCTCGGTCATGTCGTCACGCTCGACGTCGCGGAGGAGAACCGCGGGGCGGGTATCGGGAGTGCGCTCCTGACGGAGCTGCTTCGCCGGTTCGAAGCGGCCTTCGTTACGGAGGTCAAGCTGGAAGTGGACATGGAGAACGAGGCGGCGATCACTTTCTATGAAAAGTTCGGCTTCGGACACAAGCGCCGCTTGCCGGATTATTACGGGCCGAACCGTCCAGCCTGGGAGATGCGCCTGAGGCTGAAGGGCTAGAGATTTCTCGTCGATATCAGATCTGACATATCCCCGACAGCCGGCTACCGACTACGGACTACCGACTACTGACCTCCCTCACGCCTTGACCCGGACTGCGTGTGAAGGACGCATCGACAGCTTCCGGTTGCTCTTGAGCAGCTTCTCGAACTCGGACGCCGGAACGGGCGGGCTGAACAGGTAGCCCTGCATCTCATCGCAGAGATTCTGCCGAAGAAACGCGAGCTGCTCTTCCGTCTCGACCCCCTCGGCGACCACGGAGAGCTGCATGCTGTGAGCCATCGCGATGACGGCGATCGCAATCGCCGCATCGTCGGGATCCTGGGTGACGTCCCGGACGAAGGACTGGTCGATCTTGATCCGATCGATCGGGAAGCGCTTCAGATAGTTCAAGGAGGAATAGCCGGTCCCGAAATCGTCCATCGAGAGACTGACCCCCAGGTCTTTCAAGCTTCCGAGGGTCGAAATGGAGACCTCCGCGTTCTGCATGGCGTTGGATTCGGTGATCTCCAGATCGAGCGCTCCCGCCGGCAGTTGGGACCGCTCGAGCGCGTCGGTGACCTGATGAACGAGGTCGGTCTGCTGGAACTGGCGGGAGGAGAGGTTGACGGCAACCGAAAGGTTGGGGAAGCCCATCTGCTGCCAGTTGCGAACCTGCGCGCAGGCGGTCCGCAGGACCCAGTGGCCGATCGGAACGATCAGCCCCGAAAGCTCGGCAAGGGAGATGAAGTCGGCCGGGGGGACCAACCCGAGCGTCGGATGACGCCAGCGCAGGAGGGCTTCGGCGCCTCGGACCTGGCCGGACCGCAGGTCGATCAGAGGCTGATAGTAGAGTACCAGCTCGTCGTTGTGGAGCGCCTGGCGGAGGCGACTCTCGAGCGAGAGGCGCTCGAGAGCCTTGGAGTTCATGGCTGGCGTGTACAGCTGGTAGTTGTCCCGGCCCTGATCCTTGGCGCGGTACATCGCCGTGTCCGCGTTGCGCAGGAGCGTCTCGGCGTCCGCTCCGTCGCTCGGATACAGGGCGACTCCAATCGAGGTCGTTACGAATAGCTCGCGCTGGTCGATGAAGAAAGGGAGGCGAATGACCTCCAGAATCATTTGCGCGATTTTTGCCGCGTCTTCCTCGTGCGAGATGCCGGGCACGAGCACCGTGAATTCGTCGCCGCCGAGGCGAGCGACCGTGTCTCCCTCCCGGATGCAGCCGCTGACCCTCTCCGCGATTCGGCGCAAAAGCTCATCGCCGACCGAATGACCCAGGGAGTCGTTGATCACCTTGAAACGGTCGAGGTCCAGAAAGAGGGTCGCGAGCTTTTGCTGGGATCGGTGGGCCTGGACAACGGCCATGTCGAGCCGATCGTTGAAGAGGAGGCGGTTGGGCATTCCGGTCAGAGTGTCGTGAAAGGCGAGATGCCGGACCTGCTCTTCGGCGCGCTTGCGCTCGGTGATGTCGATGAGCGTTCCCTCGATGATGGGACCCTCCGGGCTGTCGATCAGGGTTTCATTTTCCAGGACCCAGACGAACGTCCCATCCTTGCGACGGAGGCACTCTTCGTAGTTCGTCAGCGTTTGCCGCTCCATCAGGCGATCGAGAGAGGCGGTGCGGTCCTCGTGAGAGCGGTAGAAGTCCCAGACGGTCTGGCGAAGAACCTCCTCACGCGAGTCGTACCCGAAGGTCCGGGCGAAGGAGTCGTTGCAGTCGAGGAAAACCCCGTGAAGCGTGGTCCGGTAGACCCCGGCCAGGTTGCGCTCGAAGAGATTCCGGTAGCGCAGCTCCGACTGCTTCGCTGCCCGGCGAGCCTGCCGCTCGCCGGTCACATTCGTCGCCACTCCGATAGTGCCGATGACGTTCCCGGCATCCCCGAGCCGGGGGGCGTACTCGACTTCGAACACGTGTTCGGACACCTCCACCGTGTCCTTGAAGGATTCCCCGGCCAGGGCGCGGCGCAGCTGCTCGACCGCGCCGGGGTGGCGCCGATACAGCTCGAAGGCGCTCTTGCCGACGGCTTCGCCGGGTTTCCAGCCCAGGGCTTCGAGCCCCTTGCCTTCGGCCTGTACGAACACTCCGTCAAGGTCCGTCGCGAAGAGAACGAGCGGCGCGCTGTTGATCAACGCTCGCAAACGCTCGTCGCTTTCCTTCAAGGCCGCCTCGGTCCGCCTCTTTTCGGTGACGTCGCTGACGACGCCGACCCACTTCGCGGGCTTTCCTTCGCCGTCGAAAACCACATGGCCCTGAGCGTGCCAGTGCAGATACGAGCCGTCGCGACGCCGGATCCGGTACTCCTGCGCGAAAGGCTCGCCCGTCCCCAGACTCTGCCAGACTGCCGCGAGGACCCGCTCGCTGTCTTCCGGATGGAGGAGCAGCTTAAACGTCTCGAATTTCAGGTCGAGCTCGCCGGGGTCGTAGCCGAGCCGGTGCTCGACCTCTCCGATCACGAGGAGGTGGTCCGTCGCGATGTCCCACTCGTAGATCAGGTCGCTCAGGCTCTCGGCCGCAATCCGGAAGCGCGCTTCCGAGGCGACGAGCAAGCGCTCTTCCTTTCGGCGTTCGGTGACATCACGGGCGATCACCGTTGCCATGCGTCGGCCATCTTTGAGGAAGGTTCCAAAGGACAGCTCGATGGGGATCTCGTGCCCGTCCGCATGGAGGCCCGACGTGACCGCGGTCTCTCCGCCCGCGCCGGAGGAAGCCTCGTCCCCGAGCAAACGTGTCAACGGCGGTCCCTGAGGGAGCAGCCGTTCCACCGGCTCTCCGATCAAAGCGGAGAGCGGGTGCCCGAATACATCCTGCACGGCGTGGTTTGCGAAAAGGATTCCGCCTTCGCCGTCAATCGTAAGGATCGCCTCCGAGGCGCTCTCGGCGAGCGCTCGAAACCGGGCCTCGCTTTCACGGAGGGCTTTTTGGCCGAGTCGGCGTTCACGCCGAACCTGGGCCTCCCGCAGCTCGCCCTCGACGGTCCGCGCCAGCCGCCCGAGAGAGTCCCTGGGGATGCAGTTGCTCGCACCTGCCTTGATCGCGCGGGCGGCCGTCGCCTCTCCGATGGAATCGGAGACGATGAGAAACGGAATGTCTCCGTCGCGCTCCTTCAGGACGGACAGCGCGGGAAGCGCGCCGAAGCGCTCGAGCTGGTAGTCCGACAGCACGACATCCCACGGTCCTCTGGCCAGAGCCAGTGCCAGCCCCTCGGCGTCGAAGACCCTCTCGAACGAGGGCCGGTAGCCGCCCTTCTCGAGAGCTTCCACCAGGGCGCTCGCGTCAGCAGGTGAGTCGCTGATGACCAGAACCCGGACATCCGTCATATTGAAAGAGAACAATCAGTATAGCCTGCCGGCCCAGAAGTCCTTAGTCCTTAGTGATTAGTCCCTGGTCAATAGGGTATTCGCCAGGAAGACCAAGGACCAAGGACCAAGCACTCTAAGGGCCCGGCGTACTGCGGACCGTCTTCAGGATGTCGATGAAGACGGTCGTCACGCCGTTGATGACGAACTGGACTCCGATCACAGCGGTGATCAGGCCCATGATCTTCGAGACGATTCGCTGGCCGGTATGGCCGATCCACGACACGATGGCCGGGGCCGCGAGAAGGATCAGGAACGTCAGCAGGATGTTGACGGCGATGGCGCCGCCGAGCGCGAGTCGGTGCACGCCGTCCTGCGCCTGACCAACGAGGATCATGACCGTCGAGATTGCTCCCGGCCCGGCGATGACCGGAATTCCGAGAGGGACAATGGACGGGTCGTCCGTGTCGGCGTCCCCGGACGGCACTTCCTCCCTTCCCTCTTGAAGCGTTCGGATCGACAACAGCGCGAAAATCAATCCACCGGCTATCTGGAACGCGGGGACGGTGATTCCGAAGATCGTGAAGATCGCGCCGCCCGCCACGGCGAAGACGGCAAGCACCGCAACGGCCGCCAGGCAGGCCCGAGCGGCGGCGCGGCGCCGGTCCCCCGGAGAGCCGGAGGTCATCGCGACGAAGATGGGAGCGGCGGAGATCGGATTGATGACCGAGAAGAGGGAGGAGAAAGCGAGCAGCGCGAACTGCGTCTCTGGAGAGCTCAGCATCGGAGGCTCTACGGCACGACCCGCAACGAGGTCTCCGTCTTGCGGCGCTGCCGGCGCCGGCCTCCCTCTTGCGCCCGCTCGGACCGCTCGATGCCGGCGAAGGGCCACCAGATCGCGAGCGGCGCGGCGAACCGACCGGCGATCTGGTAAAAGTGGAAGCCGCCTGCCCAGAAATTTCGGGAAATGCTTCCGTAGTGCGCGGCACTCCACGGGCCGAGCGCGGTGGCGTAGACCGACCGGACCTGAAACACGAGCGCGACGATGTGAACAAACCAGAGGAGACCGGCCGCCAGCGCGAACCGCCCGAGCCATTCTCCCCGCCACGGCTTGGAAGCCAGCGCGAACAGCGCGACGAGGATCACGAAGTTGAAATGGATGTCCGCCGCCGGCAGCCCGGGCCGAGGAGCGGCGGGAGGAAAGTCGGCGCGTTCGATCAGGATCTCGCCGCGGCGCGCCTCCAGGCGCGTCACCGCCGGCCATTCGGTCCAGCGCAACAGCGTCTCGGCGCCCGCCTCGAGGGTGCGCTCATAGGCGGGGGAGAGGGCGACCCACAACGCGGTTCCGATCAGGAATCCGATTGCCAGCCACACCGCTGCACGCCCCGGAGTGCGGGGAACCGCGGCCCCGATCATCCCTTCCGCCCACTCGACCGGACCGGCGCAGGCCGGCCCGCCGGCCGCCACAGGGCCCAGGCGAGAAAGAGCAGCACCCCAAACAGCACGACGACCGACTGCCAGACGACCGTGTGCGATGAGGAAAAAAAGGTGGGATGGTGCTCGCCGATCCAGAAGAGAGACACGACGCGCAAGAGGTTGAGCGCCTGGATCGCGAGGAAGCCCACGGCGAACCCCAGGGCTCGGCGCGGCGCGCTCGCAGGGAAGGCGAGAACGGCCGCGCCGAAGAGAAGCACCGTCTCGATGCCGTTGCAGCCGTTTTCGATGTTGACCGCGAACGTCGGCGCGCGGATCTCGGTTCCGGAGACCGCAACCTGTTCACCGAACGTGTTCAAGATCGCCCCGGACACCGAGGCAATTCCGGCCGTGAAGGGCACGATGACGGCATCATTGATCGGGCGCCAGGCCACGAGGAAATAGAAGAGGACGAGGAGGCCGACGAACCGCGCCAGAAACGAAAGCGACCGGCGGTCGCGGCCTTCGGTGGGCATCGGCGCCAATCGTACCCGGTCGCCCGGCCGCTTCGCTACGACCGGCGCTCTCGCGAAAGTCGCCCTCTTCCAGTCGGGGTTCGCCGGCGAAGTCCCCTGGAGCGGATTGGACGAAGCCGTTAGAATCCGTTCCCCCTATGGAATTCCTTCGGATCCGCGGCGCGCGGCAGCACAACCTGCAGAATATTTCGTGCGACCTCCCGCGCAATCGCCTCGTCGTGATCACGGGCGTCTCGGGCTCTGGCAAGTCTTCGCTCGCGTTCGACACGATCTTCGCGGAGGGACAGCGCCGCTACGTCGAATCTCTCTCCGCGTATGCGCGGCAGTTCCTCGAGCAGATGGAAAAGCCGGACGTCGACTCGATCGAGGGGCTGTCTCCGGCGATCTCGATCGAGCAGCGAACCACTTCGAAGAACCCGCGGTCGACCGTGGGCACGGTCACGGAGATCTACGACTACCTCCGGCTTCTCTACGCCTCGATCGGAAAGCCTCACTGCCCCAAGTGCGGGCGCCCGATCCAGGCGCAGACGATTCAGGAGATGGTCGACCGCGCCTTGAGACTGCCTGCCGGAAGCCGTTTCCTGGTCCTCGCCCCGTACGTCAGCGGCAAGAAGGGTGAGTACAAGAAGCAGATGGCCGAGATGGT
>JBKPDV010000004.1:0-9900 GCA_046728075.1 Acidobacteriota bacterium | reverse complement strand
ACTCGTCGGCAGCGTCAGATGTGTATAAGAGACAGCATCGGCAGCGAGCCGACCTCGAAGATACCGATGAAGGGGCCGAACGGCTGTTTCAGCGTGAAGACGACCGTCGATTCATCCGGGGCCTCGACCTTGTCGAGCTGCACCAGATTGCCGCGCGCGCGCGGGTGGGTCTGCTTGAGGAAGTCGATCGAGAACAGGACGTCTGCTGCCGTGAACGGCTTGCCGTCGTGCCAGGTCGCGCCCTTCACCAGTTTAAATGTGTAGATCTTGCCGTCCTCGCTGACGGTCCAGCTCTCGGCGAGGCCGGGCAGGGGATCCAGTTTGGGGCTGTAGCGCAGCAGGCCTTCATAGATGTTGCCGGCCACCATCTGGGTCGGGCCGTTCTGGACCATGGCAAGGTTCAGGCCGGGCGGTTCGGGCTGGATGACCGCATTGATGACGCCGCCTATTTTAGGCTCTTCCGCGAACGCCGCCGTACCCAGGAAGCAGCCAAAAACGACACCCACCAACACCCGTTTCAACATGACCCAACTTTCAGAATGTCCGGGAAAACGGCCTCCTTTCAGCGCGCGTGAAGGTCCAGCCGCCCGGTTATCAAGGACCGGCGGCGGCAGGCTCACATGGTCTCAATTGCCGCGGCAAGATGAAAGTCGCGACATCTGCCGCTTAAAAAATGAACAGGCTTGGAAGGGCCGAATAGGCCCTTTGCAATTTGATTTTCAGCTTCCGATCTGACGAAGCGCAAGACGGCTGCTTCCTGCCGCCTCGCGCCGTTGCCTCGCATATCAGGCCGCCTTGCCGAGGCCCGCGTCGAGATGATTGAGGCGCGGCAACACCTCGTGCTTGAGAAGCTGCAGCGAGTGATGCCAGGCCTCCGGCTTGTGCTTGTAGTCGAAGCCGAACACCAAGAGCGTGCCGAAGCCGCCGACCTCGTGCCAGATCTTTTCGATCTTCTGGGTGACGGTCGCGGGCGAGCCGACGATCCAGTTGCGCTTGGCGCAATAGTCGACGGTGACGTCGCTATCCGGCACGTCTGGCGCATGCTTGAGATACTCCTTGAAGCCGAAATGGCCGAGCAGCGGCAGGAGGTATTCATCCATCATCCGGCCCATCATGTCACCGGCCGACAATTTCCAGGCCTCCTCGTCGGTATCGGCGACGAATACCTCGCGCACCAATCGCCAATCCCTGCGGTTCGGCTTGCGTCCGGTCTTCGCGGCCCCCGTCTCGACCGAATCCCAATGGCTGGCGACATAGGCCGGGTTGAGATTGAGGCTCATCGGGATGAAACCGCGTTCGCCCGCGAGCTTGAGCGTGTCGGAATTCTTCGACAGCCCGGCGACGCCGATCGGCGGATGCGGCGCCTGAACCGGCTTAATGTGCGGTTTGAGAAAATCGAACATCGTTTCGGGCTTGGTGACCGTCCAGAACTTGCCCTTGTGCGTCCACGGCGCAGGCTCGGTCCACATCTTCAGGATGATCTCCAGCGCCTCGCGCGTCATGTCGCGATTCTGGCCGGACATCCCATCGACATTGAACATCGCCCAGTCGCTCGGCAGGGCCGATGCCGCGACGCCGAAATTCAACCGGCCGCCCGAAAGATGATCGAGCATCGCGACGCGGTTCGCGAGTTCGGCGGGGTGGTGATAGGGCAACAAAAAGCCGCCGGGGCCGAGACGGATGTTCTTCGTCTGCAGGAAGGCCTGCGCAAGGATGAGGTCAGGCGCCGGGTGCGGCTCCCAGGGCGAAGTATGGTGTTCGCCAATCCAGGCTTCCTGGTAACCGAGCTCGTCGAGCCAGCGCAGCACTTGAAGATCCCAGTCCTGGCCCTCCTTCAATCCGCACTCCGGCGGATGCGAGGGCATCGCGAAATATCCGAGTTCCATGGGGCTTTCCTATCGCTCTTTTTCCTGGTTCTGCAGCGCACGCGTTGTTGCGCGCGAGGTGAAGCATAGCGCTTCGCCAAGCTGCAAACATCGGCTGTGCGGCTGATAACGCGAACGAAGCAAAGCAACAGCTCAAGCCGCACGCGGATGCTCTGCTATTTTTCTCCGGCCGGCGGCGGTGCCGAGGCACGGGCTGGTTTCGCGGACTTGGGTTTCGGCGAAGCCATGAGGCGCTTGATCACATCCGGCGGGATGACGGCGCGAGGCACGAGGGAAGTGTTCAAGTCGGGACGCGCGGCCGGAACAGTCTTCGGTTCACGAACCGCGACAGGCGCCGCAGCCGCCCCGTTTGCGACTGCCCCGCTCGCGGGCCCGATAGCGTCGACGGACGATGGTGCGGGTGGCGTGGCTGTTGGCGCGGCAGACTTCGCAGCCACGACACGCGTGACCACGTGCTCCCGCACCAATTCATCATTGTCCGGAAACCACATGCTGTTCGGCTCGGCGCGGTTGGCGCGCTCGGCGAAGTCGCGGGTCAGGCCAAACCCCTCAAGCCTCCGCTCCTCGTTCGCGATCGCGATGCTGCGATCGGCGGCGGTCATGCCGCGAAACGCGGGCTGGTGAAATCCAAGCCGCGCGGTCTGCATGACCGCACGATCGGCGCCGCCGAGAAAAACGATGGTGCAGGCGGACAGACAATCCTTCTCGACAAAGGTCGCAAGCCGGCGCGCCTTGATCAGGTCGGCCATCTTCTGCGCCTCGAGGAGACGGCCGCCGACGGAATTGAGCCGCACCGTCTTCAAGTTCGCCATCGCGTTCAGGAAGCCCTCCATTTCCTTGGCGACGCCGAAGGTGATGCCGCCGGAAAAGTCCAGCATTTCGCCAGAGGCCAGGACACGGAAGCGATGCGGACCGACGCGGGAATCGCCGGTGACAATTTCGAAGATGCCGGCGATCTGCGGCGTTGCGATAGTGAAGAAGCTGACCACGACCTGCAGGGCGCCGAGCACCATCAGCGCCTTCGCCACCCCGCCCCAGAATCGCCTGCCGCCTTGCCGGTAGTGCGTCGCGGAGCGCCAGATGCCAACCCCCTGCCAGATCGCCGATATGACAATGAAGAGCCAGATCGCGCAGAGCGATATCAACCAGACCAGCGGCTGGGCCTCGCCTTGCCGATGGGTGACAGCGCCAACGGCAATCACAAAGAAACCGGCGATCAGGCCGCCAAGCGCTCCATTGACCCAATAGGACACCGGCAGCGACAGCTCGCCTCGCCAATGGCGCGCGAAATAGTTTTGCCATCCCCGCGGCGGCAGCGGCGGCGGGAGCGCGCCGGATGCCGATGGAAACGATACGCCGGCGCCGAACTCCGGCTGCACTGTCCGGGCAAAATCGCTTTCGATCGGATCGGGCGGCGGCGGCTCGGTCATCCAAATGATCCAACGCGGAAGTTGGCATGCACGAAAACGCCGTCAGACCTGCCCGGCCAGCGGTCGCAGCGGTGCGCACGTTGATACCGCCTCGACCTTAGTTGCCGCAGTACACCGACGCAACCGCGACACCACGCGCAAAGATAAAGATCAAGTATTTGCGTCATTTTTCTTACGGAATGCCGACAGCAGGCCGTCGATCAGCTTGAGCGCGTTCTTCCGCAGCTTTTTCGGGTCGCCCGCCTCCGGCAGCATGACGGCCACCTTGCAGATCATCGCGTCGACCATGCGGCCGAGAAGCTCGGTATCCTCGAAGGCAATCTCGCCATCGCGTTTCAGCGCCTTCATGGTCGCAAGCAGAAGCGCCATCGGATAGGCCTCCTCGATCTCGCGATAGCGCAAAGGCCCGAGCACGACCGGCGCCTCCTGGATGACGATCCGCCCGTAGTCCGGCTCGAGACAGGCGTCCAGATAGGCATCGAGGCCGATGCGCAGGCGGTCCCAGATTCGCGGCTGCGTTCGCGAGGCCCTTTCGACCCTATCGGCGACGTCCGACTGCATCGCGACGACAACCGCGTCGAACAGCGCCTTCTTGTCTTCGAAGTGATGATAGAACGCGCCGCGCGTCACCCGCGCCGCCCGCGAGATCGCCTCCATTCCGGCGGCTTGAAACCCCTCCTTCGCAAAGATGTCGCGGCCGGCCGACAACAGCGCCTGGCGGGTCGCCTCGGTGTTCTCCTCGCGACGGCTCTTCTCAGTGGGATTCGGGTTCATGCGGCCACTATATGGCTTGACTCAAACATGATGCACGGATATTACATACATACTGTATGTTAAATACAACGCGTATAGAAAAGCCGGCGGACATTGCGGTGGTCTGGATGGACGGGAGCGACGCCATGGACGGCAAGCGAATGTTCGAACTGGCGCAGGCACTGGCGGTCGCCAAGGGCCGGCAGCATGTGCCGGCCGCGATGAAGTTGTTTCACGACGACATGGTGCTGGAGAGCCCGGCCTTCGGCACCAAGGTTCAAGGGCTGACGGCTAACGCGCAGGTCCTGACCCGCTTCTTCGAATCCTTCCCCGACTACAACGTCGTGCTGCACGGACATGCGAACAATGACGAGAGTCTGATCTGCTGGGGAACCGTGCAGATGACCATGACCGGCGATCGGTTCGGCGTCGTGCCCAATGGCCGGCGCGCCGAACTGCCGGTGTTCATCCAGTTCACCTTCAGGAACGACCTGATCGCGAGCGAACGCTTCTTCTTCGACCTTTCGATGCTCTGCGCCCAGTCCGGCGTTTCAACGGACGCTGTGCGACGAACGCTGTTCGGGAACGAGACGCCACAATTGGCGGCCGGATAGCGCCGACGACCGTCTTCCCCGCAACTTTTCGATTCAGAAGGCCATCCCTTATGACAGATCCCCGAACGAAAGCCGTTGCCGAGATCAAAGCGGAGCATCTGTTCGATATCGTCATCGACCTCAAGCCGCGCCTCAATATCGGCGATGGTCCATTCGGCCGGCGGGTCCTGTTCGGCTCGGCGGGCGGATCGTTCGAGGGACCCAGACTGCGCGGCGATGTGCTGGAAGGCGGCGGCGACTGGGCGCTGTTCCGGCCCGACGGGTCGATGGCGCTGGACGTCCGCCTGACGCTGCACACCGACGACGATGCGCTGGTGCATATGAGCTATGGCGGCCGCTGGATCACGCCGCCCGAATTGCGCGCCGAGATGAGCGACCCGGCGACGCGGCATGAGGTCGATCCCTCGCGCTATTATTTCCGGACCAATCCGCTGTTCGAGACCGGCGCGGACAAATACGCGTGGCTGAACGATATCGTCTGCGTCGGATCCGGATACCTGGTCAAAGGCGGAATTGCCTACAAGGTCGCGCAGATCATTTGACGTTTGGAGGCCGCGCTCGGTCAGGCCCGGGCGCGCGCAATCGCGCCGGCGATGATCTGCATCGCGATGCCGACCGTCCATCCAATCCCGATCAGAACAGTCCAGCCGATATCCGGTTCGGCGCGCAGCACGATGATGCCGACCGAGACAAAAGCCGTAAGTGTCGCCAGAAACGTGCCGACGGAACTCAGAAACTCCGCTGAGTCAATGCCCGCGGTAGGACCATTGGGATCGACGTCGGCATGAAATGGCAACGGCGGCGTATCGATCCCGAGATAAAATCCAAACGCGCCGGCGATCATCATGAACAGCAGAAAACCCTGCGTCGTCAGAAAGGAGATGCTTGATCCAACATGCGCGGACACAAACAAGCCGCACGCCGCGCCGGCCATCGCAAGCCCGACGCGTTCCAGAACGTGGGCAAATCTTCTCACCCGGGTTCGCATCGGCTTGGCCAATCGATCACGTGAACACCGGACCAGTCTATCTCAGACCCGCGCGAACTTCTTTGATTTCACGCAATATTGCACTTGATTGTTGTTGGCAGCCTATCGCGCCCCGAAGGTGGTCGTGCCGAACAGCGCCTTCTGCGTCGAGGGTTGCGAACGCCAATATTGCGGCGGAGCCTCGACCTGGCCGCCGAGTTCCGCCGCGGCATGCCAGCCCCAGCGCGGGTCGTAGAGCATGCCGCGCGCCAGCGCGACCATGTCGGCGTTGCCGGAGGCAACGATCTCCTCGGCCTGCTTCGCCTCGGTGATCAGGCCAACCGCCATGGTGGTGAGGCTGGTCGCTTCCCTCACGGCCTGCGCCAAGGGAACCTGGTAACCCGGGCCGAGCGGGATTTTCTGCAGCGGCGAGACGCCACCGGAGGAGACGTCGATCCAGTCGACGCCGCGCGTCTTCAGCTCCTTGGCATATTCGATGGTCTGCTCGACGTCCCAGCCGCCATCGACCCAGTCGGTCGCCGATACCTTGATGCCGACCGGCTTGTTGCCGGGAAACGCCGCGCGCACCGCGTCGAACACCTCGAGCGGATAACGCATGCGATTTTGCAAGGAACCGCCATATTGATCGGTGCGCTGGTTGGAGATCGGCGACAGGAACTGATGCAAGAGATAGCCGTGCGCGCTGTGCATCTCGATGGCATCGATGCCGAGCCGATCGGCGCGTCTGGCGGCATCGACAAAGGCATCGCGGATCCGTGCGAGGCCCGCCGCATCGAGTGCAAGCGGCGGCGCCTCGCCCTCCTTGTGCGGGACGGCGGACGGTCCGACCGTCTGCCAGCCTTGGGACAGCGGAATGAGCTGACCGCCTTCCCAGGGCCGATAGCTCGATCCCTTGCGGCCGGCATGCGCGAGCTGCATCGCCACCGCAGTTTTCGAATGCTTGCGGACCGAAGCCAGGATCGGCTTCAGCGCGGCTTCGGTGGCGTCATCCCACAGCCCAAGGCAACCCGGCGTGATGCGCCCGATCGCCTCCACATGCGTGGCCTCGATGCAGAACATCGCCGCGCCCGACAGCGCCAGATTGTTGATGTGCGTAAAATGCCAGTCATTGGCTTTGCCGTCGTCGGCCGAATATTGGCACATCGGCGCGACCATGATGCGGTTGGACAGCGTCAGGCCGCGCAGCGTGATCGGAGAAAACAGGGCACTCATAGGGGATTCCCGGATGGATGGAAGGAACGGCCGCCTCTTGTGTAGTGAGGCACTGGACGCACCTCAACCCTGCCCTATCGCAACCCTCCTCTACGGTTTGATGCCCGCAGCCTTGATCACCGCCAGATTGGCGGCGGTCTCGCGCTTGACCAGATCATCCATCTCCGACGGCGTCATCGGCATGGGATCGATGCCGAGCTTCTTCAGGCTCTCCTGCATCGGCGGATCGCTCAAGACTTTCATGCCTGCCGCATGGAATTTCGCGACGATGTCGCGCGGCGTCTTCGCCGGCACGAACACGCCGAACCAGATCACGCTGTCGGCATCCTTCAATCCGATCTCGGCCGGCGTCGGCACATCGGGCAGATCGGCGACGCGTTTAGGCGTCGACACCAACAGCGCCCGCACCTGGCCCTCGCGGATCAACGGCAGCGCGGTCGCCAGCGGACAGAAATAGAGATCGATCCTGCCGCCCATGATATCGGCGATCACCTCCGCGCCCCCGCGATAGGGCACGTGCGTGGCTTCGATCCCGGCGGCGAGGCGGAATTTCTCGGTCGTGATGTGTACCGCGCTGCCGATGCCGACCGAGCCGAACGAAATCGAGCCGGGCTTTGCCTTGGCCTCAGTGATGAAATCCTGGACCGTCTTCCACGGCCGCGTGTTCGGCACGATCATCACATTGGCGCTGGAGCCGATCATCAGAACCGAGGCGAGGTCCCTTGTGGCATCGAAGGCGAGGCTCGGGAAGACTGCCGGCGCGATCGTCAACGCGGAGGAATTGGAGAGGATGCTGTAGCCGTCGGGATCCGACTTCGCGACAAGATTCGAGCCGAGCGTGCCACCCGCGCCGGCGCGGTTCTCGATCACGATCGGTTGGCCAAGTTCAACCGCCAGCCGATCGAACACCAGCCGCGGCACGACATCGGCCGCACTTCCCGCGCCGAACGGAATCGTCGCCTTGATCAGATGCGACGGCCAGTCCTCCGCACGCGCGGGAACGGCCGCAAAAAGGGCCGCGGCAATAACGAAGGACCGCAGAAGCTTGTTCATTCGATACTCTCGGTTTTCGATCGTCAAGAGCGCTGCAAGAACCGGTCCCAAAACGTCAGCCCTGCGACGCAGGGACGCATGGCTCTACTCCACCAGCGTGAACTGCAGCAGCAGCGTGCGCTGGAGCATCGAGAAATTGTCGTCGGAGACCATGGTCAGCACGGTGTCGCCCTCGGCCGTTACATGCGCGTCGATGCCTTCCATGTTATCGATCTCGAGGCCCAGATCGGCCTCGAAAATTGACGGGCCCTCGACCAGCGCGCCGGGCGTAACCGACTTCAGCGGGATGCGGCGGATACGGATGCCGATGCCGGAGAGCCAGGAGAATTTCCGCTCCAGGATCAGAAGATCGCCCGACAGCAGCACCGCATCGCTGACATCGTAGTTCTCGGTGCGGCGGATGCTGAATTGCCCAGGCGACGGCCCGCCGACCAGAAACGCGATCAGATTGCCGTTTTGATCGAGGCCGCGCTCGGAGATCGCGATCAGGGTGCCCGCGAGGGCCGCGCCCTTGGGCACCATGACCAGCGCCTCCAGCCCCTTGTTGTTGGGCAATTTCTTCGCCGCCGGCGGCAGCGGCACCACCTTGCCGCGCGATCGCGTAAAGCCCTTGCTGAAATCGAAGCGCAGCACCTGGTTGACGCGCTCGAGCCCGACATAGACCAGCGAACCGTCGAGCGCGATCGACTCGGAATCGTACCAGCCGCGCGCCGTGATCGGCCGGCCATCCGCGCCCAGCATCGGCGCCGCTTCGACATCGGCCAGCCCGGTCATCTCGCGGCCGGAATAGACGATGCGGCCGGTGAACCAGCTGCCATGATCGCTGAGCGCGATGAAGCGCTCGCCCTTGGCGTCGAGTCGCAATCCCGACAGTCCGCCGAAACCGCGAAAGGGCGAGGTCAGCACCAGCCCGCTGCGATATTCCAGCAAACCGAAACGAACATGCGAGCGCTCGCGGGGATCGAATGAGGGAATCGGCCGCGCGTTGACGTCGATCGAGACCGGCGCGGTGACCGAAAACTCGTCGATCCTGGCCGATTTCGGCGGCGGCTGGGTCGCAAGCTGTGCGCGGGCGACGTCTGGCAGCGCGGCCGCCGCGAATCCGGCCGCGGCAAGCTCAAGGACGCGACGGCGGGAGAGCGGTTCGCACCTCATGGCCGCAAGGCGCTTCGAAGACGCCGCCCTTCAGGACAAAGCCTTCCGCGATGCTTCATCTCATCGGATCTTAGGAATGCAACCGCCGCCTGGGGCCGTTCGCGGCAGGCGGCGCGCCGTGGGTCTCGCTGAACAGTTCGGCGAGCTTCTCGGTGATGGCGCCGCCGAGTTCTTCGGCGTCCACGATGGTGACAGCGCGGCGATAATAGCGCGTCACATCGTGACCGATGCCGATCGCGATCAGTTCGACCGGCGAACGGGTCTCGATCTCCTCGATGATGTGCCGCAGGTGCCGCTCGAGATAATTGCCCGGATTGACCGACAGCGTGGAATCGTCGACCGGCGCGCCGTCGGAGATCATCATCAGGATCTTGCGCTGCTCGGAACGCCCGAGCAGGCGCTTGTGCGCCCAATCCAGCGCCTCGCCGTCGATGTTCTCCTTGAGCAACCCCTCGCGCATCATCAGACCGAGATTCTTGCGCGAACGCCGCCACGGCGCATCCGCCGACTTGTAGATGATGTGGCGGAGATCGTTGAGCCGTCCGGGATTGGCCGGCTTGCCGGCGGCAAGCCAGGCTTCGCGGGACTGGCCGCCCTTCCAGGCGCGTGTGGTGAAGCCTAAGATTTCCACCTTGACGCCGCAGCGCTCCAAGGTCCGCGCCAAGATATCCGCGCAGGTCGCGGCCACCGTGATCGGCCGGCCACGCATCGAGCCCGAATTATCCAAGAGCAGCGTCACCACGGTATCGCGGAACGTCGCTTCCTTCTCATGCATGAAGGACAGAGGATGATAGGGATCGGTCACCACG
>JBKPDV010000003.1:0-16082 GCA_046728075.1 Acidobacteriota bacterium | reverse complement strand
AGCGTTCCTCCCGCGAGCGGCCCGAACGTCGGAGTGATCGAAAAGATCGCCGGGGCGGTCGAGCCGCAGGGTGGTCTGGCGTTTCCGTTCCCGAGCAAAGGCCCGCTCCCTGGCGAGACCCTTTGCATCGCTCCGACATCGGCCGCACTTCCTCGCGTTGCGCAAAGGAAGTCGTCGGTTACGCGCCAGGGCTCGGCGCCGCTCCCCGCCCCACCGATGAGCGGTCCGCCGGCCACTGGCCAGAGATCGTAGGGGGACGTATTCGGCTGATCGAAACAGCCCGACGCCGGGCTGCAGGCGCTGTTTCCTACGAGCACGTCGGCCACCGGTGAAGCCGGCGTCAGGGCGGGGGTGCCGCCGAGAGGAGCGATGGCATTGAACGCCAGCACGTTTCCTGCGCCGGCCCGCCAGTTGCTGACCTTGATGCCGCCGGTCGGATTGTTCAGGACCGTGTTGTTGACGATCCAGACATTCTGCTGCAGGCCCCGGCCGTTGTAGTCCTGAGCCCAGATCCCGTTGTACTGGTTGCCCACGACGATGTTGTTGCGCACGATGGCGGGCCCGCCGCCGACGTTGATGCCGGCATCCGTCACGGCACCCTCGACGTAGTTGCGCTCGACGATGCTCGGGGGATCGCCCCGGTTGGATCCATAGACCTCGATGCCGGGGCCCTGCGAGCCGTAGACGGTATTCTCGATGATCGTGGCGTAGGAGTTCAACTTGATCTCCAGGCCATAGCCCACGCCATCGCCAGGCTGGACGGTGTGGATCAGATTCCCGCGAATCAGGATGTTGACGGCATGGCAGGCAATGCCATCGTGACACCCGAAGTACAGCCCGGTCGATTGCAGATTCGTCAGCACATTGTTCGTGACCGAAATGTCCTGGTAGGTGACGCCGCTGGAATTCGCGGCGACGGCGATATCGGTTCCCTGGAAAACGTTCTGATCGATTACAATACCTATATTGTTGCTTCGCAACTTCAGCGGGTTGACGCCCGCGCCGGCCGCGGTCGGTCCAAAGGTGAGCCAGCGGATCGTGATGTACGAACCGTACACGTCGATGATGTTGCTGCTCGAGCCGGCGTAGGCCAGGAAGGCGCGGTCGGCGGGAGCCGCGGTCTGCGAGCGCAGAGTGATCGACGCGCCCGACGTGCCCGAGGCCACGATCGAGCAAGTGTCCGGGTAGGTCCCGGCCGCGAAAAGGATGGTGTCGCCAGGGGAGGCCGCATTGACGACACCGCACCAGGGATCGCCGGAGTGAACGAGAAAGGTGTTGCCGCGGGCGGTGCCGGCCGCGAGGCTCGAGACGGCGGCCGCCACGAGTGCAGCCCAAAACCTCACAGCTTCCCGACGCCCCACGAGAGCAGAATTGTTGCGGATCCGACAATTGTAAACCGCTGCCCCGACCGCGGACGCTCCGTTTACCGGCTCGCCGGCCTCCTCCTCATGGATGTAGAGTCCTGTCATGGTGAAAAGGAAACGGAAAGTCATGGTGAAAAAGAAACGGAAAGACAAAAGCAGGGCGCAGAAGAAGAAAGTTGCCGCCAGGCGCACGTCCCGGTCCCGCGCGGCGCGGGGAAGCAGGAAGACTTCCCGCAAGAAGGCGGCAACCGGCAAGAAGGCCGCCCGCGGAAAGGCGGCCATCAAGAGGGCGCCCGTCAAGAAGGCGGCCCTCAGGAAAACCTCCGGCAGACGAAGGGGACTTCCTCCGGCGACCGATCGAGACCGGGCTCGCAGATCCGCCGCCGACTCGCCGTGGGAACAGCGCGGGCTCGGCGCGGAGGCCGGCGGTCAATCCGGCGATACGGAAGGACTGTCGAGAGCCGAGATCGCCGATTCGGAGAGCGTGGAGGAGCTTCTCGAAGAGGGGCAGGCCTTCGAGGCGGGAGTCGTCAGCGGAGTCGAGAATGCGCCCGACGCCGACAAAGGCGGAGTACGGACGCGCCAGGTCCCCGAGGATGACGTTCCGCAGGAGTACCTGGACGAGGATTAGCCGACAAGAGCCGGCGCAGGTTCGCTAACCCCGATTCCGGGAACGGCGCGAGCCGGCGCCGCGCGTCACCACACCCGAACGCGGGCCTCCGGCGCGAGATAGAGCTTGCGGCTCGGCTGCACGTCGAAGGCCTGGTACCACGCGTCGATGTTGCGCACCGTGTCGGCGCGAAACTCCCCCGGAGCATGTCCGTCCGTCATCAGCGCGCTGCGCAGCGCTTCGGGCCGAGCCTTGCCCCGCCACGCTTGCGCGAACGCGATGAAGAAGCGCTGATCGCCCGTGAAGCCGTCGAGATCGGGAGCAGGTTTGTCCCCGTAGGCCTTCCGGTAGCCGTCAAAGGCCGCCGAGACTCCGGCCACGTCGGCGATGTTTTCCGAGAGCGTCAGCTTGCCGTTCACGTGCACGCCGGGCAGCGGCTCGTAGGCGTCGTACTCAGCCGCGAGCCGGTCTGAGGCCGCGGCGAAATGGGCGAAGTCTTCCGGCGTCCACCAGTTCAAGAGACGCCCTCGGGCGTCGAACTGCGCGCCCTGATCGTCGAAGCTGTGGCTGATCTCATGTCCGATCACGGCGCCGATCGCGCCGTAGTTCTCGACCGGGTCCGCCTCGACGGCAAAGAACGGAGGATTGAGAATCGCGGCCGGAAAGTTCAGCGCGTTCTGCAGCGGAAGGTTGACCGCATTGACGGTCTGCGGCGTCATGCACCATTCGGACTTGTCCACCGGCTTTCCGAGCTTGGCCAGACTGTTCCGATAATCGAAGAGCTCCGACCTTTGCGCGTTGCCCAGGGCGTCGCCGCGCGCGATCTCGAGCCCGGAATAATCCCGCCAGTGCTCGGGATAGCCGATGCCAATGTAAAGGCTCTCGACTTTCGCCCGGGCCTTCGCCCGCGTCTCGAGCGACATCCACTCGAGCTTGTCGATGCGGCGGTGGAAGGCCGCGACGATGTTCCTGACCATGTCCTGCGCCTTCGCCTTGGCCTCCGGAGAAAAATAGCGTTGGACGTAGAGCTTGCCGACGGCGTCGCCGAGCGCGTCGTTGGTGGCGTTGACCGCGCGCTTCCAACGAGGCCGTTGCTCCAGCGCCCCGGTCAATGCCGTGCCGTAGAACCGGAACCGCTCGTCGGCGAAGGCCTTCGGAAGGAGGCGCGAAGCGCGGTCGATGGCGTGGAACGTCAGATAGTCCTTCCAGACGGCCAGAGGCTGACTCCCGACCAGGCCGGCGATGCCGGAGACTCCCGAAGGCTGCCACACCATGATCATCCGTTCCTGGGAGAGACCCGCGGCCTCGAAGTAGCTCGTCCAGTCGAGGCCGGGCGCCCTCGCAGGAAAATCCGGGAGCGGCCAGGGATTGTTTGCCTTGAGAACATCCACCGACTCGGTCCGGCTGACATGCGCCTGCGCGATCCTGGCCTCGAGGTCATAGATCCGCGCGCCCCTGGCGTCCGCCTCGGAAATGTGGGCGAGCTTCAGCACCGCGACGATGTGAGCGCGGTACTTGGCCTGCAGCTCCGCGTCTTTGGCTCCCGTGTTGGTGTAGTTGTCGCGATCGGGCATGCCGAGGCCGCCCTGCATGAGATAGGCAACGTTGATGTCCGGGTTGGCGAAATCCGGCGCCACCCAGACGCCGAACAGCCGGTCGGTATGGAAGTTGGTGTTATTCAAGGCATCGACGTCGGCGCGCAGCTCGCGTCCCAGGACGCGCGAGAGACCCTTCCGGTCCGCAATCGCGCGAATCTCGTCGAGCTCGGGCTTCAAAGGACTGAGCCCTTTTCTCTCGATCGACTTCTCGTCCATGTAGGCGTCGTAGTAGGCGCCGACCTGGGCGGCCTCGGAGCCGGCGGCCGCCTTCGACTTGCCTGCCTCCTGGATCAGAGCCGCGGTCCGCTTGCTGACTTCTTCTTCGAGGATCGAGAACCCGCCGTAGCTCGAGCGATCGGGCGGAATCGGAGTGGCGTCCATCCAGCCGCCGTTGGCGTAGCGGTAGAAGTCGTCCCCGGGGTGAACCGTCTTGTCCATGCCCGCGAGGTCAGTGACCCGCGTCTTGGTCGCAGCCTCCGCAGCGCCCACGCGATCGATACAGATGGAGAGAGGGAGTGACGCTAGGAAGATCAGTTTCCAGGAGTTCCTGGTCATGGTCTTGGTCATGGTTTATCGTTTCTCCAGTTTCTTGGACCGCCTCGACTTCGTCAGCTCGATCGAGTATGTACGAGTCGCCGGGCGCCGGGTTTTGGGAGTTCGTCTCGTTGCCGCATCCGCTTCTCGCTGAAGGCTCGGCGCGCGGTCGCGATGGAGAACATCCAATTCGGCTGGCAGATTTCCTCGGAATTCGATTCTCTGAGTGCCCGCGGATCCGAAACCGAGGTTCCTCGATGCGGGTGGTTAGAATGGCGGAATCGACGCGATCGGAGGGCGAGAAATAGCCGACTTCAAGATCACGCCCCGCAAGGACGGGCCCCTGAGAGTGGAAGGGGAAGACCTCACGCTGGTCGACGAGGCCGGCAACCGCTACGATCTCGCCGGCCGTACGGCTGTTTCGCTCTGCCGCTGCGGTCAATCCCAGAACAAGCCCTTCTGCGACGGATCGCATGTCCGGGTGGGCTTCGCGGCCGAGAGCGCTGCATTCTCGCTTCCGCCGCCCAAGCCCAAGATTTGAGCATCCGCCGGCGGATGAGCCCGGCTCCGTCGCCCTTTACATCCGCGAGTACGCATGCTTCAAGAGCTCGACGCTGATCGACGTCGTCGACGTGCCTCCGGAACCGCCATCGCTGAGATTGGAACCTCCTGCCGACAAGCCCGCCCGTCGTTCTGATAACAATATAAATATTGTTCTTCAGCGGCTCTCATTCTCTTTCTCGAGCGGCGGATTCGTTGACGAGAGTCCCTGCGGCCGCGGTAGACTCTGAAGTTTTCGGGCCCCGCGGGGCTCCCATTCACAAGGAGGAAGACATGATGCCGGCACCCAGCAGCCCGTCCCCGTTTCGGCCCAGGAGCATTTGGCCCACGGACCTATGCGGCCGCGGCGACCGCTCGCGGCAGCATGGGCGCTGGGCCACAAGCAACCGAGGAGCCTCCCGCGGCTTCACTCTGATCGAGCTTCTCGTCGTCATCGCCATCATCGCGGTTCTGATCGCCCTGCTGCTGCCCGCGGTTCAGAAGGTCCGGGAAGCCGCCAGGCGTCAGACGATGCAGAACGAGCTCGGGACGACTTTCTGCAACGCCTTGCATTCGTTCTTCCAGGAGTTCCACGTTTACCCCTCCAGCCTGGACGATCCCGGTTTGCCCCCATTTTTCCCTGGTGGCCACACGCCCGAATTCCTCGCCGGACAGCTGGGGTTCACGCTGACCTACAGCGTCACGCCGGGCACGCCGGGCGTTGAGTCCACCTGGAATTTCCAGCTCTGCGCCAAGGAGATGGGATTCAACCTGACGTTCTGCACGGACAAGAACTGCAAGCCGACGACTCTCGCTCATGTGACGACTCTCGCGCATTCGCAGCCGCCGGGAGAGCTGCCTGCCGTGCAGGCGCCGGCTTTGGCTCAAGCCGCGGAGACCGTCACTCCGATTCTGCTCGCGCATCCCGAGCTCATACCGCAGGTCCGCCCCTTCCTGATGCAAGCCGGGATCACGGGTCAGATCTTCGTCATGCTGGACTTGAACCACGACGGCGTACTGACGATCGACGAGATGCTGCAGAACCAGTTCATTCTTCCCTTCGCGAGCTTCCTGCGGACGCCCGGCTTCTACGGGCCACAAATCGACGCGCAGATCATGATCCGCCAGTCGGATCTCGCCGGAGATCCGGCCTTTCTGTTCTCGTACGAATCGCTGCGAGTCCTGAGCGCGTTCTACAGCAACAACGAGGGAATTGCGCACGCGCTCGCCGCTAAGCTGGACGCGGCCGAGGCGTCCGAAGAGCGGGGAAACTCGTCCGCGAAGGCGGGGGAGCTCAAGGCCTTCGCGAACCAGGTCAACGCGCAGACGGGCAAGGCGTTCACCCCGAATCAAGCCCTGGTGCTGCTGACGCTCGCCCGGACGCTCTGAGTCCAGGGAGAGCCCGGCGAAGTGCCGGAAGATCGGTGGATGGGCCGGAGGTTTCGTCGGTGTCCCGACGGACCTCCGGCTTCTTCACGGTCGCGTTGATTGCACCCTATTTGAACAGTTAGAATCGGTCGGTGCCGGAAGGTCAGCGTCGGGTCCGGGTGAAGCGTCGATTTCTCGTTGAATTCGAATCGGCGGGGATCAAGCACACCGGGTTTACACGCGACATGTCGACCTCCGGGGTTTTCGTTTGCTCCATCCGCAGCCCCAAACCGGGAACCGTTGTCTCCATGATCCTGCGCCGTTCGAAGGATGAAGACCTCGGTCTCAAGGGTGTCGTCGTGAGGTCCTTTCGTGGGCCAGCCGCTCTGGCCGGACTCATGCCGAGCGGTTTCGGGGTGAAGTTTTCCGAGCCCCCTCCCGAGGAATATTTTCGCCTCCTCGCAACCCTCTGAGAATCGAGCGGCAGGGGGATCAGTAGGATCGGTCTTGAGCTGCGGACTTCCCGCGCGATGGGCCTTTGATCAAGACGCGGGCGGTCCGCCCCCGCAATGCCATAAGGAAGGAGAGACCGCGGGACGACACCCGCGTTCCCCGGCAAGACGGAAGGATGAGGCGCCGATGAAATGGCTTCGTCGAATCGCAGCCGCGCCCCTGCTTCTTCTCTGCCTGATCTGTCTGATCGGTTCCGTCCGCATCTTCCGCAACGAGCTACCGGATTCGAGCGTCGGCAGCGCTCTCACCACCGCATTCGTCGCGGCCGCCTTCGGCGTCGGCGCCTTCTTCCTGATACGTCCTGATCTTTTCGCCCTTCGCGGGCTCACGTCCGCCCGGCTTCGGGATTGGGTCTTCGTCAACCCCCTTGGCCAGGCTGCGCTGCTTTTCGCGGCGGCGGTGATCCTCATGCTGGCGAGCCCCAGGTCCGCGCTCGTCTTCGCCCTTGTCGCCGTTTGCGTTTTCTCGGTCTGGTCCGCCTGGACGACCGCCTTCCAACGCCGCTGGTGGGCTTACGCCCTCCTGTCCGTGCTCGGTTGGATCCTTCTCTTCGTCGGGTTGACCGCGACGGCCGAAGCGCTCAGCCGCAGAGGCTTCGGGGAAGGGGCGATGGTCTTCCTGCTTCCAATGCAGGGTTTTCCGGTTCTCCTCGCCGCGTCCGGCCTCGTCCGCTGGAGGCGAAAGCCCAGGCCCTCAGGGCCCCCTGACGGCGATTGACTCGCCGCTCGGACATGGCTGCCCGGGAGGGGCAGCCTCTTCGTGCATCTTCCGAATAAAGCAGGGGAAGAGTATTGTTCCTATTAACATGAAACGTAACCTCGTCCTTTCCGCGGTCCTCCTTTTCGTTGCGTTGAATGCTCTGGGTCAATCCAGACGGCCAGCCCGGTTCGCGAACCCTCTCCTCGACGATGTCGTTCAGATGAGCCATGCTCAGCTGCCCGAGGCCACCATCCTCGCGTTCGTCCGGGCCCGCCAGGCGCGCCTCGAGACGGACGTGACCGCCGATGACCTCATTCGGCTACACCGGGCCGGGGTCAGCGATCACGTCGTCGGGTATATCGCCGGTATCTCCGGTCTCGAGAACCGGCCCGCGCGGCTGGATCGGGAGCCCGCAGTGGGGAGAGTGGAGTATGACTCGAGCGGATCCTCGGACGCCGCTCCTGCCGATCCCGGGGATGGAGTCGTTGCGATCGATCCCGAGGCGTACGGGCCCGTCGACGGCGGTTGGGGTTGGGGTTGGGACGGCTATCCTTACTGGGGCTATGCCTACTGGGGCTATCCCTACTGGTATGCCTACTCGCCCTTTTTCTACGTAAGTGGCGGGCATTTTCACCACGGCGGCGGCGGACACCACGATCACGGAAGCCATTCGCACGGGGGCGGAAGCCACGGAGGCGGCGGTCATGGCGGCGGTCATGGCGGCGGACACGGCGGCGGACACGGCGGCGGACATGGCGGCGGACACCGCTGAGAGCAGTTAGCGCCGTTGCCGCTCGGACCTCGGCGCAGGCCGGGGGAGTAACAATCTAGACCTTGTGGTGCCTGGCAGCCCTCGGCCAAAACTGTAATTTGCGGGGCTGTACAATCCTGGCTCACTCGCGCTCATGGGATCGCCGACGTCTTCGTTTGGAAGACACGATGGAGGCAAACCGCATGGCCACGACCAAGAAGAAGAAATCCCCCGGCAAGAAGAAGGTCAACCCGTCCAAGGTTCGCCTGCGCGACCTGGACGCCCGGAAGGGAAAGGTCGCGGGTGGCGGCCAAATGGGCGGCGGATTCAGCGGCTTCAGCGGAGTCATCAAGCCTCGCTAGTGTCGGACGCCGAAATGGCGGGGCAAGAGACTTCGTTATCCCGCGGAAGCTCGCCCTCACGGCGAGCCGGGGCTCGGGCGGCCGGGCAACTCGTCCGTTCGCGCTTTCTCGTTCGCGTGGGACTCGGCCCGAAAGAGGCGATCTTCTTCCACTCTCTCTTCGGCACGAGCCTCATCCTCAATCGTGAGGCCGAGGCTCTCCTCGATCTCTTCCGGACGCCGACCACTGCCGCGCGAGCCCTGACGGCTTCCGCGCGGCGCGGCCTGAAGGGCCCGCTCGAGCGGTTTGTCGAAAAACGGCTCCTCGTCCATCCCGGCGCCGATGAACGGGAGGAATTCGTACGCCGGATGCGCCCGCATCCTCCCGAGACCGGAGCCCACCTCCGCGAGCTCGTCCTTCTGGCTGCCGAGCAGTGCAACCTGGCCTGCCCGTACTGCATCAAGGACCGGCTGATGGATCTACGCCCCGGCCGGCCGCAGACGCGCATGAAGATGGAGACGGCGCGCCAGGCGATCGACGCCTTTCTCGCGCTCGCCGAACGCAGCGAACAGACGGATCTGGGTCTTCAGTTCCGGGGAGGGGAGTCTCTCGTCAATGCGGCCGTCGTGTTCGGCGCGACCCGCTACATGCGGTCCTCGTGGACGCGCGGTCCCGTCGCCGTATCGATGGTCACCAACGCTACGCTCGTGACCGACGCGATCGCCCGCGAGATGGCCGCTTTGAAGATCTCCGCCGAAGTGAGCATCGATGGAACGCGCGCGATCCACGACTCCGTCCGGTTCACCAAGGGAGGCCGTCCGACCTTCGACGCCGTCTTAGCCGGGCTCGACAGGCTTCGAGACGCCGGCGTCGAGGTGACCAACGTCAACGCGACGGTGACAGCGGAGACGTTCCCGGAGATCGGGCCGTTCTTCTTTTCCATGCTGGGACGGATGGGAGTGCGGCTTCTCAACCTGGAGCCGGACGTTCTCCGGCCGGTTCATCCCGATCCGCGCGCGGTTGCCGAGCGTCTTCTCTCTCTACGCGCGCAGGGGCGCGCCGCCGGCGTCGAGGTGAGCGGCTGCTGGGCGCGGCCCGTGCGCGCGATCGGCGAAGTTCGCCGCGGCGCTTCGCTGCCCCCGCAGGCGGACTACGCGCTTCTGGTGGTCGACGCTCTGGGACAGGTCGTGCGCTGGGAATACAACTCGGAGGCAGAGCTCGGTTCCGTCGCCGATCTCCCTGCCGTGCTCGCCTCGACCGCATTCCGGAGCCACGTCGAATCGCGGACACCGGGACAGATTCCCGAATGCCACGGCTGTGAGATCGAAGGCATCTGCCAGGGCAATGCCACCTTCGCCCTCCTCTACGAGAGGGCCACGGGACGGCCCGGCCTCTTCCAGCACCGATGTGCCCTCCTGCGCGCCGTGACCCGCGGCGTTCTCGCCGAGGACGACAAGAAGCACGCACGCCTGACGCCCATCCCGCTACGGCGCCCGGGTTCTTCATCGTCCGCGTCCTCGCCATCCGGTCGACCAGCCCAGCGGAAAAGACCGGTCCCGGTCCGACAGTTGAGCTCCGTCGGTCATCCGCGCGAGGAAAGAGCCCCGCTAGACCAACACTGACACCCGATTCGCACGCGTAGAATGGTGATCGCTGTCGCAGGTGCAGACCATGCGCAAGACTCTCCATCTCGTGCTGACCGGGCTGCTGGCCACCACGCTCGCATGCTCCGATCGATCGCCGACTTCTCCGGAGAAGGCAGGAATCGCCGCACTGGGAAAAGGCGTCGAAGTTCCCACAGCCAGGACCGACCGAGGGTCGAGAAGCACGCGCGTCGTTTCTCCCCGTGTCGGGGTTCTGCCGCCCGGAGTGTGGGGCTCCGACAAGGCGAGCCTGACGATCACGGGCGCCAGCGCGACGGTCGAGATTTTCTCCCTCGCGCTGCCCCCGAGCGGTTGCTTTGGTTCTTACGGAGACATCGCCCAGGAGATCCCGGACGGCCATTTTTCCCTGCCCGGAACCTACACGCAGCTGACCGGAGTGTATCCGGGGAAGATCCAGTATCCGGCGCAGTTTTCGGGGTTCGTGGAGGGAACCGGGATGACCATCACGATCACGGTAGCGGGGTTGCCGCAAGCACTGGGGCCGTTCGTCCTCACTTACGGTGTGGCCAACGCGTGGGGACCCTGCCTCTACCCCTGACGACCGAACACAGCGATGAGCGGGGGAGAGGCGGTTCTTCTCGTCCGTAAGCAACACTTCCAGAATCCGGACGTGCCGCCGATGCGCAGGGAGGCGCAGGTCCCGAGCGACGGAGGCGACGCTGGCGGGTGTATAAATCGAGACCTCATGCCGGTTCTCACCGTGAGCTCCTTCGAGTCGGAAGTCGCCGAGACCGCGCGCTGGCTTGCCGGTCCTCGCTTTGCGGGGATCACGCGCCTCTATTCGCCGCGTCAGGTGGTTGAGCAACGGGGCTCGATTCCGGTCGACTACACGGTGGCCAGGACGGCAGCCGAGCAGTTCTACGATCGACTCCGGGATCTCTTCGGCCAGCGCAAACAGATCACGACGTTCGGTCCGTATTCTCCCGGCCAGGCGGTGGCCTTGAAGCGCGCGGGCATCGAGGCCATCTATCTCGGCGGGTGGGCCACGTCGGCCAAGGGGTCGGTCACGGAAGACCCGGGCCCCGACCTGGCGAGCTATCCGCTCTCCCAGGTGCCCGACGAGGCCGCGCCAATCGTGCGGGCGCTGCTGATGGCGGACCGCAATCAACGCTTCGCGCGCTCACGGATGAACGAGGCGCAGCGCGCCGCCTCTCCCGAGATCGATTATCGGCCCTTCATCATCGCCGATGCCGACACGGGCCACGGCGGCGACGCGCATGTCCGAAACCTCGTCCGCCGGTTCGTCGAGGTCGGTGTCCCGGGCTATCACATCGAGGACCAGAAGCCGGGCGCCAAGAAGTGCGGGCACCAGGGGGGCAAAGTCCTCGTCGCCGAAGACGAGCAGATCAAGCGGCTCTCCGCCGCGCGCTTTCAGCTGGACGTCATGAAGGTGCCCGGCATCATCGTGGCCCGGACCGACGCGGAGTCCGCCACGTTCCTGGAGGGCCGCGGGGACGAGCGCGATCATCCGTTCATCCTGGGCGCCACCAACGTCGAGCTGCCGACGTACAAGGTCGGCTACCTCGCCATTTTGAAGAAGCTCCGAGAGTTGGGCGTCGACGACGTGCGGGGGCACGCGCTGTTCAAAGTCTCGGCGGCCGAGTACGACGAGGCCAACGAGTGGCTGGCGCGTGCCGGGGTCATGCGCGTGCTCGAGGACGGTGTGAAGGCGTTCCAGAAGACGGACGGGGCGTCGGTCGAAGCCATGCTGGACAAGATCGAGACTCGCTATCTGGAGGCGTGGCAGGCCGAGGCGAACCTCAAGACCTATCCCGAGGCGGTCGCGGACGTCATCGAGTTTCGCGCCGGCGAGGGCGAGCGCTTCGACATGACCGCCGACGAATGGCTTGCCTTCGCGAACAAGACCTCCTTCCACGCGGCCCGGTCAAAGGCAAGCTCGATGGGCATCAACATCATCTGGGATTGCGAGGCCTCGAAGACTCCCGAGGGCTACTACCAGGTCCAGGGCGGAATCGAATACGCGATCGCCAAGTCGCTTGCCGCCGCGCCGTTCGCCGACCTGTTGTGGATGGAAACCAAGACCGCGGACCTGGCGGATGCGCGGAGGTTCGCCGAGGCGATCCACGCCGAATTCCCCTCCAAAATGCTCGCGTACAACCTGTCGCCGTCGTTCAACTGGGACACGACCGGAATGGGCGACGAGGAGATGAAGCGATTCCCGGAGGAGCTCGGCAAGCTGGGATTCGTCTTCAACTTCATCACCTACGGCGGGCATCAGATCGACGGCCTGGCCGCGGAGGAGTTCGCCACCGCGCTCCGGCAGGACGGCATGCTGTCCTTGGCCCGCCTGCAGCGTAAGTTCCGCCTGGTCGAATCGCCCTACCGCACACCCCAGACGCTCGTGGGTGGTCCGCGGCTGGATGCGGCGCTCATGGCCTCTTCGGGCGGCACAGCGGCCACCAAAGCGATGGGCAAGGGTTCCACACAGCACCAGCACCTGGTTCAGACCGAGGTGCCGACCAAGCTCCTCGAGGAATGGCTCGCGGTCTGGGCGAAGCACCATCAGCTCTCGAAGACCCTCCGCGTCGGGCTGCGGCCGCACTCGGCCGGCTCGGAGCTGCTGGAGCTCGCCCTGTCCACGGACAGCGGCGAGAAGGTCGCCAACATCATCTTCGCCCCGATTGTGGACAGGAAGGGCCGGAACATCCTCTCGATTCGCGATCAGAACACCTTCGACACCGCCCTGCGCAAGAAGCGCCTGATGACGCTGACCCACCTGTTCCTGATTCACCGCTACAAGAGCTCCACGGTCCACTACGTCACACCGACCGACGACAACCGTTATCAGGCCGAGAAGATGAAGACGCACGGCCTTTTCAGCAACGTCCACGACGAGGTCGGCCAGATCATCGTCGCGGACGTGAGCGCGGAAAACGTCAAGGTCCTGCTCGCCCCCGACCGGGCCCGCCTGGACGCCTTGATTCAGAAGAGGTATCCGTAGCTCGCTCTCGCGCGGCCATTTCAGCCAGTTCGCCAGCTCTTCGCTTCCATTCGAGTTGAGGGATTGCTCGAGGATACAGCTGAGCCGTCGCGCCGGGCCTCCCGGGACTCGGCTGCCCCGATTCCCGACACCGAAGCCGGAGCCTGCCGGCCAAGCTATAATGTAAAATAAAGATCAGACCCTATCTTCGAAGCTCTTGACGGAGCCCGGACTGACTTGGTAGCGTGTCTCCGGCTCGAGCGCCCGGAAGGCGTTCGCGCTCCGTGGATGGGATTCCCGGAGAGGCTTTTTTCACGGTCCCGCCGGTGTCCAGACGATGACCCGTTTCAGGAGGTCTCATGAGCACGAATCTCAACAATCCAAATCGCGGCACGAGTGGTGCGCCCTACCGAGGCGCGCTTTCGGCCAACATGTTGATCGGCGATTCCGTCGTCAACCGCAAAGGCGAGAAGCTCGGCAAGATCGAGGATCTCGCGATCCACCCTCAAGGCTTCTGCGTCGAATACGCTGTTCTGTCGTTCGGCGGGTTCCTCGGCATGGGGGACAAACGATTCGCGGTTCCCCTGGAGGCCATGGAGCTTGCGCCCGAGGAGAGGAAGTTCGTCCTGGATGTCGATAAGGAGCGGTTGAAGAACGCGCCGGGGTTCGACAAGGACAAATTGCCGGACGCGTCGGACCGCGCTTTCGGCACGAAGGTGTACAGCTTCTACGGCTGCGACTACACTCCCCATACCCACTGATCCACCGATCGGCGGAGTCGTGCCTACGGAGGGAGCGCCACAGGGCGCTCCCTTTTCTTATGACCTCTGCGGCGTCCCTGTCGCTGTCGCTTCGGGCGGCCGCAACGGATCAGGCTCCCGCCTTGGCCTTCGTTCGAACGAATGCGTAATTGACCTGCGGCAGCGAGTTGAAGTTCGCGGCCCGGGCGCAGGAATCCTTCGCCTTTGCGGCGTCTCCCTTTCCCTGATAGGCCTGGCAGAGGCGATAGAGGTTTTGTGGATTCTGCTGATTCGCCTGCTGCAGCTCGCCCACGGCCTTGTCGTAGTCCTTCTCCGCGAGCGCGACGATGCCGTCGAGCTCGTGGGCTTGCTTGCCCTGAGCCGGATTCTTGGAAACCGAAGCGCCTTTTCGAAACTCGTCCGCCTGGCTCTTTGCCCCCGCGAGGTCTTTCTTCGCCACGGCCGCACGAGCGAGGTTGTAGTGGGAGACGAGCGCGGCATTGTCCTTGATCGCTTGCGAGAGGTTGGAGCCCTGGGTCAGCTTCAGGCCGCGCTCGAACTCCACCTTGGCCTGGTCGGGCTTTCCCATTTCCAAAAGGATGTTCCCCTTCAATTGGTTGTCGAAAGCCATCGCCGGAACATCGCTGGTCTTCTCGCCGAGGGCGTATTGCTTGTCCACGTCCTCGAGCGCCCTGGCCAGCTTGCCGCCGTCGATGTGCACGACCGTCAGCGCGAAGAGCGCGATCCGGCGCTCGCCGTCGGTCCGGGCTTTCTTGGTGATGTTCGAAAGCTCGGCGGCCGCCTGGTCCGGCTTCCCGGCGTACAGCAGATCCATGGCGATGCCCTGGTGCGCGTTGACGAAATTGGGATCGATGGACAGCGCCTTGCGGTACTGGGTGACCGAGTCGTCGAATCGGCCCATCTTCAGGAGCAGCTCGGCGTAGGAATCGTAGGGATTGGGATCCTTGGGAATCAGCTCGATGTACTTCTGAAACGCCTTCTCGGCGTTGGGGTAGTCGTTATTTTGCCGGTAGGCGTAGCCCAGGATGTTGAAGGCGGTCGAATAAGTCGGGGCAATCTCCGTGGCCTTCTTGTAGTGTTCGATTGCGTTGGCGAAATCCTGCTGGCCGAAATAGTAGCCGCCCAGATTGAAGTGCGCCCGCTCGTCATCCGGGTACGCCGCGACGAGCTGATCGAGATATTCCTTCTGCTTGAGCTGGTTGTTGTTCGCGCCGGCTTCCGTCGCGAGAATGAGGAGCTTTTCCCCGTTGGACGCCTTGTCCGCAAGGCTCACAGCCTTGTTGAGATGCTCGAAGAACTCCTTGCCGGTCGGCGCCGAGGTGGCCAGGCTGAGCTCGGCCAAGGCGAAGCTCGGATCGAGCGAGGCCGCCTTCGCGAAATGAGCGTTGGAGTCGGTGACCAACAATTTTTCCGCCAGTTCACGGCCCTGAAGGAATTCGGCCCTGGCCTCGGCGGACGAAGTGGTCACCGGGATCTTTCCGCCGCCCGCAGGGGTCGGGGCCGCAGCCTGCTCCGTGGCCGCCGGAACAGGAGCCTCCTTCTTCGCGCAGCCGGCCGCCGCCATGGCGGCGCCAACTGCAAGGACTAAGAGAAGATGGAAGTGTCGGTTCTCGCGCATTGTGTCCTCCTTCTCGAGGTGGAGACAGGGTCTACCAAATAGGTGCTTACGTGCGCGCCGCCGCAATGTTGCGGCGAGACCCCTCGGCGGGGCCCGGGCGGAGGGTCGGGAATCGGCCTCGGGCTACCGGATCTTCGAGCGGATGAATCAACCCGAAGAGAACAGCGCACGGTTCCCTCTCACGGCTCTCCGTGATCGAAGGCATGCGTTGACCGCCTCCGCGCGGCAGTCGACGACCGAACCCGGAAACTTTTCCAAAGAGAGGCGACTGATCTGCGGCCCTTCCGCGGGCTGCGCCGGACCTCTCCCGCAAGCAGCTGGCGCAGGTCGTGCCGCCGCATGAGCGATGCAATCAGGGCTGCGTTGACGAGCGACGTCGCCACACAGATCGCGGCGACCCATCGCGCCCACTCTCGATCGACCAGAAGGAGCAGCAAGGCGGGGGCGAACAAGCTCACCGCAAGCAGGACGATCCCAACCCGCCCGCGCGTGTAGACAAATCTGGCCAATGCCGCCAGGCCGACGCCGATCAGGAGCTCGAAGAGGCCGAAATCGACGAAGATCTCTATGGGCACACCTCCCCGCCGCCGGCATTCGTCGCTGTCCGCCGATCTGCGCGGGCGCTCATGGGATCGGCTCCGGGGCCTGGCATCCGTCCACGTCCGGATGAAAACACCACCGGTTCTCGGGCTGCTGTTGCTTCTCGATCACGACGGGGTCCGTCGTCTGTCCGATCGCCGCGCACCATGTCGCGACCAGATCGCGGACAGACTGCTGCAC
>JBKPDV010000002.1:0-7791 GCA_046728075.1 Acidobacteriota bacterium | reverse complement strand
ATCTCATCGGCCTCAATCGCGGCCTCGATCGGCTCGCCGATATCCTAGACGAGGCGCGGGCCTTCCTCGCCTTGCCGCGCCCGGAGCCGCCCATCCGCGAGCCGCCCGCGCCGAGCGGATCGCCCGAGGCGGCTCGGCGCCTGTTCCGCGCCGGACACCCGATCCGCGGCACGCCAGCCGAAGCCTATCTCCGCGGCCGCGGCATCACCGCCGTGCTCGATTGGCCGAGCCTGCGCTATCACTCGTCGGTCTATTACCGCCCCCATGAGGGCGCCCCGCGCCACATCTGGCCGGCGCTGCTTGCGGCGGTCACCGATCTCCACGACCTCATCACCGCGGTCCAGCGTACCTGGCTCGATCCCGTCCGGTTGACGAAAGCGCCGCTTGCCGATCCGCGCCGGACACTCGGGCATGTCCTCGGCAACGGCGTGCGCTTCGGGGCGGCCGAGCCTGCCCCCGCGGAGGCGGGGGTGCTAGCCGCGGGCGAGGGCATCGAGACCATGCTCGCGCTCAAATCCGCGCTGCCGGCCCTGCCCGTGGTCGCCGGGCTGTCGGCCAATCACCTCGCCGCCCTCGACCTCGCGCCGACGCTGTGCCGCCTCTATGTCGCGCGCGACAACGATGCGGCCGGCCGCCGTGCGGCGGGCCGGCTGCACGGGCGCGGCGCCGAAACCGGCCTCGATGTCCGCGACCTCGTGCCGGTCCTCGCCGACTTCAACGTCGATCTGCGGCAGCTTGGGCCCGTTGGAATGCTCCGCCATCTCGTGCCGCAGCTCGTTGCCGCTGACCGCGTACGCTTCGTGCCCCGCGATCTCGCGGTCGACGCGCAATGCACCGCGTGACCCTCGCCGCCGCCGACGTCGGGCCGGAACGGGGACGGGTCGCAGGCTGGTCCCTTCTGCCGGCAGAGCGCCGCGCCGGCGGCCGTCCCGAGCGGGCGATCTGCCGGAGGCGCCGGGCGTTGCCCTGAGCCGGCCGGCAATGGCGGCGGGCGGCTATTTTCCGCCGCTGGGCTGCGCCCAGCTTTGCATCGCCAGACAAAATAGCCGCCCGGCGGCCATCCTCCGCTGGCACTCCGGCCTGACGGGTGCCGGCCGTCTCCGCCTCCGGCCAGGGATCGCCCGTGACGGCCGCGATGGGCGCGGCCCCCGGCAGAAAGGACCAGCCATGACCCTCGACACCCTCTTTCCCGGCCTCGACACCGACAGCGGCGACGAGCATCACGGCCCCTCGCCCACGGCGCATCTCCTCGACGAACTCGCCCTCTACGGCTACCGCCCCGGCCAGGACGAGCCCGACCCGCGCCCGCTGCCCGAGGCGGAGACTGCGCAGGCTCAGCTCGCCGCCGCCTTCGACGCCGTTGCCGCCATGCTTGCCGACACGCGCCTCGAGGACGATCTGGCGGATCTCCTCTGGTCGCTCGTCAACCTGTTCCACCGCAAGATTGATCGCATCGAGCGTGCGCTCGACGATAACGAGCGGGCCCAGCGCCGGTCGCAGGCCGAGCAGAACGGCTCCGAGGTGAGGTCGGTCGAACTCGAGCGCTTGATCGACCAGGGCCTCGCCCTCATCGAGCGGCGCAACGCCTTCGAGTTCTTCCGCGAGCATGCCGCCCGGCTCTTCGAGACCACGACCGGCTCGGCCTGGCGCCCGCGCGTGGGCTCCGTCGTCAGCCACCGCTCGCTCACCGCCGCGCTGATCGATAGCAGGGATTTTCTCGCCGCGCGCCGCCGCGCCGAGCGCGAGGTGCTGATCCCCGTCGGCACCCGCATCGCCTTCACCGGCGGCCCCGACTGCAGCGACCATCAGCGCATCTGGGCGGCGCTCGACAAGGTGCGCGCCAAGCATCCCGACATGGTGCTGCTGCACGGCGGCAGCCCGCGCGGCGCCGAGCGCATCGCCGCCTGCTGGGCCGACAGCCGCAAGGTCGCGCAGATCGTCTTCAAGCCGGACTGGGCCAAGCATCGCAACGCCGCGCCCTTCAAGCGCAACGACCAGATGCTCGATGCGCTGCCGGTCGGCGTCATCGCCTTTCCCGGCTCCGGCATTTCCGCCAACCTCGCCGACAAGGCCAGGAAGCTCGGCATCCCCGTGTGGCGCTTCAGCGATAACGGCGCCGCATAGGCGCCGTCGCTTCTTCTAAAGCCCTATATGCATCTGATGTTGGCGGTCATAAGCCCTTAGCTCGGCGGTTCAGAGTCGCAAGAGCCCGACGGCAAGCACCGGTAATTGTTCCTGCCAGCCATCAGCAAGATTCTTCATGGCCCCGTCAATCATCGATCGAATGGCAGCTCGCGATCAACGAGCCGCGGTCGCGGCGTTGGTTGCCTCAAGGTCGAGTCGTGCCACAAGCTGTCGTGACTGGCCGTTCCCGCAGCAATGTCGCACTGCTGTCCACCTCATCAGGCCCGGTTCGCTGCCCACGTCCAGCCTCCGTCCTCCGCGCAATTCAAAACCGCATCGTAAAGATCACGTGAGTCATCGGCTTTCCCGCTGTTCACGTAAGTGATCGAACTCTGGGAAAGGATCCGCAAGACCTTCTGAACTTCGCCGTCATCCAATGCCGTATCCACCCGATCCAGAAACGCGAACCGAGGCGCTGCAAGAAGAATATGGACAATCGCCAACAGTTGCTGCTCCTGCAGCGAAAGCAGCGTGTCCCAGTCATGCTCGGTGTCCAGGCCGCCCGCGAGCGTCAAGGTCCGCTCAAGATTCAGCTCACGAAGGAGCTCCAAGATACGGTCATCTGAAATTTCGCCTTCGCGGGCGGCAGGTACGAGAATCTGCCGCAGGGTGCCTGGCGGCAAGTAAGGTCGCTGAGCCAAGAAATGTATGCCGTCGGCTCCAGGGCGAACGATGCGTCCTGTACCGGCGGTCGAGACGCCGGCTGTCGCCCTGAACAACGCTACCCCCGCTCCCTGATTCGATCCTGTGAGCAGAACGCGAGTCCCGAACGGGATAGATATCGATAGGTCCCTGAGCAGAGGGCTGCTATTCGTCGATGACAGCAAGGTCAACCGTTCGTAAGCCAAAGGCCCTTCTGCCTCGACGATGTCGATGGTTGATTCTGTGGTTGTTTGCGATCGTTCGAAAGCCTCCTGTAGTGAGCTGAGCCTTGAGACCACAGCGGCGAAAGTCGATAGCGACTGAAACTGGGTGACGATCAACGAAAACGCGGCGACAAGCGTCGAGAAAGCCATGGCGGACTGAGTGACGACGCCGAAATGAATGGTCCCGTTCATGAAGGCAGGAGCAACGATGAGCGCTGGAATGATCTGGATGAGCCAATTGTAGCCCGTGGTGAAGAAACCTACGTTGCGATTGATGGCGGTGATACGGCTAAAATTTGCGACCAGCTCGTCGAGGCGATGGAGCAAGCGCGCTGCATGTCGTGCTTCGCGGCGCGCAAGTGCAACCGACTCGGCGTGTTCTCGAACATGAATAAGGCTGGAGCGGAAGCTGGCCTCCCTGTCGAGTTGGTCGTAGTTCAGTTTGATCAGGGGACGCCCAAGAACAATCGTTAGAGAAGAGCCGCAAGCTGCATACAGGACAGCCACGATGAACAGCAAAGGACTGATTGACCACAACACTCCGGAAAAGGCCACTATCGTGAAACTGCTATTGAGCGCCATAAGGATGAAAGAGAGTGTGGTGATGGTGAACGCACGGACGTCCTCCGCGATCCGCTGATCCGGGTGGGCGAGTTCTCCGGACGCGCCCAAACGGTAGTAGGTTCTATTGGCAAGATAGATCGTGATAGCTCGCCCGGTCAGAAATTGTCGCCAGAGCAGCCCGAGGCGCTCCTCCGTGAAACGAGCAATGACGGCAACGACCGTGGAGCCTGCGAAGACGCCGATGTAGAACAGCGCTTGCCGGACAAACTCGGCCTTGTCGCGGTCCGCGATTGAGGTCATGAAGTTTCGCCCGACATAGCTGTTGACAACATTCAGGGCATTGGCGCTGCATAGCAGAGCGACTAGGCCGACAAACATGATCTTGGCTTTCCGGCCGACCTCGGAGCTTGCGAAAATCTTGACCGCTCGGACAAAGCGCGATGCAGTTGTCTTCAGCGGAACTGTTTGCGTATCCATGACATCCCTTTGGTACGCTCGTAAGATCGAGTAAGAATGGGCCAAGTCCCTCGGTGCCTCCAGCCTTGGCAGGCTTATTGAGAATCGGAGGCCAAACCTGATGGCCACCCGGAGAGTTGCGTTGGCGCTTAGGAATTTGGCTCGGCTCGCGTCTCTCCGACCTCGATCATCTGGCTGACTGCACGCGGCGACTTTAGACAGCCGTCGCCGCAACCTACGCCGGTTTCCCCCAGGACGGGGGTTAACAGGGACATCGCGAGATTGCGCCAGCGTTCTGCTACCGACTGGGCCATCTCTTCTATAGGTCTCGATGGCGTCCCGGAAGCTCTGGAACTGGGCGTTCTTGTAGCGGAGGGCGGAGCGCGGCACGGTTCCGCCCGCACTGACGACGGCGAAGCGGCTTTTGGTACCCCTATGTCGCCCAAGAGGATCCTCGTTCCGATTTCGGACACGTTCCTCGCCCATAGGGCAGTTGACGCTACTTCGACAGTGTCTCCGGTAGGATGCTCCTCCCGCTTCAGATGTTGTCCGCCTCTGTCGAACGCAGCCCCGCAGGTGATGCGGCTTGGCCCCAAGTCCAGTCCGTGATTTCGGGCATGTCATCACCGTGCCGAGCGATGAACTCTTTATGCTCGAAGAGCTTGTCCCGGATTGCCTGTTTGGCGTAGGCAGCCCGTGCCCCGAGCTTCGGCGCGCGGTCGATTACGTCGCCCACCAGGTGAAAACGATCGAGATCGTTCAGCACACACATGTCGAACGGAGTCGTGGTAGTGCCCTCTTCCTTATAGCCGCGCACATGGAGGTTGCAGTGACCGGTTCGGCGGTAGGTCAGCCGGTGAATGAGCCAGGGATAACCGTGGAACGCGAATACAATCGGCTTATCCGTGGTGAACAGCGTGTCGAAATCATGGTCCGAGAGGCCGTGCGGATGCTCGCTGGGAGGTTGTAGCTTCATTAGATTGATGACATTGATGACGCGGACCTTCAGCTCCGGGGCGTACCGGCGAAGAAGATCGACAGCGGCCAGCGTCTCCAGCGTCGGCACATCGCCACAGCAGGCCATGACCACGTCCGGCTCCTCGCCCCGGTCGTTGCTGGCCCACTCCCAGATACTGACCCCGGCCGCGCAGTGCCTGATCGCCTGCTCCATCGTCAACCACTGAGGGGCAGGCTGCTTGCCGGCAACGACGACATTGACATAGTTCCGGCTGCGCAGGCAGTGATCGGTGACCGAAAGCAGGCAGTTGGCATCGGGCGGAAGGTATACGCGGACTACCTCGGCCTTTTTGTTGACGACATGGTCGATGAATCCGGGGTCCTGGTGGCTGAAGCCGTTGTGATCCTGCCGCCAGACGTGACTGGACAGCAGATAGTTCAGCGAGGCGATCGGTCGCCGCCAGGGAATGTGATTGCACACCTTCAACCACTTGGCGTGCTGGTTGAACATCGAGTCGATGATGTGAATAAACGCCTCGTAGCACGAGAAAAAGCCGTGCCGACCGGTCAGGAGGTAGCCCTCCAGCCAGCCCTGGCACTGATGCTCGCTGAGCATCTCCATGACGCGTCCGTCGTGGGCGAGATGGTCGTCCCATGGATGGGTCTCCGCAACCCAGGCGCGATTTGTGACTTCTAATACGTCCTGCCAGCGGTTCGAGTTGTTCTCATCTGGACTAAAGAGCCTGAAGTTCCGCGCCTCCATGTTCAGCTTCATCACGTCGCGCAGGAACCTGCCCATGACTCGCGTGGATTCAGCGGTGACGGCGCCGGGGGTGGGTATCTTGACCGCGTAGTCCCGAAAGTCTGGGAGCCGCAGGTCACGGAGTATTTCGCCACCGTTCGTATGCGGATTGGCGCTCATGCGGCGCTTGCCTCGCGGGCGGAGATCCGCGAGTTCGCGCCGGAGGCAGCCGCTGTCGTCGAACAATTCCGCCGGCCGATAGCTCTTCATCCACTCTTCGAGGATGCGGACGTGATCCGGGTTCTCATGCATTGCCCCCATCGGTACCTGGTGCGCTCGCCAGTAGTCCTCGGTGCGTCTGCCGTCGATCTCTTTCGGGCATGTCCATCCCTTGGGTGTGCGCAGCACGATCATCGGCCAGCGGGGACGTTCCTTGAATCCATCGCGCTGAGCGGCGGCCTTGATGCGCTGGATCTCGCCGACGACCGTGTCCAAGGTCGCGGCCATGAGCTCGTGCATCTTCTTTGGCTCGTGGCCCTCGACGAAATGCGGTGTGTATCCGTACCCACGGAAAAGATGGTCCAGCTCCTCATGGCTGATACGAGCCAGGACGCAGGGATTGGCGATCTTGTAGCCGTTGAGGTGGAGGATCGGCAAAACGACCCCGTCGTTCACCGGACTCAGAAGCTTGTTGGAATGCCAGCTCGTCGCCAGCGGGCCCGTCTCCGCCTCGCCGTCCCCGACGACACAGGCCACGATCAGATCGGGGTTGTCGAAGGCGGCTCCGTAGGCGTGAGACAGCGCGTAGCCGAGCTCGCCGCCCTCGTGAATCGAACCGGGAGTTTCCGGCGCCACATGGCTCGGAATCCCACCGGGAAAAGAGAACTGGGTGAAGAGGCGCTTCATGCCCTCTTCGTCGCAGGGAATGTTCGGATAGACCTCGCTGTAGGTTCCCTCGAGATAGGCGTTCGCCACCAGACCGGGTCCGCCATGTCCGGGGCCCGTGATGTAGATCATGTCCAGATCGTGCTTTCTGATGATCCGATTCAGGTGGACGTAGATGAAGTTGAGACCCGGCGTCGTTCCCCAGTGACCCAGGAGGCGCGGCTTGATGTGTTCCTTGGTCAGGGGTGTCTTGAGCAGCGGATTGTCATAAAGATAGATCTGCCCAACCGACAGGTAGTTGGCGGCGCGCCAGTAGGCGTCCATGAGTGCCAGTTCTTTGTCCGACAACGCCTTCGCCATGATCGCCTCCTCTGGTATCGGCGTCATTGTTGTCCGTCGCGGTGGGGTGCCCCGATCCGTCCGACGCCGGGGCGGTCCGGGCAAGTGTGTTTATAAGCGTCGGTTCTCATCCCCATAGATGCAGAACAAATGCCGCGGCCGCTATTGCAAACGACACCCCTGCGAGCACACCTCTGAGTTCAGGGCGCTGCCTCAGCGAAATTCGGACAGCTTGCTGGAGTTCGCTCCCAGACATTGCGAGGAGCAGGAGTACGTTGATTGCGGATAGCCAGCTGCCTGTTGACTTCCATGGCGAGCCGGCAAAGACGCTGCACAAGAGCGAGGCCGCCGTGAAGGTGGCGGCAGCGCTATTGAGTGAGTTGGCGTTGCTTTGGGATTGGGGACCCGGCACATCCAAATCGGAGAGCCTGGCAGACTGATTCCACCAGAGTGCCGCGGCGAGCCCAAACATGACCGTCAGCAGCGTTCCGAACTCCCGAATCGACGCATCGGCCGCATCCGGCGTGGGGGCACTCGCGATGTCCAGCCCGCCCAACACGCCGATACCAAGAGCGAGCGTGCCGCCGACGATGAGATCGCGAATTACGCCGGCCTTGCCGAACATGTGCTGCTCCAAAATTCGAAGTTCGTTGTTCTGGGTATGAATTCGGGCAGAGCAGCGATCTGCATGCGATCGAGCCGAATGCAGGAGATCAGCTGCCAAAGCCGCTCCTACCCGCGACCGGCGGCTGAAACCATGGCCGGGGTCTCATGCCGCGAGGTTGCGCCACACATATC
>JBKPDV010000001.1:0-7497 GCA_046728075.1 Acidobacteriota bacterium | reverse complement strand
GGCCAGACCGGGCCGCGTCGGCACGAGGCGGGCTTCGACCTCACGGTTCAGGCGGAGAGCGGGATCATGGACGTAACCGGCGAGCCGGATGGTCCGCCAACGAAGGCGGGAGTCCCTGTCACGGATGTGACAGCCGGGCTGTATGCCGCGTTCGGGATCCTGGCCGCTCTTCGGGCTCGCGACTCCACTGGAGAAGGGCAGCTGGTGGACGTGGCTCTTTTCGACAGTGCTCTCTCCACGCTGACCTTTCAGGCCTCGAGCGCCCTGGCCGGGACCGGCGCGCCCCGCAGGATGGGGAATCTGCATCCTTCCCTGGCTCCGTACGAGGTCTTCGAGGCCTCCGACAGGAGTTTCGCTCTCGGGATAGGAACCGATGCGCTCTGGAAGCGTCTCTGCGAAGTCCTGAAGTCTCACGGGTTTTCTCCGGATGCCGGCCTCGCGACGAATGCCGGACGAATCGAACAGCGGGACATGCTTCATGTCCGGCTTCAAGAGGTCTTTGCGATTCGTTCCGTCGAGCACTGGCTCGGCGTCTTGAAGCAGGCGGAGATCCCGTGCGGCGCGATCAACGCCGTGCCCGTCGCCCAGTGCGGGGAGCAGGCGGCCGCCAGGGAGATGGTGCGCGAGCTCCCGCATCCCGAGCTCGGCTCCGTCAAGCACGTCGGAATCCCCGTCAAGCTGTCCGCCACCCCCGGGTCGCTGCGACGGTCTCCGCCGCGGCTGGGAGAGCACAACGAAGAGATCTACAGCCGGTGGCTCGGCCTCTCAGCGACGGAACAGCAGGATTTGCGAGATCGGGGAGTCATCTGACTTGAATACCGCCGGCCGGCCGTCGACTCTTTGCGGAGGCACGGTTCCTCGTGTTTGAGGAAGATCTCCATTCGCCGGGAGTGGAAAGCGCCTCCGGCCCGGGAACGGGTCCCGCGTCAAAAAAGGAGACGGCCGAGACGTCCACGATCGGTCGAGAGACCTCGTTCGCGCAACAGAGACTCTGGTTCCTGGATCAGCTGGAGCCGGGCAATCCCGCCTACAACGATCAGATTACCGTCGCCTTGAAGGGATCCCTTGACGTCAAAGCCCTGGAGGCCGGTCTGACGGAGATCGCGAGACGGCACGAAACGCTGCGCACAACGTTTGCGATGATGGGGGAAGAGCCCCGTCAGTTGGTTTCTCCGCCGGCTCCTGTTCGCTTGATCCGAGGCAACCTCGAAGAAACTCCCGAAGAGCGGCGGCAGGCGGAGGCGCTGCGTTGGGCGGCCGAGGAGGCGGAGCACCGTTTCGATCTCTCGAAAGGACCGCTCTTCCGGCCGGTTCTTCTCCGTCTGGACGAACAGAAGCAGAACCACGTCCTGATTCTGACGATGCACCACATCATCACCGATGGCTGGTCGAAGGGAGTCCTCTTTCGGGAGTTGGCGGCGCTCTATCGAGCCTTCTCGAGCGGACAGCCGTCGCCGCTCGCCGACCTGCCGATCCAATACGGTGACTTCGCGAGATGGCAAAGGGAGTGGCTTCGCGAAGAACCCCTGGAGACCCAGCTCTCCTACTGGAAACGGAAGCTCGGTGGAAAACTCCCGGTCTTCAACCTGCCGACCGATCAGCCTCGGCCGAGCGTCCAGAGCTTTCGGGGAGCAAGACAATCCCTCTCTCTGCCGAGAGAAATGACCGAGGCCTTGAAATCGCTCGGCTTCGACGAGGGCGCGACTCTGTATATGACCCTGCTCGCCGCCTTCCAGGTTCTGCTCCAACGGCAGACGGGGCAGGACGACATCGTCGTCGGGACGACCATCACAGGCCGAACGCATGTCGAGACGGAGGGTCTGATCGGTTTTTTCGTCAATCTCCTCGTCCTGAGAACCGACTTGTCGGGAAACCCTCGATTCGGGGAGCTTCTCCGCCGCGTCCGGGACGTGGCGCTCGAGGCCTACGCCCACCAGGATCTGCCCTTCGAGAAACTCGTCGAAGAGCTGCGGCCGGAGCGCGATCTGAGTCGAACTCCCCTCGTCCAGGTTCTCTTCGTCATGCAGAAGCTCCCGTGGTCCGAAGTCTCCTTTCCGGGGCTCGACGTGACCGTCCTGGATCCCGGAACGGAGGTCGCGCGATTCGATCTCGCGGTCTTCGTCAGCGAGTCGGAAGGGGGCTGGCTGGTGAACTGGGTCTACAACGCCGAGCTCTTCCAGGCGGCGACCATCGACGCGATGTGCGGGCGCTACGAGCGGTTGCTCAGAAGCATCCTCGAGAATCGGGACGCCCGTCTGGAGGAGCTGGAAACGCTGAGTGAAACCGAAAAGCAGCGGCTGCGGGAAGCCAGAAACGAGCGTCTCCAGGCTCAATCCCTCCGGCTCCGATCGATGCGCCGCAAGGCCATCGATCTTTCGAGCTCGAACGGGAGGAGGAGCAGATCGAGTTGACTGCCGTCGTCGAAGGATTCCGTCTGTCTCCGCAGCAGCGGCGCGTCTGGTCGCTCTCCGACCGGGGGATGCGTCCGTGGGCTCGCGCCTGGTGCGTCTTGATGCTCGAGGGGGAGCTCTCGACAGAGTCCCTGCGACGTGCGATCGAGCGAGTGGTCGCCCGGCAGGAGATCCTGCGTACGACTTTCCAGCGGCGTTCGGGAAGTTCCCCCTTCCAGGTCGTCGCCGAGGACGTGGAGGCGGCCTGGCGGTTGACGGAGGGTCTGGAAACACCGGGCGCCGATCCGCATCCGCATCTGCATCCATTAGCGGCCGCGCAAGAGCTCGTTCGGCAGGAGGCCGCAACGCCTTTCGACGTCGCACGCGGACCTCTCTTGCGCCTGCGTCTTTCCAGGCTCTCGAGCTCGAGACATCTGCTTCTCTTCACGGTTCCCGCGCTTTGCGCCGATCGCAAGGGTCTTTACAGCATCGCGCGCCAGCTGGCAGCCGAGTATGCAGGCGACGCGCCCGGGCGGGATCGGGAGGGAACGATCCAGTACGCCGATTTTTCGGAATGGCAAAACGAGCTGCTGGAGTCGGACGACGAACCGGCGCGGACGGCGCGGACCCACTGGAGTGGCAGGTTCCTTGCGACCGGGGCCCTTCCCTTCGACGGGATGGAGGACGTCCCGGGCGGCATGGGGAGATCGGAGCTCGATCTCAATGGGGAGTTGCTCGCCGCCATCGAGGCCCATTGCCGCGCGGAGGGGTTCTCTCCGGGAGATTTTCTGCTCACGTGCTGGCAGGCGCTTCTCTGGCGCACGACCGGAGAGACCGAAGTTCTCGTCCGAGACGTCCACGATGGGCGGAAGTTGGATGATTTGAAAGAGGCGGTGGGACTCTTCGCCAGGGCCCTTCCGCTCGGTGCGTCGTTCGAGGGCAACCCTTCCTTCGACGAGGCAGCCAGAAGAACCGCTCAGGCGCGGGCGCAAAACGAGGAGTGGCAGGAGTATTTCGGGAAGAAGGAGGACTTCGAAGCGGTCTCCGCCGGCCGGAACCGCTCGCCCGTCTTCGAGTTCTTTCAACGGCCCCGATTGCCGGACTCCGGCGGCGTGTCTTTCCGGATCCTCGCGGATTTCGCTCGCGTCGACGACGCTCCTCTCTGGCTGGATTGCGCTAGCGAGTCGGATCGTGTCCGCATCTCCTGCAGCGTCGATCCGGAGATTCTGCCCTCTCGAACGGGGGACCGGCTGCTCGCGCACCTGGAGCCGCTGATCGCCGCCGCCGCGAAGAACCCTCGGGCGCGAACGGGCGAGCTGCCGATTCTCACCGCTCGCGAGCGCCGCCGTATCTTGATCGACTGGAATCAGACGGCGGCTCCCTTCCCGCGCTCCCGCTGCATTCACGAGTTGATCGAAGAGCGGGTGTCGCGCGGGCCGGACGCGGCCGCCCTCGTGTTCGGCGGGGAGCGGCTGACCTACGGGGAGCTCAACGACCGCGCCAACGAGCTCGCATGGAGGCTGATCGAGCGCGGCGTCGATCGGGGCGCGCGGGTCGGTGTGGCGCTCGTCCGCTCCGCCGACGGGATTGTCGCGCTGCTCGCGATCCTGAAGTCCGGAGGCGCTTACGTGCCGCTCAACCCCCAGCATCCTGCCGCGCGGCTGACTCTCCAGCTCGCGCAGAGCGGTTCTCGGATCGTGATCACGGAGGCGAAATGGCTCGAGAAGTTCGCCGAATTCTCGGGCGAGACGATCTGCCTGGATCGGGAGCAGGATCGCCCCGCACCGCGGAAAACTCGCAACCCGGAACGACGCGCGGAGCCGGCCGACCTCGCTTACGTCATGTACACGTCGGGCTCGACCGGCATTCCGAAGGGGGTCGGGGTCCGGCACGAGAGCCTGGTCAACTACGCCCATTTCGTCGTGCGGGACCTGCTCGGGATCGATCCGATCGTCGATCATCCTCTCACGTTTGCCACCGTTTCCACGATCAGCGCCGACCTTGGAAACACCTCCATTTTCCCTTCGCTCCTTTCGGGCGGCTGCCTTCACGTGGTGGGTTACGAGACGGCGATCGAAGGGAACCGCTTCGCCGAGTACGTTTCCGAGAACCCGATCGATGTCCTCAAAATCGTCCCCTCTCATCTGGCTGCACTACTCTCTTCGGGCGGAGGGCGAGACATGCTGCCCGGTCGGTTTCTGATTCTCGGAGGGGAGGCTCTCACCTGGGATCTCGTCGATCGGATCACTCGGCTTGGTGGAAGCTGTCAGATCATCAACCACTACGGTCCGACCGAGACGACGGTCGGATCGCTCGTCTTGCGCCTTCGACCCGGCCAGACGAGCGGCCCTTCCCGGACGGTGCCGATCGGCCGCCCGATCGCCAACACGCAAATCTACGTCCTCGACGCCGCCAACGAGCCGGTGCCCGTCGGCGTCCCCGGAGAGCTCTTCATCGGCGGGGTGGGATTGGCAGAGGGATACTGCAACCATCCCGCGGAGACGGCTGCCCGATTCGTCCGGCATCCTCATTCCGAAGAGCCGGAAGCGCGGCTTTACCGGACGGGGGATCGCGGCCGCTTCCTGGCGGACGGGAGCCTCGAATTCCTGGGCCGCTGCGACGACCAGGTCAAGATCCGGGGTTTTCGGATCGAACCCGGCGAAGTCCGGGCCGTCATCGCGGCGCACCCGGCCGTCAGCGAAACGTTCGTCTTGGCGCGGGAGGACTCTCCGGCGGAGCCCCGTCTGGTCGCCTACGTCGTTGCCGGCCGGAATGCCGATCTGTCTTCCGAGGAGCTCCGCGACTGGGCCCGCGAACGGCTTCCGGATTACATGGTGCCCTCAGCGTTCGTCCCGATGAAGGCGCTGCCCTTGACGGCGAACGGGAAAATCGACCGGCGCGCCCTCCCGTCGCCCGAAGAGGCGCGGCCCGAGCGGGCTTACACCGCGCCGCGGACACCGGTCGAAGGAGCGGTCGCTGCGATCTGGAGCGAGGTGCTGCGAATCGAGAGAGTCGGCAGGGACGACAACTTCTTCGATCTCGGAGGCAATTCGCTGCTGGTGACGCAGGCGGTTTGGCGGATGCGCCGGACCTTTGAACGAGAGCTGCCCATTCGGTGGCTCTTCGAGTTCCCGACTGTCGCGCAGCTGGCGGCGCGAATCCAGGAGGCGCAGCAGGAAGAGATCTCTCACATCCTGGACGATCTCGAACGCCTTCCGGACGAGAAGGCCGCCCGCTCTGGAGAACGATCCTGAGCGCCCCGTCCGCGTCTGATCTGGCCGAGCGTCTGGCGGGACTCTCACCCGCCAAGCGTGAGCTCCTCGAGCGCAGGCTGCGGGAGCGCGGGGACAAGCTCCGTCGGGCGGAGTCGATTCCGCGGCGGGCGGATCGACAACAGGCGCCGCTGTCGTTCGCGCAGCAGCGGCTCTGGTTCCTGCACCAGCTGGCACCCGAGAGTCCCGTTTACAACGTGCCTCGGATGCTTCGCTTCCAGGGGATTCTGGATGAAGACGCTCTCCGGCGCACACTCGAGGAGATCGTCGCCCGCCACGAAGTTCTGCGAACGACCTTTGCGGTCGTCGAAAACCGCCCGACGCAGATCATTGCCGAAAGCGGATCGGTCCCCCTGCTCCGCACCGATTTGACAAGCCTGCCATCGGCGGCGCGCGAAGGGGAAGCTGCCCGAATCGCGGAAGAGGAGCAACAGAGTCCTTTCGATCTGGCGCGGGGCCCGTTGGTTCGCGCGCGCCTGCTCCGCCTCGGGCCGGAAGACCACATCCTCCTTCTCACCAACCATCACATCGTGAGTGACGCCTGGTCGGCCGGCGTTCTCTTCCGGGAGCTCAGCAGCCTCTACTCCGCTTTTTCGCAGGGGAGACCCTCACCGCTTCCCGCGCCGCCGATTCAATACGGAGACTTCGCGGCCTGGAAGCGGGAGCGGTTGCAAGGCGATCTGCTCGAAAAGCAGCTCGCTTACTGGAAGAAACAGCTCGCGGAGCTGCCGGTCCTGCAGCTTCCGACGGACCACCCGAGACTGCCGGTCCAGAGCCTCCGTGGCGCGCGCTATTCGCTCTCGTTTTCAAAGGATCTCCTGAAGGGGTTGAAGGAGCTGGCGAGGCGCGAGGAAGCGACGCTCTACATGACGTTGCTGGCGGCGTTTGCGGCGCTGCTTCTTCGGTACACAGGCCAGGAAGACATCGCGCTGGGCTCTCCGATTGCGGGACGCAACCAGCCGGAGATCGAGGAGCTCATCGGGTTTTTCGTCAACACGCTGGTGATGCGGATAGACCTTTCGGGGGATCCGAGTTTCCGGGAACTGCTCCAGCGGGCCCGACAGGTGGCGCTGGGCGCCTACGCGCACCAGGACCTGCCTTTCGAGAAGCTGGTGGAGGAGCTCCAGCCCGCGCGTGATCTTGGACAGAACCCGCTGTTTCAGGTGTTCTTTGCGCTCCAGGATGCTACGAGCGTCTCCTTCGAAATGGCCGGTGTCCGGGTGGTTTCTGAGCCGGCCGAAACCCACTCGACTCACTTTGATCTCGAGGTGAACCTGTCGGAACAACTGGAGACTCTAACCTGCAGTTTTGTCTATGCGACCGACCTGTTCGATTCGGAGACGATCGCGCGAATGGCGGGGCATTACGTGCGGCTCCTCGAGGAGGTCGCCGCCGACGCGGGCCGGCGGATTTCCGAGCTTCCACTTTTGACGTCGACAGAGCTTGAGCGGGTGCTCGAGTGGAACTGGACGGAGCGGCCATATCCGCGCGAGAAGACGGTATCGAGGTTGTTCGAAGAGCAGGTGGAGAGGACGCCGGAGGCGCAGTCGGTCGTCTTCGGTCAAGAGCGGCTGAGCTATCGGGAGTTAAACGAGCGAGCGAACCGGTTGGCGAGGTACTTGAGAAAGCGTGGGGTGGGTCCCGATGTTTTGGTGGGGCTGTGTATCGAGCGTTCGTTGGAGATGGTGGTGGGGTTATTGGGGATCTTAAAGGCGGGAGGGGCTTATGTGCCTTTGGATCCCGCCTATCCACGGCGGCGTGTGGCCTTCATGTTGGAGGACGCTCAAGCGCGAGTGGTGTTAACGCAGGAGAGCCTCGTCGACCCTCTTCCGGAG